>DATHHO010000189.1:0-53620 GCA_035317125.1 Puia sp.
CGAAATAAGGTCCGGCCATCCCGACGCCGAGCTTTCTCGCCTCATCGCTGCGCGAGATGATACAGCCGTCATTGTTACTGAGCACGACCACGGGTTTGTTCCAGAGATCGGGGCGGAACACCCGTTCGCAGGAACAATAGAAACTGTTGCAGTCGACAATAGCCTTCATAACCGGGAATTAATAAAATTCATAAACTATGGATCACATAGGTCACCACTCCCCAGATGGAAAATTCCGAACCGGACAGGTCCACATCGATGGGGGACAGACGGGCTGTCTCCGGTATCAGACGGATCTTGTTGAATGTTTTTTCGAGACGGCGGATCAGCATTTCTCCGTTAAGGGTGGCGATGACCACTCTGCCGCTGACGGCCTTTACGGAACGGTCCACGATCACGGTGTCCCCGCTGAAGATGCCTGCTCCGACCATGGCGTCCCCGCTCACTTTCATTAAAAAAGTGGCGGGCTTGTTCCGGATCAGCTGTTCATTCAGGTCGATGCCCCTTTCCATATAATCATCGGCTGCGGCGCCGAAACCAGTGGCGTTGGCGGTGGGGATATCCCATTGGGTGAAGCGTTTGCTGCCTTTGTAATCCATCCCTTGAAATTGTTCGAGTTCCATAAAGTTCATTTTAGCCTTAACTCCTTTTCCAGATCGCTGAAGAGACCCGGCGCAGGAAAGAAAAATAATTTTTAAATACTAATTTATTTAGTAAATTTATACTAAAATATTGAACAATTAAACTTTTTTTATGGGTACCGGGTTAGTAAATCAACGATTATTTATCAGCTCTCCGGAACCGGGTTCCAGAGCGAGGGAAGGGGATTCCCGGCGGGTGGAATACCTGCTCGTCATCTATCCCTGCGGGGAGCTCCGTGACAAGCTGCTGGACGAACAGCAACAGTTTGTAAGCGACTACGGCATGTGGTCGCCTTCCCGCAACAAGCCGCATATCACCATGGCCGCCTTTCAGGCCGGCGAAGCCATGGAAAGCACGCTGATCCGGTGGATCCAGCGTATCTGCGGCCGTCATAAAAGTTTTGACCTGACGCTCAATAATTACAGCGGCTTCCCGCCCCACACTATTTACCTGCGGGTGCAGGATGCGCAGCCTTTTAATCAGCTGGCCCAGCAACTGGGAGCGATCGACGATTTTATCCGGTCATCGGGCTGCCCGCCGGTCAATCTTATCGGGCGCCCATATCTCAGCATTGCAGGCGGCCTGACGGAGCAGGTGTACGGAAGGGCGATGCCCGATTATTCGCGCAGGACCTTTCATGGATCGTTCCGCGTAGAGGAGCTGGTATTGTTAAAAAGAGATCATTCCTTCGATCCCTGCAGGACGGTAAATGTCTTTCATTTATTACCCGAGACCCATCAGCCCTGCGCCACACCGGCCTGATGCATTAGCTCACCACAAAAAAGAAAAAATCATGCGACAAGCTATTCAACCCATTTCAACGACCCTGCGGGAGAGCTATAAGAAACAGCTTCCTGTGATCGAATACATGCTGGTGCTGAACCCCCACGAAGAATTGCGGAACAGGATCCTGCAGGTAAAAAAAGAATTTTTTGATGCCTACAAGGCGCCGACGGCCCAATGGGGAAGGCCCCAGGTCACCATAGCGAGGTTTACCCAGCTGGCGCTGATGGAAGAACGCATCGTACAACGCCTGAAGACCATTGCCATGGGGTTCTGCCCGTTCAAAGTGGAATTAAAGGATTTCGGCAGCTTTCCTTCCCACACGATCTTTATAAATGTCATCAGC
Source organism: Puia sp. (assembly GCA_035317125.1). GTDB lineage: Bacteria > Bacteroidota > Bacteroidia > Chitinophagales > Chitinophagaceae > Puia. The sequence continues at coordinate 1,772 of DATHHO010000189.1, forward strand.
AAGCTGCCCGTCCGGGAGCTGTCGAAAGAAATCCGGGAAGTGCAGTCCCTGATGAAACTGGACAAGGAGCACAAACCTCATTTTATCGACGAGCCTTATTTTACCATTGCCAGCAAGCTGCTGCCCTGGCAATATGAGAAAGGCTGGCTGGAATACGGTCAGAAACATTTCACGGGACGGTTCATTGCCGACAGCATGCTGCTGCTGAAACGCCGCGAAGGAGACAGGGCCTGGCAGATCGCCGAACGGCTGGAATTCCAGAACCTCCCTGTGACCACCCGTCAGGGAGAATTGTTCGGATAGCGATTATTGTTGCCAGGCTTATCATGGTCCGGGAATCATTTGTTTACCTCTGAAAATTAATTTTATGTCTGAACAAAATAAGGACAGGGACGCTCGTGTACCCTATACGGACAGAGACGTCCCTGCACCACAAATGGACGAGGTTCCTACTTCCCCTCTCCAATATCTCAAGGGACGCGGGGCCCAGTTCAATCCGAAGAACCGGTTTCTCAAAAACGAAACGGTCAAAGAACATATCGAGGCCATTGACGACTGGACGGAGCCGAATGCGGAGACGCAATACCTGGAAGACAACGCAAAAAGCATCGTCAATAAAGTGGACAGCCCGGATGTCGGCATGTGGTACAGCATGAACCCCTATCAGGGCTGTGAGCATGGCTGCACCTACTGCTATGCGCGTAACGTCCATGAATACTGGGGTTACAGCGCCGGGCTGGACTTTGAAAGAAAGATCATCGTAAAGAAGAACGCGCCGGAGTTGCTGCGGAAATTCCTTATGAACCCGAAATGGGAATGTATGCCGATCTCGCTGAGCGGGAACACGGATTGCTACCAGCCCGCCGAGAAAAAGTTCGGCATCACCCGCCAGCTTCTCGAAGTCTGCCTGGAATTCAACCAGCCCGTCGGCATGATCACCAAGAATGCGGGCATTCTCCGGGATAAGGACCTCCTCACCAAACTGGCCGAAAAGAAGCTGGTCTCCATCCTCGTATCGATCACTTCTTTCGACGAAGAATTGCGCAGAACGATGGAACCGCGCACTACCACGGCCAGGCAAAGGCTTAGGACCATTAAAGAGCTGAGTGATGCGGGCGTGCGGATGGGCGTCATGCTGGGCCCGATGATCCCGGGGCTCAACGAACATGAAATGCAGCGCATCATGAAGGCCGCCTCTGAAAATGGCGCTACCTTTTCCGCCTACACCTTTATCCGGCTTAACGGCGCGATCAAGCTCATTTTTCACGACTGGCTTTACAAGAATTTTCCAGACAGGGCGGATAAAGTATGGCATCTGATCGAATCTGCACATGATGGAAAAGTGAATGACAGCCGCTTTGGTGTGCGGATGCGCGGTGAAGGCAATATAGCCCAGCTCGTTGCGCAGCAATACGCCCGGTATACAAAAAAATATGGACTGAATGCGGAGCGCTGGGGTTTGGATACGACACAGTTCAGGAGACCGGGCGAGCAGATGAGAATGTTTTAGGTATATATAAATAAAACCTAACCTTATGAAGTATGAAGTTTATACAGAATTACAAATTGCTAATGACTATGAGGTTTTTGAATTTGTGAGCGATGGTAAAAATGGCGCAATTCCAAAACGGATAGAGTTTACTTCTACGGATATGCCAAATGTCGTTAATCTTGCATTTGGCGACATTAATGACGAAGGTGAAATAGATGATTATTCAATCAGCGATAGAATGCCTAAATTTGGGCACACCTTATAGCTATTTAAAAATTACGTATATGAAAAATAATAAGCCAAAAATCATAAAATATAAAAGTGACCTTTTCCAGCAGGAAATAACTTTAACAGTGAATGAAAATCTTAATATGTTAAAAGGGAAAGTTCTCGCGCCTAGAAAATTAGCCGCAGCCAATAAATCTCTGAATAGATTAAAAGATTCTTTGCCTAAATAATTTGCCTTCTTTTCATAGGGACCGAAAATACAAAACAAATCCTATCTTGTCGCCTGACTCTGGACAAGTGTACTTTCGGGGCGCCTAGGTTTAAACAGCAGTTTTTTTAATTGACGGGCAACTTTTTGTTCAACAAGCCGATAGCTCAGCTCTGCCGATAAAATGATCAGAACTGGCATGATCAATACACATAAAGGGCTCCAGTTGCCCAGATACCCTCCATATTTATTTATCAGCAGGACACCGATGTGCTCGTGTGCCAGATAGACCGAATAGGAAATTACGCCAATCCTTCTGAAAAGAGGGTTTTCAAGAAAGGACAGATAGCTCCTTTTATAGATCATTAATAGAAAAAGGGTAATCATTACAAAATATATTATCCTTGCCTCGATAATTATTCCGGAAAACAGGATGTACACCGGAATAAATACAGCGCAAAGACCAGCCAGCGACCTCAGGCTGATCGGATACCTTTTATATAAGTGATGAAAAATGACACCCATTGTAAAAAAAGCAATATAAGAAGCGATATTTACTACCTGGTTCGCATAACTCCAGGATGAAACGAACGAGAATAGTGTCGGCGAAAGAAGTTCTATCCTTTTACTCGGTAGAAAATGTATGAGAATGTAATTTTGCAGGATCATTATCACTGTAAGGACCAGAATATTTCTGAAGAAATTCTTTTTGTTGATAAAGAACAAAATAGAAGAGATAAAATAAAATTGAACTTCAATCCATAGCGACCAGTAGCTTCCGTTCAGCCAGTCAAATTTTGTTTTGAAAATGGTCTCCCATATTTTAGGGTTTATAAAAGTGAGACTGGGTAAAAAATTCTTTAATTGATGCGAAGTACTAAACAAGTGGGCATTATCCAGGATGATAAAAACCAGGTAGGTTATTATTGACCAGAATAAAATCGGTGGGAACAGGCGAATGAATCTGTTCTTAAAAAAGGCCGACAGATCGGATGTATTCTCTAAGGTATAGCTTATCACAAAGCCCGAAATAATAAAAAAAAATTGGACCCCATTATTTCCATACCTGAAGCTGTTTCCAAAAAAATCCCCGTATGGATAAAGATTAGTACTATTATAAGGGACTGTCCATCTGTAGGTATAATGAAAGAAGATAACACTGATTATTGCTACGAATCTAAAGCTGTCCAGGATCTCAATTCGCTTTTCTTTCATTCTGGGATATTTAGTAATATGAAATTGCCGTTTCAGACAGGTCGCGGGGGTCTGGAAACCGAAAATACAAAACAAATCCTAACTTGTCGCCAAACTCCCCCGCGCATGCAGTACAAGAGAATGCCGATCGAGATCGAATCACCGGAGCAGATGGGCTATGACAAGATCAGGAACAATCTTTCCGAAAGCTCTTATAAGGATATGCTGTTCGGGGATATGGAAGATCTTATGGATGGGCTTGGCAAGATCTTGCTTTGTTACAGCGCTCATGAGGGGCATCAGGGTTTACGCGAACTCCTTGCGAAAGAGACCGCTACCCTGCATAAGGAAGATGTCCTGCTGACGGTGGGCGCCGCAGGCGCCCTGTTTATCATCGCCAGCTCCCTGCTGGAGAAAGGGGACGAACTCGTCGTAATAAGGCCCAACTACGCGACCAATATAGAAACGCCGAGGGCCATCGGTGCGTCTGTTAAATTCCTGGACCTCTATTTTGAAAATGGATTCAGAATCGACATGCAGGCCCTGCGGGAGATGGCTACGGAAAATACCAGATATATATCGGTCACCAACCCTCATAACCCGACAGGAGTTTGCCTGAGCGATGCGGAAATGAAAGAACTGGTCGCCATCGCTGCCGAAAAGGGGGCCTGGCTACTTGTCGACGAGACCTATCGTGATCTGGCTTTCGGGGAAAAGCTCCCCATCGCCTGTGATTATTCGGACCGGGTGATCAGCGTTTCCTCGGTATCCAAGACATATGGGCTGCCGGGAATACGGGTAGGCTGGATCCTATGCAGGAACAAGGGCTTGATGGAAACCTTCCTGGCGGCAAAGGAACAGATCCATATCTGCGGCCCCGTGCTGGATGAAGAGCTGGCCTGGCGTTACCTGAAGAATAAAGACAAACACTTCGCTCCGATCCGGAAAGACATTGGTGAGAAAATGGAGATCCTGAAAGCATGGATGAATGCACAGGATGGACTGGAATGGGTGGAGCCTACGGGCGGGTTAGTCTGCTTTCCACGTTTCAGGGAGCCCACCAGCGTCGATACCGGTCGGTTTTACGAGCTCCTCCTGAAAAAATATGGCACCTATACAGGGCCAGGGCATTGGTTTGAGATGCCGGACCATTATATGCGGATAGGCTTTGGATGGCCGGGAAAAGATCAACTGGCCGAAGGGCTGGAAGCCATCGGCAAATGCCTGAAAGATGTATCGGCCGGCATCTGAGCATCCTCGCCCGGTCAACGAAGACTATATGATGCCCGGTCAGCGAGTCCGGACGATAAAATAATCCGTAAAAAGGCGGCGATTTTTTTTAACTTAACGTTTCAAAGAAATCACAACAGACTATGGAATCCTCTTCGTGGCCTGCCCGTTTCCGCCGCCTGCGACAGTTGTTCTGGCTATTTACTCTGCTGACTATTGCTTATATCATCTGGATGAAAAGTTTCCTCTCCCCGCTGACTTCAGCAGAGATCGTGCGGCTTGAGATCGCAAAGACCACCGATATCGCCAATACGATTATCCAGAGCTGGAAGAACGAAGGCAAATTTGACCAGGGGGTCCAGAGCATTTACCTGGATTATATCTTCATCATACTCTATACTATTGCCATTGCGCTGGGATGTCGGTTCATCTCAGCCTGTACGGGCAACGAGATCCTGACCAGGGGAGGTAAGGGTTTTGCCTGGCTGATCGGCGTTGCCAGCATCTGCGATATCGTCGAGAATATTGCTTTATCGAAGACACTGCATGGAGAAATTACCCGCTGGAGCGTCACGATCGCCTATAATATGGCCAGGGTGAAATTTTCCATCGTGATCGTTTGCCTTTTATTTATAATGGCCTGCGCCCTTTACTGGGCCATCGGTCGGTTGGCTGGTGAGAAGAAATGATCCGGCAGGATGATTTGAGCGACTGTCACGCACACCCGCAAGGATCACTATACCTTTATATAAATTTTCCTTTTGTCGAGCCAGTAGCAAAGTGCCCAGAATAAAAGGATATTAAAGATCGCATAAAGTAGGGATCCGTTCATGGGGCCAAATGCCGGCGAAAAAATATGATCGTACATCCATTCTTTGAGCCCCTTATAAAGTATGCCGCCTTTGGCATTTATTCCATCTGCAATATGGAAAAGCCCATAAAGTCTTGGAACGATACCGCTGACCATAAAGATGAACAGCGCATTCTTCCCAAAAACATCAAAGAACCTGCTCCACGCCCCTTTATGCTCCCGGAATTCGATAACGTAAATAAGCACGCAGAGGACCAGGATGGCCAGACCGGTGGTATAGACCACAAAAGAGCTGGTCCATATTTTTTTGCTGATCGGAAAGACCATATCCCAGCAATATCCCAGGAAGGCCAGCATGCAGCCAATGACGAAAAGGCCTGCCAGCATTTCAAAAGTCTTTCCTTTTTGTGAAATATAATTGCCTACAAGGTAGCCGAAGATAACCTGCACAATGGCAGGCAGCGTGCTGGCTAATCCCTCCGGGTCGAAGGCAACGCCTTCCCCTTTATACATATGTGCTATCCCAAGAACCGTCTTGTCGATATTTGTTCCGAAATAACCGGTCATGCTGTACGGATCTGCTGGGTTGCCTGCCAGAAAACACAGCGCCCAGTATCCCAGAAGAATAAAGGCCCCCGCTACAAATGCTCCCCGGACCTTGAAATAATAAAGGATCAGCGAAGCGAAAAAATAGGCCAGTGCGATCCGTTGGAGCACACCTAAAATGCGGATGCCTGTTGGCTCTGCGCCGGGATTTGCCGGATTTGCAGGATCGACCCATGCCTTGAAAATGAGATGATCGCCCGACCATTTTACAAAGGGAAACCAGTTGAGGAAAAGGCCGATCCCGAAGATAAGCAGCGTGCGGGTAAAGATCTTTTTCAGAAACGCCGCGTCTCCCGCAGCCTGCAGCCTGGGCAGTACGAAGGCCAGCGCATTACCAACGGCAAAAAGGAAAAAAGGAAAAACGAGGTCTGTAGGTGTGCAGCCCTGCCAGGGCGCATGCTCCAGCGGGCCATAAATATAGCTCCAGCTACCCGGGTTATTTACCAGGATCATGAAGGCTACGGTAGCACCGCGAAAGACATCTAGGGAATAAAATCGTTGTTTCTGTAATGGGGGCATAATGGATATGTATTTCCTTAATTATATCAATATTTTGAAAACCCGGGCAAGTAAATACAGGAATTCCCTTTTTTCAAGGTAAAAGACTGTTTTTCAGCCTTCAATTAAAGTTATTGGATATTAAAATCTCCTATATTTGCAGCGCAAGGGATTTTGAAGGCCCTTGATCATAAAATCCTTGTCCCAAATATCTAAAAACTATTTTTAGTCCTGTGAAAGATAAGTTGATTGACTCTATTGTTATTATAAATTATATAATGGAAGGGTATAGGGAGTAATTCATCAGAATGCTCACTTATACCCTTTTCGCTTATAGGTAAGCAAGCCGTAAAGGCGTGGGTTATATATTGATTATCAGCCATTTACAATTAAACTTTGTGACTGAGGCGGCGAAGCTATGCCTGATGACAAAAAAAAATGGTTTGTGGTATACACCAAGCCCCGCTGGGAAAAAAAGGTGTTTGGCCTGCTGACAGAAAGGGGCATGGAGGCCTATTGCCCGCTGAACAGAGTGCGTAAGAAATGGAGCGACAGGGTCAAATGGGTCGAAGAACCCTTGTTTAAGTCTTATGTGTTTGTCAGGGCCAGGGCGGCAGAAGATGATCAGGCGAAGATCCGGATGACTGGCGGGGTGGTGAACTTTGTTTACTGGCTCGGCAAGCCGGCAGTGGTAAAAGACAGGGAAATAGAAATTATAAGAAAATTTTTAAATGACTACGACGAGGTAAGGGCTGAACCGCTCGAACTGGACAGGAACGATAAAGTGATCATCAGAAAAGGGATTTTTATGGACAAAGAGGCAAAAGTGGTGAAAGTGGTCAATAATAAAGTGCAGGTGATCATTGAAAGTATCGGGTTTTCCCTTGTTGCCGTCATCGATAAGTCCAATGTGTCAATGATCAAAAAACAGTAGATTTGAAAGATAATCCCTCCGGAATGATGCAAATCCTTTTTTCCAGGCTGAAATTTTTGTCGATTGGTGGATTAGGCCCGATGATCCTGGCGGTAATGATCAGCTCCTGTGGAAATACCAGACAGCTGGTCTATATGCAGGGAAAGTTCGATACCGCCAGGCTGAGCCAGATACCCTTTAACGAAGCGGTCATACAGAAAGGAGACCTGTTGAGCATTATCGTTTACAGCGATAATCCTTCGGCCACGGCCCTTTACAACCAGTCGGTGATCATTGCAGGCGCCAATGTCGGAGGCGGCAATACCAATCCAGGCGGCGGGACGGGATCTACTTCGGGAGCTTTAATGGGAGTCGGTTCCCCTACAGTTCCTGGCTACCTGGTAGACGAAGAAGGCAATATCCAGTTCCAGAGTGTGGGCATTTTGCATGTCGAAGGACTGACCAAGGCAAAATTGAAAGAGCTGCTGGATTCCAAGCTTAAGGCATACCTGAATAATCCATACTATGGTATAAGATTTCTGAACTACCGGTTCACCATGCTGGGAGAAGTGACGAGGCCTGGCATTTTCAATATTCCGGGAGAACGCATCTCTTTGCTGGATGCGCTTGGCCTGGCGGGAGACCTGACCTTCTTCGGACGCCGGGACAATGTACTGGTCATCAGGGAAACAAACGGAAAGCGGGAATTTGCGAGGCTCGATCTTACCAAGCCTGAGATCCTGGCATCACCTTATTTTTATTTGCAGCAGAGCGATGTGGTAGTCGTCGAGCCGACCAGAAAGAAAATAGCGGCCAATGACCAGATCACTGCGCGCAATGTTGCCATTGGGGTAAGTATCGTTTCCGCGCTTGCCATCATTTACAGCATATTCAGAAATTAACATTGAACTCTTCCCATGTCAGAAAATCCCAATAGCCTTCTTTCTACCCAACACCAGGAACTGAACAAACCCATGGGAGCCCGTGAGTTTGTCATGCGCTATCTGAAGTACCTTCCCTGGTTGCTGCTCAGCGTAGGACTTGCCCTGCTCGGAGCCTTCTTAAAGAACAGATATTCCATCCCTATTTATCAGGTGCAGTCTTCCCTGATCATTAATAACGACCGTAATAATAAACAAGGCGGAGACAATAACCTGGGCGAGCTCTTTATGTTCGCTCCCTCTGTAAATCTCAACAACGAGATCGAGATCTTAAGATCCCGGCCCTTTATTGAAAGGGTTGTCCGGGATCTGGACCTACAGACCTATTGTTATAGTAAAGGAAATATCCGCTCCACCTTATTATACGGTGACCTGCCTTTTGAACTGGTGATCCAGCAACATGCCGATTCAACCCAGGCCTTCGGTTTCATGGTCAATATGGTGGACAATGAAAAATTCACGTTGAACGAGGAGAAGACCATCCATCTTTTTGGTGAACCATTTACTTTTGCCGGGGTCCGTTGCCTTCTGGTGAATAACAGACGACACAATCTCAGCTATTATCAGAGCAAGAAATTCATCGTGGGCTGGCTTCCCCTGGAACAGGCTGCAGCGGGCATAATCGCCGGACTTAAAATAAACCAGGTCAATACCAGCGCAACCATTCTTACTATTTCGCTGGAGACCACCAACCCACTCCTGGGCGTGGATTTTGTGAATACTCTGATGGCCGTCTATGATACGCTGGGCGTGGAAGATAAAAATCGCATCGCCATCAATTCTCTCCGTTTTATCGATGAACGCCTTGCGGAGCTGAAAGGTCAGCTGGGCAATGTGGAGAATGGCTTTAAGACCTACCAGGAAACGAATCAGGCTTTTGATATCGAAGGACAGTCCAAGGCATATATGAGCGCCATCGAAGAAAGCGGAAAAGCTTTGTCGGCGCAGGAAGTCAGGCTGAGACTGGTAGACTGGCTGCTTGATTATATTGTAAATACAAAGAATAACTATACTACCGTGCCTTTGTTGCTGGGCGTAGAAGAACCGTCGCTTTCTTTCATGATCTCTGAATATGATCGCCTTCAGGTAGAAAGGGAGTCCAACCTGAAAACCACCTCTCCTGAAAACCCCCTGATCCGGGGCCTGGAAGTAAGTCTTGAGAAATTAAGACAGAACATCCACCAGCTTCTCGCCAATGTAAGACAGGCTTATGTGATCACGAGAGATAATCTTCAGAAGCAGGATACAGATCTGAAAAGCAAATTAAGGACCCTGCCCGGCATGTCCATGCAGGGGTTGACGATTGCAAGAAACCAGAAAATATTGGAAGAGCTATATACCTTCCTGCTCAAAAAGAAATTAGAGACCTCTATCTCATCGGCCTCCACCATTTCCAATTCGAAGGTGGTCGAGCCCGCTCTGGGCTCTGATAATCCGATAAAGCCGGATCACAAATCCACCTACATCTCTTACCTCGTCATAGGCCTTATTATCCCTGTTACCATCATCTCGCTGCGGGAAATAATGAATGATAAGGTCACCAACCGGGCGGAGATCGAACGGGCAACCCGTACTCCTATCCTTGGGGAGATCGGTCATTCGGAAGGAGAGGATACGCTTGTCGTCACCCGCAACAGCCGGCGGTTTATTGCCGAACAGTTCCGCATCGTGAGGACCAACCTGCAATATATCGTTGGTAAAAATGATAAGCCGACCATCCTGATCACTTCCTCTTTCAGCGGAGAGGGTAAATCCTTTATCAGCACCAATATGGGCGCGGTGATGGCCCTGGCCGGGAAAAAGACGGTGATCATGGAATTCGATATCCGTAAACCCAAGATCATCTCCGGTCTGGACCTGAAACGTAAAACTGGGATTACCAACTATATCATTGGCAAGGCCAGCTTCGATGACCTGCTGGTCCCGGTAGAAGGGACGGAGAACCTGTATGTAATACCTTGTGGACCCATTCCCCCCAACCCCGCTGAAATATTGCTTGATCCCCGGCTCCATGAGCTCATGAGAGAGGTCAAGGAACATTTCGATGTGGTGATCATGGACACAGCCCCGATCGGATTAGTGAGCGATGCCGTTACCTTAAGCCAGTTTGCCGATTGTACCTTGTATATAGTCCGGAGAGGCCATACGGTAAAAAGGTTGCTGGGCCTGGTGGAAGAGCTGTACGTTTCTAAAAAAATGCCCTCGCTTTCTCTGCTGCTGAACGATATAAAGATGGGAGGCTATTACGGAGGCGGCTATTATGGAGGTTATGGTTATTATGGGTATGGCTATGACAATGAAGCGGGATATTTTGAAAAGGAGAAAAAAGCAAAGGGCCGTGGCGGAATATTTGGGTGGATCAAACAGTTGTTCTCACGCTGATCTTCCTTACTTTCTATAATTGATGAATATTCAGGATTCCGATGGCAAACAACAAGGATAAGGTTAACGAACTGGTGATCGAGCAGGGAAGTGGCGAAAAGAATTACTGGGGCGATCTCTGGCGATACCGGGAGCTTTTTTACATCTTGAGCTGGCGGGATATCAAGGTGAGGTATAAACAGACCGTTGTCGGAGCGGCCTGGAGTGTGATCAGACCCGTACTGACGACAATTATTTTTACGATCATATTCAGCCGGGTGGCTAAACTGACTGCCCCGGGAGCCGCACCCTATCCGCTGATGGTCTTCGTCGGGATGCTGCCGTGGCAATTCTTTTCCAATGCATTGAGCGAGGCCAGTATCAGCCTCATCGGGAATACGAACCTGATCACCAAGGTCTATTTTCCGCGTATGATCATTCCTGCCAGTTCCGTCATTACAAGTCTGGTGGATCTCCTGATCTCTTTCGGAATATTGATCGTCATGTTAATTATTTACCGGTTTGCACCCCCTGTAAATATCCTGTTATTACCGCTATTCGTTCTGTTGGCGTTTATCGCAGCTTTTGGAGTGGGTCTTTATGTTACGGCGCTGAACGTAAAATATCGCGATTTTCGGTATATCATCCCTTTTATCGTGCAGTTCGGATTGTATATTTCACCCGTTGGCTTCAGCAGCAGCGTCATACCCGAAAAATGGAGGCTCCTGTACGCGCTGAACCCGATGGCTGGAGTCATTGACGGCTTCCGTTGGTGCATCCTGAATGAACCTTTTGATATGCAGGCGTTCCTCGTATCGCTGTCCGTGTCCTTCCTGTTCCTCTGGCTTGGCATTTATTATTTCCGCAAAACGGAGAAAAGCTTTGCCGATAATATTTAAGTTATGTCGACCCCTGTCATTAAGATAGAAAACATTTCCAAACAATTCGTTATCGCGCATGAAGCGCAGGAAAAATACACTACGCTCCGGGATACCATGGCCCGGAAGGCACGTAAATTGTTCTCCTTCCCGGGATCTTCGCGCAAAAACAATCCCCATGAGACCTTTTGGGCGTTAAGAGATATAAGCTTTGATATCCACGCTGGCGACCGGGTAGGCATTATCGGTCGTAACGGCGCCGGGAAAAGCACACTGCTGAAGATCCTCAGTCGGATTACCGAACCCAGCTCAGGCAGGATCAGCCTCCGGGGGAGGGTGGCCAGTTTGCTGGAAGTGGGCACTGGGTTTCATCCGGAACTAACGGGTCGTGAGAATATTTTTCTCAATGGTGCCATATTGGGCATGGCCCGCGCCGAGATCAGGAAGAAGTTCGATGAGATCGTTGCCTTTGCGGAAACGGAGAAATTCCTTGATACGCCGGTAAAACGCTATAGCAGCGGTATGCATGTACGTCTTGCTTTTGCAGTTGCCGCGCATCTCGAGCCGGAAATATTGATTGTAGATGAGGTGTTGGCGGTAGGCGACGCGCAGTTCCAGAAGAAATGCCTTGGAAAGATGGAGGAAGTCAGTAAAAATGAAGGCAGGACCGTGTTGTTCGTAAGCCACAGCATGCCCACCATTTCATCGCTCTGCAACCGGGCTATCTTACTTGAAGGCGGCCGGATCTCCATCGATGGCGAGACCAGTGAGGCGGTGCTGTCCTACTATACCTCGGGAGTCGCTTCTCCCACCCAGATAGATTATAGCCAGCAAACAAAAATGCCCGGTGACAGCTACGTCCGGTTACACAAGGTCTGTATCCTGGCAAATAAGGTCCCAGCAAGCCAGGAGATCGATATCGACCAGGAGATCGATGTGGTTATCGATTATTCCATCCTTGAGGACGACAACCGTCTGCTCCCTTACCCTAATATACATGTTTATAACGCTGCCGGCGTCTGTGTTTTCATATCTGCCCCCAGTACGACCCAGGCGCATGCAAAGGGCGATTATACCGCAGTTTGCAGGATCCCTGCCAACTTTTTAAACCAGGGATCGTATTTTATTGGCATAGCCATCAGCTCGTTTGGGAAGGGCGTGATCGTGCATTTATTCGAGCAGAATGCGCTCTCTTTTAATATAAAGGACAATATTTACAATGTGCCTACCCGTTTACAGGTTGACGGAAATGTGGCTTATAGCGGAGAGGTGCCGGGCACAGTGAGACCATTATTACACTGGCAAACAACCAAAGCTTTATGAAAGTAGTCATCTTTGCAGGTGGATTCGGCACCAGAATATCTGAAGAGTCGCACCTGAAGCCAAAGCCGATGATAGAGATCGGCGACAAGCCAATACTTTGGCATATTATGAAGATCTTCTCATCGCAGGGGTTTACGGACTTTATTATCTGTCTGGGGTATAAAGGTTATGTGATCAAAGAATACTTCTTCAACTATTACCTTCACAACAGCGATGTGACCATTTCCTTAAAAGACAATAAGTTCAGCGTTCACAACAGCAATGCGGAAGATATCAATGTTACATTGGTTGATACCGGACTTACCACCAAAACAGCCGGGCGGTTGCAACGGATCAGGGAGCATGTAAAGGATGAGGACTTTATGCTTACCTATGGAGATGGCGTTGCCAATGTAGACCTGGCAGGCCTGGTAAAATTTCATACAGCACATAATAAGATCGCCACCGTGACGGCTATCCAGCCATTGGGCCGGTATGGTGTCATGCAGATCAATGCAAATAGTTCCGTACATGTTTTTAAAGAAAAGGCCCGGGATGACGAAGGCTGGATCAATGGCGGGTTTTTTGTATTGAAACCTTCGGTATTTGATTACCTGCCTTCAAATGCCGATGATATCATGTGGGAAGACAGTCCGATCCAGCAATTGGCAAAAGATGACCAGCTCATGGCCTATCAGCATCATGGCTTCTGGAAATGTATGGATGCCTTACGTGACAGGGTGGAATTGGAAGAAATGTGGAATTCCGGAAATGCCAAATGGAAGATCTGGTAATGGAAAAGCTATTTAAGGGCATCTACGGCAACAAAAAAGTATTACTTACCGGGCATAGCGGCTTCAAAGGGTCGTGGCTGTTATTATGGCTGCAGCAACTGGGCGCTACCGTTAAAGGGTATTCGTTGTTGCCGGCTACCGAACCTGCCCACCTGCAATTGCTCGGTCTGCTCGACCCTTCTTCGGTTGGAGACATTAATCATGTCGGGCAGCTTAACAAGGCATTTGCCGACTTCCAGCCGGATATCGTTTTTCACCTGGCGGCCCAGCCGCTTGTAAGGCGGTCATATACGGACCCCCTCGAAACCTTTGGGACCAATATCCTGGGCACGGCCAATGTTTTGAATGCCGTTACCCAAACGCCTTCCGTAAAAGCTGTCGTAAATATAACCACCGATAAGGTGTACCAGAACCACGAGTGGACATGGCCCTACCGTGAAACGGATGCATTGGGTGGTCACGATCCTTACAGCACATCCAAAGCCTGCGTGGAGCTGGTGCATGAATCGTTCCGCCGGTCTTTCTTTTCGGACGCCGGCATACTTTCCGTTACCGCAAGGGCGGGCAATGTCATTGGCGGCGGGGATTGGGCCGAAGACCGGTTGGTTCCCGATGTCATACGCGCCACCGTACGATCCGGCGCCGCAGATATACGCAGCCCCCAGTCCATCCGCCCATGGCAGCATGTACTGGACCCTCTTTCGGGATATCTCTTGCTGGGACAGCTTTTGCTACAGGGTGAAAAAGCGGCGGAAGGGGCCTGGAATTTCGGGCCCGATATAAAAGATTGCCTGAGTGTGGCCGATGTGTTGAATGAGCTGAGCAAAAATTGGGCCGGTATCCAATGGAAAGATGTTTCAGAAAATAAAAAGCCGCACGAGTCCCACCTGCTCAGGCTGGATTGTTCAAAGGCTTTGCATGAGCTGAGCTGGAGCCCGGTATGGAATGTACAGCAGGCCATTGCTGCAACGGCAAGCTGGTACAGGAGGTTTTATGATCACAGGCAGGTATCGTCTTTGCAGGACCTGCAACAATACGTTCAGGACGCAAAAGCAAAACAGCAAAGCTGGGCTATCTGAATAATGCAATTTGAACCTACCCCCATACCCGGCGCTTTTGTAATTCGTTTATCGCCTTTTATAGATGAACGCGGCGCCTTTTCAAGATTGTTCTGTGAGAACGAGCTGGCTGAAATAGGGTATAAGCAAAGAATAGTCCAGATAAACCATTCCATCAACAAAGAAAAAGGTACGCTGCGCGGGCTTCATTTTCAACGTCCGCCGCATGCAGAAATAAAGATAATACGGTGTTTGCACGGCCGGGTGTTCGATGTGATGGTAGACCTGCGGAAAGGGTCCCCCACTTTCTCGCAATGGTATGGGGTAGAGCTTTCCCCCGAAGCGTATAATATGATCTGTATCCCCATGGGTTGCGCCCATGGCTTTCAAACCCTGGAAGAAAACAGCGAGCTGCTGTATTTTCATACTGCTTTTTACAACAAGGAATATGACGGGGGTGTACGGTTCGACGACCCGCAGTTTTCCATTCACTGGCCCCTGCCGCCGGTAAATGTTTCTGAGAAAGATAAAAGCTATGCTTTACTGGATGATGCATTCGGCGGCATAATGCCCTTTGATTGATAATCTTTATATTTTCCAATTCTATGCTTTGCAGATTTGATGGTCTCCCCCTTACTAAAGAATTTGTTGATCTTGGCTTCAGCCCTCCCTCCAATTCTTTTTTAACCCCGGAGCAACTGAACCAGCCCGAGGTGTATTATCCATTAAAGCTTTTTGTAAGCGAAAGAAGCTTCCTGGTACAGGTTGACGAGCATAAAAAACATGATGAGATCTTTACGAACGATTATGTTTACTTCTCCTCCTATTCGACCAGCTGGCTGGCACATAGCAAGGCCTACGTGGAAATGATGACGAAGCGGTTTGGCTTTGGTCCGAAAAGCCAGGTAATAGAGATCGCCTCCAACGACGGCTATTTATTACAATATTTTAAGGAGAAAGGCATTCCGGTGCTGGGCATAGAGCCTACCTCAGGAACGGCGGCCGCGGCGGAAGCCAAAGGCGTCGAATCCTGGGTTGAGTTTTTTGGCGTCGACCTCGCCCGTAAGCTGGTGGCGACAGGCAGGCAGGCCGACCTGTTGCTGGGCAACAATGTACTGGCGCATGTTCCCGATATCAATGATTTTGTAGGCGGGTTAAGGATCGCCCTTAAAACAGGAGGGGTGATCACCATGGAATTTCCGCACCTGATGCAACTGGTTGAGCACAATCAGTTTGATACCATTTATCATGAGCATTTCTCTTACCTGTCCCTGCTGGCCGTGAAGGCCATTTTTGCCCATCATGGCCTTGTCATTTTCGACGTTGAAGAACTGCCCACCCATGGCGGCTCATTAAGGATATTTGCCAGGCATCAGGAAGATGCTGCCAAAACAATATTACCCGCGGTCGATCAGTTATTACAGAAGGAGATAGGTCGGGGCATGAACACACTGGCTTATTATGAGAGCTTTCAGCATAAAGTAAACCTTATAAAAAATGGTTTTCTTCAATTTCTGCTGACGGCAAAGCAGGAGGGCAGGTCCGTAGCGGCCTATGGGGCCGCTGCAAAAGGCAATACCCTGCTGAACTATTGTGGTGTTAAAATGGACCTGATCGATTTTGTGGTGGACGCCAACCCCTTCAAACAAAACAAATTTTTGCCCGGCAGCCATGTGCCGGTCGTTAACGAAGCCGTTCTGAAGGATCGCAAGCCGGACTATGTGGTTATTTTTCCGTGGAATATTAAAGATGAGATTGTAAAACAGCTAAGCTATATAAGAGATTGGAATGGCCGGTTTGTAACAGCCATTCCCGGTATTCAAATATTTTAACCATTTTCTATGAATGCAGTATCTGGAAAAATTGTCATCACAAAACCTTCGATCTCCGACCTGGAGATCGAATATGTAAATGATGCGATACGCAATGGATGGGGCAGTAAATGTTATGATTATATCTATCGGTTCGAGAAAGAATTTGCAGCCTATCAGCAACAGTCCCATGCGCTGGCTACATCCTCCTGCACTGGCGCTATTCACATCGCGCTGATGGCATTGGGCGTTAAAGCGGGGGATGAGGTGATCGTTCCGGACATTACCTGGATCGCATCCGTCGAACCGGTGTTGTACATAGGCGCCAAACCGGTATTCGTGGATGTGCTGAAAGATACCTGGTGTATCGATCCTGTAAAGGTGGAGGCTGCCATAACGCCAAAAACAAAAGCCATCTTGGTTGTCCATGTATACGGCAACCTGGCAGATATGGATGCCATAATGAGCATTGCAAAAAAACACGGCCTGGTGGTCCTGGAAGATGCGGCGGAAGCCTTAGGTTCCGAGTATAACGGGAAGAAAGCGGGCAGTATCGGCGATGCAGGTGTTTTTTCCTTTCATGGAACCAAAACGATTTCTACGGGAGAAGGCGGTATGATGGTTACTGACAATGCCTCTGTATTGGAACGGGCAAAAATATTAAATGACCATGGACGTAACCCTAAGATCGGCAAAACATTCTGGATGGAAGAGTACGGGTATAAATATAAAATGAGTAATCTGCAGGCCGCTATGGGTTGCGCCCAGATTGAAAGAGCTAATGAACTGATAGATAAGAAAAGGGAGGTTTTTAGCTGGTATAAAAAACTCTTATCCGATTTGCCATGCTCGCTCAATCCTGAATTGCGCGGGACAAAAAACAGCTACTGGATGCCTACTGCTGTTTTCGATAAATCAGTTGTTTTGGATCGGGAAGCGCTTTTTTCTTATATGAAAGAAAATAATATTGACAGCAGGCCTTTCTTTTACCCGCTTACTTCGTTGCCAATGTTTGAATCAAAGCCGGAAAATAAAGTGGCATATGATATTTATTACAGGGGGATTAACTTGCCCAGTCACCATGATTTGAAAAGGGAAGATGTGGAATATGTGTGCGAAGCCATCAAAAACTATATAAGAAAATAAATGAAAGTATTAATTGCAGGTTTGGCAGGAGCGTCTCTGGGTACTGAAATAATAAAGTGCCTTTCTAAGAACAGCGGATATGAGATCTTTGGATGCGATATATCTCCTTTGGCTTATGGGCTTTACAACGAGTTATTGGCAAAATCGTTTGTAGTAGATAATAATACTTACATAGAATCTGTAATACGAATTTGTAAAGAGAATAGAATTGAATATATAATCCCAGGCGGAGAACAACCGATGGTTATATTAGCAAAACACAATAAAGAACTTACGGATAGTGGGATTACGCTGGCATCCAATAGCGTTGAAATAACCAATATTTTTTCTGATAAACACAGAACGTTTAAATTCCTTGGCGAACATGGTTTTGCTATTCCAAAGACTTTATTGATAGAGGATGTGAGTGATCTGAAGGGTTTTAGTTTCCCCTGTATCGTTAAGCCTTCATCAGGTACCGGCGGGAGCGATTCGGTCTTTCTGGCAACCAACGCTGAAGAGTGTTTATTGTACGTAGAATTGCTCCATCGTAATAAAAGAACCGTTATCGTTCAGGAATATATTGACGTGGAGGGGGGGGAATTTACCATTGGCGTCCTGAGCGACACAAATACGAATATCATTGGCTCGATAGCTATGCAAAGGGTATTTAATTCTAAATTATCTGTTGCCTACAGGGGGCAAAAAGGATTGATATCAAGTGGGTATAGCCAGGGCCTGATCAGTGATTTTCCTGAGATCAGAGAGCAGGCCGAGAAAATGGCCAGGGCCGCAAAAAGTCGCGGACCTTTTAATATCCAGGGCAGAGTAAAAGATGGAGTATTGATCCCATTTGAAATAAATCCGAGATTTTCCGCATCTACCTATTTGAGGACTTTGGCAGGGTTTAATGAAGTTGATCTTTTTCTGCAACACCTTTTAAAAGGGAGCGCTTTACCCAAATGGCAACTAAAGGAAGGCTATTATTTAAGAAGCTTTGAGGAAATCTATATTCCGTTAAATGGAGAAAAGAAATGATTCGATGGATCACAGATTATGTGGGAACCGCCGCATGGGAGTTTGCAAAGGCTATTTCAGATGTTGAAATATTGGACGTAAGGGACCTGGTCGATGGCATCGGGAATCCGGATACATTAGTGGAAGAGAAAATAAGCTTAGGAGTCGAAGCTATTCAAAAACAGAAAAAATTAATAGTCTGCTGCGAATACGGCATGTCCAGAAGCAATGCGATTGCAGTTGGAATAATATGCAAGGTGGAAAACATTACATTTAATCAGGGCCTTAAATTGGTTATTGAATCAACAAAAGAGGACCAGATCAAATTAAGTGTTTTAAAAACGGTCAATAAAATTGTCGCTAAGCGGGAGCCGTTAAAAGGGAAAACAAGAGACAAAGTATTGATAATTGACTACGAAGATTATATCGGCAGGCAGCTTGCAGATCAATTAAATTCCAGAAAAGCGCTCCTTCTTAATAAAAAACCTGATTTTCGCGAGTTGCTTAGTAATCCAGCGCTGTTTTATCTTTTGGCCGTGGAAAATGATATTGATAGAATTGTATTTGTTTCCTGCGACGGGGTTATCAATACAAATGAATTTATTGGGAAGCTATTATTTTATTTAAAAAATGTATTAGACGTATGTATAGAGGCGGATTGCGATCTTGTTTTTATATCGACGTTTGATATTTTTTTGGGATATAAGAAGAAAACATTAGCGGTTAAGCCGGGGACCATTAAAAACCCACACGGAAACAGAGGGATAGCATACAGCTTTGCAGAAGATTTGATCGATAACTATCGAAAGAATTTCAAATTGAATGCTGCCATTATAAGGATACCGGTTGTATATGGGAAACACACTACCAAGCCTTATTTTATTACTAACTTCATAAGAAAGGCACAGGCTGGAGCAGAGATAAGGATTCACAGATACAAAAACAATTTAGCCTGGGTAAATCTTATTCATGTCAATGATCTAGCAAAATTTATTTTCCAACTTATAAAGAGAAAACAGGTTGGCGTATACAACATTGACGGCGGCGAACGCCTCAATACATCTGATATTTCAAAAAGCGTAATCAAAGCCTATTCGTCGGATAGTAAAATATCCTTTGTCGAACTTGAAAATGACCATATCAGGATCAATGTAAATTTGGGCCAGATCAAAAGAAAATTCGGGTGGACCCCACGGGAAAATTTTTATAAAACAATAAAAAAACAAAAACATGAATAGCCAGCAAATTGAAAACGAAAAACAAAGGCAGGATATGTTTCCCTGGTCAAGAAGCGCTTTTCATTCGGAGTATAATAAATACCTTGCCTATTACAAAGTGGTTTCATGTCTGGAAAATTCAAAAGGTAAATCGCTGTTGGATATGCCGTGCGGCGATGGGTTACTTACAAAAATGTTTGCAGAGAAATTTGATAGAGTTGTAGGGGTCGACGCTTCGGCATCCCATGTAAAAGCTGCCAGGGAATTGCTTCCAGATGTGGAATTTCATGAATGTTTGATTGAAAATCTCGATATTGATGAGAAATTTGATTCGGTATTTATGCTGGATGTTCTGGAACATGTGATCGATCCTGTCGAGCTTTTAATTAAGGCGGCATCCTTTATGAAAGATGATGGCGTTATGATCGTTCACGTCCCTAATTCAAACGCTATCAACAGGAAATTAAATGTGATCATGGGTTCTCTCAAAAGTTGTGATGAATTATCCCCTTTCGATATTAATATCGCCGGTCACAGGCGCTCATACACCTTGCAATCTTTGGAGAAAGAAGTAACCGCAGCGGGCCTTCAGGTTAAATCATTAGGAGGTATATTTTTAAAAATGCTCTCCACTCCGCAAATGGATTGGTTCCTTAAGAACGGGCTATGGGATTCAGGGCATGGCTGGGGCAGAGAAGGGGTAGAAGGAGTTGACTGGAAAGGCGAATTTTGTCGTGCCTGTTATGAATTGGGAAAAGACAGACCCGAAGATTGTAACGTTATTTATGCATGTATCAGTAAATAATTGCGGGACTGCATGATTATTCAGATAGAGGATCTTCTGTTTTTCTTAAAATATATATCATGAATGAAGAATTAAAGAAATTCCAGGCCGACAAGGAGGAAAACATCGCTGCTCTCGGAAAGGATGAAGAGTTGAAAGCGCTTGGCGTGAAATTTATGCTGGATACAAATGAAAGAAAATATACCTATAATTTTAGCTGGATGGGGCGCCCTATTATCGCCTATCCTCAGGACATGGTCGCCATGCAGGAAATAATCTGGGATGTGAAACCAGATCTGATCATTGAAACGGGTGTTGCTCATGGAGGATCCATTGTTTATTATGCTTCATTACTAGCCTTGTTGGGAAATGACGGCCTGGTCGTGGGAATCGACATCGATATCAGAAAGCATAACAAAGATCTGATCGAGGCCCATCCCATGTCTAAAAGAATAAAATTGATCGAAGGCTCTTCTGTTGGAGCGGATGTTATAAAACAGGTAGAAATCATTGCTTCAACAAAAAAGAAGGTTTTGGTTTGTCTGGATAGCAATCACACACATGATCATGTGTTGGAGGAACTCAATTTATATGCACCGTTTGTATCAAAAGACAGCTATTGTGTTGTTTTTGATACGGCCGTGGAAGACATGCCTGCTGGATATGACTGGGGCACTCGTCCTTGGGGCAAGGGGAATAACCCCAAAACAGCAGTCTGGGAATTTTTAAAAACGCATGAGGAATTCAAGATCGATGCCGCCGTCCATAATAAACTTTTAATAACAGTTGCTCCAGATGGGTATTTAAAACGCATCAAATAAGCAAAGGCATGGAGCTTCCGTTCTTTAGTATTGTCATTCCCACGCGTAACCGGTACGAAACACTTCAATATACCCTCTGCACGGTCATCAGGCAAAAATTTACGGATTTTGAATTGATTATTTCGGACAATTCGGATGAGGAAAGTCTGGGTGAGCTTTCCATGATCGATGCTTATCTGGAGGACGAGCGGGTAAAATATTACCGTCCGCCTTCTGTTTTAGCGATGGTCGATCACTGGGAATTTGCCGTCTCGAAGGCTGCCGGGCGGTATATTATCGTATTTGGCGATGATGATGGTCTGGTGGAAGATGCTCTTACCTATCTGTTTGATATCATTGAAAAGACCCAAACGGAGCTGGTCAGCTGGGCACGGGTTGAATACAGTTGGCCGGACAGGAAGCCGGAGAATTATGCAAATCTGATCATTGTCCCTTACATGGCGAGGACCGGGGTCGTTAACAGCATATCTTATATAAAGGATGTCATATCGGCAAATGCGGATTACCGGTACCTCCCGATGTTCTATAATTCTGCTGTCAGCAGCCGGCTCGTAAAATTATTAAAAGAGAAGACAGGACGGGTCTTTGGCGCTTCAAGCCCGGATATTTACACGGGCTATAGTTTTGCCTATCTGACCAAAGAATACCTTACCGTTGGATATCCCCTGAGCATCAATGGCGTCTCGTCGAAGAGCAATGGAGCGGCGCATCTCAACGCAAAGGGTAACACGGCTATACAGGATGATTATAGCAAATTATTAAAGGTAGCGACCATAAAGTGGCCGTCCGAGCTGCCTGAAGTCTTTACTTCCTATTTTGGCATTATTGAGCCCTTCATCCAGCTATCGGGTTATTTTCCTGAATTAAAGACATATATCACAAGGAAAAAGATCTATCAGCTTGCCATTGATAACCTGGAAAGCAGCAGCGAGGAAGACTTAAAGAAAAAGATCGGCAAGATCATTGACAGCACAAAAGATGATCTGAGTTTACACAAATGGGTGGTGAGCTATATTGATAAAGTTAACCCAATCGTAAAAGGACAGGATATCGGGGTCTACCAGAATAAAGTAGGTTTCGATGGTTCACACCTTACCCTCGATGGGTCAAGATTTGGTCTGAATAATGTATATGACGTGTCTGTATTCATCCGGAACATTTTTGGAAATATAAAAGACCAGGAGTATTTAAAGCCAGTGAAAATGCCCTTGCTGAGAAGGATAAGAAAAGCTGCCGGTATTCTGCTGCGGCCGTCTTAATATAAGCTATCGTGAAGAAAAAAAAGATCCTCATCCTTGGTTCACAGGGCTTCCTCGGAAGCCACCTGGTACAGCATTTTTTGCATCTGGGTTGCCAGGTAACAGGATGTGACCTGACAGAGGCCGGCAAAACAGATTTTGAGTATTACAAAATATCATTGTTGTCCACGGATGTAGAAGACCTGTTCGGGGGGAATACTTATGATGTCTGCATCAACGCGGCTGGCAGCGGTAATGTGTCTTATTCTCTGAGCCATCCGCTAAGCGATTTCGAGGCAAACGCCTTATCGGTAATCCATATATTGGAAGCGATCAGGAAGTTCAACGGCAGTTGCCGGTACCTGCATATTTCCAGCGCGGCGGTTTATGGCAATCCCGCCACCCTGCCCGTTATGGAAACACACCCCTGTCAGCCCATTTCTCCTTACGGATATCATAAGCATATTTCCGAGATGATCTGCCGGGAGTACCATACCGTTTATGGCATCCAGGTTGCCGTGATCAGACCTTTCTCCGTATATGGCCCAGGCCAGCGTAAGCAATTGCTATGGGATATGTGCAGGAAACTACAGGCTTCGGACTCGATCACGTTGTTTGGCACCGGCAAAGAATCCAGAGACTTTATCCATATTCAGGATGTGGCCCGTCTGATGCAATGTATTATAGAGGCCGACGCGTTTGCAGGGAATGTATTTAATGCGGCGTCGGGTACGGAGACGACCATACAGCAGATAGCCGACTGGTTTACATCCTGCTATGAAGGCAATAAAAAAATCCGTTTCTCCGGGGAAGTTCGCCCTGGCGACCCGTTGAATTGGTGTAGCGATATTTCACGGATCAGATCTGTCGGATATGCCCCGTCTGTCCTGTTAAAAGATGGTATAGAACAATATATCAGATGGTTTGCCGAACATGCGTGATAATACCGTTACATATGTTATTGCCAATAACCTTGGAGGCATTACTTCCGTAATGTTAAACCTCGTCCGTTTCAGGGGAGCAGGGGCCTTGCCGCAAGAATTGGTTGTTCTGAATATAGCAGGTAATGTAAACACCCCGGCCAATATTGCCGGGGAAAAGGACCTGGAGGTAAAATATTTTAACCTCCACCCCGGCCATAACTGGTACCATACTTATCGCCGGCTTGCCGGCCTTACCGGCAGTGCAGGAGGCGTATTGGTCAGCAATGATGTGTATGACCTGATCATGCTGACACGCTATAATATTCCAAAGAAGGTCGTACAGATCGTTCATGATGCATACAACGTGAAATTATCCATTCAGTTTGAAGAAGTGGTAGACGTCTTTATCTGCCACAGTCTTTTTTATTATGAGACCTTGTGCCAGCTTTTGCATCAGCGTCGCAAGGATATTTTTCATATCCCTTATGGGATACCGCTTGCCGGAACGCCAGGGACGAACCGCCTTCATGACGGGCCTTTAAAGCTTATGTTCCTGGGGAGGCATGATACGAATAAGGGAATTTTCGATCTTTATGAGATCCATCGTCTCTTACAACAAAAGGGGATATCTGTGAAATGGATGATCCTTGGAAAAGGGCCGGAGACGGAAAGGCTGAAACAACAGTGGCAGGATGAGCCGGCCGTGGAATTTTATACGCCTCCGACCAATGAGGAAGTGTTACAGCGGGCAGCCAACAGCGATGTTTTTGTTTTTCCGACAAAATTCGAAGGGTTTCCTGTGGCGCTGGTCGAAGCGATGAGCGTTGGCTGCGTCCCCGTGGCTTCCGATCTGCCGGGTGGCATCCGTGAACTGATCCGTGACAATGAGACGGGCTTTCGTTGCAAAGTGAACGACAATGAGTCTTTTGCGGGCTATATTGAGAAATTGCATTTCAACAGACAGCTTCTGGAGACGATAAGCCGGAATGCCATCGAGACCATTCATGCGGGGTATAATGCTGAGATCCAATCCCCGAAATATCAGGAATTGTTCCGTCAGGTGGCGGCCAGTCCAGGCGATCCGGGGCACTATGCCGTAAAAAAGAAATTGGGCTCCCGTCTCGATCAGCCATGGATACCCAATTCGATTGTTAAATACCTGAGAAAAGTTTCCGAATAAAAAATGAGTGATAAGCCCCTGGTCAGCATTCTGATGACCGCATACAACCGCGAAAAATATATAAAAGAGGCTATTGAGAGCGTACTGGCTTCCTCATACACTGACTTTGAACTGATTATCTGCGATGACCGGTCAACGGACAACACCGTATCGATTGCCCGGGAATACGTTGCCCTTGACCGGAGGGTAAAACTTTTTATAAACGAGGCGAACCTTGGAGATTACTTCAACCGGAACAAGGCTGCATCGCATGCCCTGGGGAAATATATAAAGTACCTCGATTCCGACGATACGATCTATCCGTATAGCTTGCAGATCATGGTAGAGGAAATGGAAAAATTTCCCGACGTCTCATTCGCATTCAACGCCAATGAAATACAGGACCCGGAGATGGCTTATCCAGTGCTTTACACGAGCCGACAGGCTTATATGACGCACTATTTTAGTATTGGCGGCCTGTTCTACGCAGGGCCCGGGGGAACGATAATCCGCAAATCTTCATTTGATAAGATAGGCCCTTTCTCGGGGAAGAGATTTATCAGCGATGGAGAAATGTGGATGAAATTTGCATTGCACGGCCCCATACTGAAAATTCAGCCGGGCCTGATCTGGTGGAGGGTGCATGCAGGACAGGAGTTTACAGCAGGCACCAGCGAATACGCCTTGCTACGATATAATCTGGATAAGGAAATGCTCAACCATCCCGTTTGCCCGCTTACAGAAAAGGAGAAGAAAATGGCATTGGGGAATAACAGGAGGATCCTTTCGAGGAAAATACTGGGCCTGCTTTTCTGGCATTTGAATTTTTTAGCCGCTTTTCAATTAGCGAAAAATGCCGGTATCGGTCCTTTACAGCTTCTCGAATCAATGCTGCCCGTAAATAAAATGAAAAAAGCTCATAGAACATTTATTCAGAAAATAAAATAGTAAATCTGAAATTTATGAATACCATTAACCTCGCTACACGTTCTTATGTTAAACAATGGCTAAAATATATAAAATATAAAAAAGTCTATTCTAAATATAAGGAGCACACGATGGTCACAGAACGGGATTATATTGATAATCTAGGATTGGTGGCTGGCTTTAAAAACCTTCCAGGCGCAGTGGTCGAATGCGGGGTATGGAGAGGCGGATCGATCGCTGGTATGACCGATCTCCTGGGTAAGGAAAGGTCTTATTATTTATTTGACAGCTTTGAAGGACTGCCGCCAGCTAAAGATATTGACGGCAAGGATGCTATCGATTATCAACTCGATAAGAATAGCCCGCATTATCATAATAATTGTACTGCGGAAGAAGCATGGGCTATCAAGGCCATGGAAAAGGCAAAAGTCAAAAATTATTTCATGAATAAGGGCTGGTTTGAGGATACTGTACCCAAATTTAAATTAAATGAGCCTATAGCTGTTCTTCGGCTCGATGGGGATTGGTATGAATCTACCATGACATGTCTTACCTATCTGTTCCCTATGGTACAGCCGGGTGGGCTGATCATACTCGACGACTATTACGTCTGGGATGGATGTTCAAAGGCTCTGCATGATTATTTATCCATGCATAAGCGGAGCGAGAGGATCAATCGAGCTTACTCTGCGGGATGTTATCTCGTCAAGAAGGATGAATAGACCTAAATAATATCTTAAACCCTGATAAATATTTTTTCATGGCAGGCATTCAGACCCCGCTAAAGTATACGCTTCAAAATTTTTCCTTATTTCTCGGAAACCTCATTGCCTATCCTTTTTCCCGTCTTGCGAGACATCGCCTCTCCCATAGCTATGACATGTTGGTCTATCCTTTTTTCGGGGAACGATATGTCTGGTTGTCCCATCTTTTGCGGAACGATAACCTGGAAGTCACCGTGGCTCCTTTACGGGCCCGGGAACATAATACTACCGAATTCGAGTTGCTGAGCATCGCTGCCTTGCTGAAGGACAATTCAAGCAATACGATCTTTGAGATAGGGACCTTTGACGGACGGACGACACGGGCGATGGCGATGAACCTGTTGAATGAAGAGGGTAAAATTTATACGTTAAACTTACCGCCGGACACAGCGGATGTGAGCCTTGATACGCATCAGATCGATGTCGGCCTCGCTTCCAAGGTCGTCAGCGGAGAAAGATTTATTAATACCCCGCAGGAGAAGCTGATCAGACAGCTCTGGGGAGATTCTGCGACCTTCGATTTCTCTCCATATTTCAATAAAATGGACATGGTATTTATCGATGGCGCCCATAGCGAAGATTACGCTCGTATCGATACGCAGAACTCCATTAAATTAATAAAAGCCGGAGGCGGTATTATCGCCTGGCATGATGCTCATTTATTTGGGGTGAAGATCTTTTTTAAGAAATGGCTGAAGGAGAACAATTATCCTGTTTATTTTATCCGCAACACGACCCTGGCCGTCATGGGCGTGAAGAACGGCCAACCCTTCGATTTTTTTAAATAAATAAGGTTCCGGCCCGATGAAAATAGTTCATGTTATTCCTTTCTTTCTGCCGGATACTGTGGCAGGCACCGAAGTGTATTGCTGGTCGCTCTGTAAATATCAGCAGCGGAAGGGCATGGAAGTAGAAGTAGTGATCCCCGGTTTTGGGCTGAAGGACACGGAGGAATATCTTTACGATGGGATCCGGGTGGTGAAATATGCCGAACCCACGGTGCAGAGCCGCCTGCATATTGCCGCTTTGGCGGCGCCTGAAGGGATCACAGCCTTCACCGATCATTTAAAACAGACCGGTACCGATATCGTACATTTTCACGGGATCTATGGTGGCA
Organism: Puia sp.; assembly: GCA_035317125.1. Taxonomy (GTDB): domain Bacteria; phylum Bacteroidota; class Bacteroidia; order Chitinophagales; family Chitinophagaceae; genus Puia. Next base: position 29,189 of record DATHHO010000189.1, read on the forward strand.
TCGGGATCACGGTCGGACACATGGAAGCGGCTAAGCAGTCGGGATTCCGTACCGTCTATACGATCCATCTTCCCAGCGATACCTGCAGGACCCAGACCCTGATGTACAAAGACAAAGAACTATGTGACGGCATCATACGTCCGGTTCGTTGCGCTGCCTGCAGCCTGGTACACCAGAAGAATGTCAATGGAGCGGTGGCAGATGTTCTGGCTACGCTCAGCGGCGGATTGCAGAAGATCGGTGTGGATACGGCGTACTGGAATAATGGTTTGGGCACTGCCTTGTCTTCCGTCAATCGTATCGTGGATATCCGGAAAAATCTGGATCGGCTCGCGGCCAGTTGCGATAAGATGGTTTTCTATGCGAAATGGTTCAGGAAAATAATCACGGCCAATGGATTTCCAGCCGAGAAAACAGAGTATATCCCTCCTGCCTTATCCTATGCCACCGAAGGGGAAGGATCCTTGCCACCCATCTCTTTTGAATACAAAGAATCCGTGAAGATCATCTTTATCGGCCGCATACATCCTGCCAAGGGTCTCGACCTGTTGCTCGAAGCGCTGCAGGCATTGCCGGAGCAAAGTCTGGAGCTTAGTATTTATGGCAAGTCGGGCGACGATGCTTATTATCGCTCCTGTCAGGACCTGTCTGCGAACATGAAAAATGTTCACTGGCGCGGGCTTTTACCGCGTGAACGATTGTTGTCTTCATTCGGGCAGCACGATTTGTTATGCCTGCCTTCAGTTTTTTCCGAAATGTCGCCTTTGGTCATTCAGGAAGCATTTGCAGCCGGGATCCCGGTCCTGGCCAGCGCGGTCTATGGAAATGCAGAGCAGGTGCGGCACGACCAGAATGGATTATTATTCCCTTTTAATTCGATGACCGGCCTGCGCGGTCAGCTCAAACGGATCATAGAAGAGCAAGGATTGCTGTCAGCCCTGAAGGGCCGTGTGGTCGCACCCCCTTCTTTTGATGAGGCCGGCGAAAAATATCTTGCCCTGTATAACAGAATAAATTAAGTCCCCGCATGCGTATTTTGCTACTTATGGATCCTGCTATTCCGGTGCCCCCTGTTCACTATGGCGGGATAGAGCGGGTGATTGCAGATATTGCCAACAAATATGCTCAGCTCGGGCATGAGGTTACGCTGATAGCCGGACCCAACTCGGTCTCGCCCGGCAGGCTGATCACGTATGGGGCCAACAGCGATACGCAGTCGATCCGTATGAACTATAAATTATTGTACAAAGTAGGTTCCCTGCTTCATAAAGAAATATCCAGACACGATGTGATCCATAATTTCGGACGCCTCGCCTGGCTCTTCCCAATTGCCTGGTCGGGTATCCGGAAAGTACAGACCTATATGCGGTATATCACTCCTGGAAATATCAGGGGCCTGAACAGGATTGGCGTCCGCAATATGGTCTACACCGCGGTGTCCGATGCTATCGTAAAGACGGGCCAGTCCGGCGGCGGCGACTGGCGTACCGTATATAATTGCGCACCCATCGCCAAATTCGATTTCAGCCCGGTAGTCGACACCGATAAAGCGCCGCTGATATTCCTTGGTCGGCTGGAACGTTGCAAAGGGGCGCACAGCGCCATCGCGGCGGCAAAACTGGCTGGCCGGCAGCTCATCATCGCAGGAAATATTTCACCGCTCAAAGAAGAACAGGAATATTTTAAAAATGAATTGGAGCCCCTGTTCGATGGAGAACAGATAAAATATATCGGGGTAGTGAATAACGTGCAGAAAAATCAACTGTTTGGCCAGGCGGCGGCCATGTTGCTGCCTATAGAATGGTATGAGCCGTTCCCGGTGGTTTTACCGGAAAGTTTTGCCTGCGGCACGCCCATCATCGCTTTCCGGAATGGAGGAGTGCCCGAAGGTATCCGCCACGGGGTCACGGGATTTCTTTGTGATACGCCGCAGGAAATGGCCGGGTTTATTCCACGCCTTCGGGAGATCAGTCGGGAAACTTGTCGTAAAGAAGCCCTTGAAAAATACAGCGACGACCGAATTGCCGCAGATTACCTGAAAATATATAATCAATAAACTTATACAGCTTTGACCATCAAGCAGAGATTAGGGAAACTGTTAATACCCGGGCTTCCCGTGACCAGGCATATTTTTGACCATTTCCGGCTGGAATTAAACGCCATCTATGTCAGGACCCTGCACAAGATCAGCCCTGTATACCTGTCCCGGATAAAAAAATTGAAAAAGAAAAAGGATATTCTGGTTAATCTGGGCTGCGGACCCTATGGTCTTCCCGATGACTGGATAAATCTTGATCTCTTCCCGATAAAAAATGTTTATCTGCGTACGGATTGCCGGAAATGGCTGCCGCTCGGAGACAATTCCAGTAAAGGTATTCATGTGGAAATGTTCCTGGAACATCTGGACCCTTTCGAGGAGCTGCCTGTTTTTCTGAAGGAATGTTACCGGTCCCTTCAGCCGGGCGGCGTCCTGAGAGTGATCGTCCCAGACGCCGAGCTCTTCCTGAAGGCGTATGCGCAGGAGGGATGGGACGGGCTTAACGCGATCAGCTATGGGTTCGAAGACTGGTCAAAGGAGTATGAGACAAAAATGGATGCGCTCAATCATGTTTTCCTTCAGGTGAACGAGCATTATGGAGGCTGGAGCTATGAGCGGCTTAAAGGAGTGCTGGAAAAAGCTGGTTTTGCCACGGTCCGCCGGGTAGCCTATAAACACGGGGAATTCCCGGGCGGCGCTATCGACCGGGAATATCACCGGCAGAACGGCCTGTATGTGGAGGCGGTGAAATAATAATGCCGGATGAGTGCGAATAAGAAAATTGTAATGGTGATTATCGGGCAGCCCTCTACCAATCCCAGGATGCTCAAAGAGGTGGAGGCTTTGTTAAGGCATGGCTATCAGGTAAAGGTTTATTATGGCTACTGGACCTCCTGGGCCCTTGCCAACGACGAGCTGCTTAAGAAACAATACCCAGGTGTATTTCACATGATCGGCGGGAGTCCTTTTGAACAAAAAGGGCTTTATCTCCTTTCCCGGATCATTCATAAATCTGCCAGGCTGCTGACCGCCTGGTTCCCGGGTTTAAGGGATTATTCCCTCAACCGTCCCTGTTACTTTTTGGAGCGGGCGGCATGCGGGGAGCGGGCCGATCTGTTTATCGGGCATAACCTGGGCAGTCTGCCGTCCGTTGTGAAAGCGGCAAAGAAATGGGGGACGCGCTGCGGATTTGATGCCGAAGATTACCACCGGGGTCAGTTTGGATCACCCACTGACCCGGGTTACCGGTATACCGTGGCGACGGAAAAAAAATACATGCCCGCCTGCGATTATCTGACTTCGGCCGCACCACTGATCGCCGCGGCCTACAAAAAAATCCTGCCCTCGGGAAATATTGTGGTGATCAATAACGTTTTCAGTAAAAAATGGCTTCAGCCGCTGCCAGAGATCAATACAGGCCCTTTACGCCTGTTCTGGTTTTCCCAGACGGTAGGAGGGGACAGGGGACTCGAACTGATCATTGAGGCGATCAATCTTTTGCCGGGTCGCGCTATCAGGCTTGACCTGATGGGGGATTGCCCGGAAAGTTTCCGGAAATACCTGGAGGGCCTGGCCGGAAACCATATAGTCCTGAATTTTTTGCCTCCGGTGCCGGCGGATGAGCTCTTTACCCTGGCGGCATCTTACGATATTGGCATGGCATCCGAGGTCCCGCATAGCGAGAACAGAGATATCTGCCTGACTAACAAGCTGTTCACTTATCTGTTGGCGGGTAATTGTATACTGGCCTCGGATACAAAGGCACAGCGGCAGTTTATGGAAAGCAATCCCGGGGTCGGATTCCTTTACCGGAATGACAGCCCGGATGAGTTGGCTGCCAGGCTGGATGCTTTGTACAAAGACAGGACTACCCTGCAACAATGCAGGCAGTTGGCCCAGGTCCTGGCTTCGGATAAATATAATTGGGAACGGGAAGAGGAAATATTTTTAAACCAGATAAGGTCAGTGCTTGCAGCAGAATGAGAAAAATATTGATCATTTCCCCCTATTTCCCGCCCTCGAACCTGGCCGCCGTACACCGGACCCGCTTATTTGCCCAGCATTTACCGGCTTTTGGATGGCAGCCGATCATCCTGATGGCCGATGAAAGATTTTATGAAGAGCCATTGGACAGGAACTTAGTCCGGCTTTTGCCCGACGGCTTGCGTGTCGAAAAAGTAAACGCTTTCAGGATCACCAGGCCGCGACTGATCGGGGATATCGGCCTGAGGGCGTTTTTCCAGTTGTACCGGAAGGCAAAAGAGATCATCAAAAAAGAGAATATAGATTTCCTGTATATCCCCATCCCTCCCTTTTATCCGGCATTGCTGGGGCGCTGGCTTCATGCTTCCACCGGGATAAAATACGGGATCGATTATATCGACCCCTGGGTGCATTATTTTCCGGGAAGTGACCGTCGCTTTTCCAGACATTGGTGGAGCAGGGAGCTGGCAAAATTCCTTGAGCCGATCGCGGTAAAAAGAGCGTCCCTGATCACAGGTGTCGCGGAAGGGTATTACCAGGGGGTCCGTGAAAGGAACCCGCAACTGTCCAAAACCTGCATTTTTGGAGCGATGCCTTATGGCGGCGAACTGCTCGATCATGAAAAAGTAAAAGAACTGAAGATCCGGCCCTACTTGTTCCAGGCGGAACCAGAAACACTGCAACTGGTATATGCCGGGGCTATGTTGCCAAAGGCGTTTGCACCATTGGAAGCTATCTGCCAGGCCATTCGGGAGAGCCCGGAAGCGTTCAGGAATGTTCGGTTTCATTTTATCGGAACGGGCAAGACGCATGCTGAAAATGCCGAGTATAGTATCAGGCCGGTAGCCGAACGGTATGGATTGTGGCAGACCGTAATCTTTGAATATCCGGGAAGGATTCCTTACCTGGACACGCTGGTTCATCTGGAGGCGGCCGACGGCATATTCATTCTGGGAAGCACGGAGCCGCATTATACCCCTTCCAAGGTCTATCAGGGCGTTTTGTCGAAGAAACCGGTCCTCGCGGTATTGCATAAAAAAAGCTCGGCCGTGGAAGTGATCAGAAGATCCAGGGCAGGGATGGCGCTCGATTTCAATGGCGAAGAAGAAATAGGTTTGATCAGGAGCGGCTTTGCGGATTTGTTCGTCCGTTACCGGGCGATGAATGAAACCTTCGATCCTTCACAGGTTGACAGGAACGCATTCGACGGATATTCGGCGAAAAATGTGACACAGGAGCTGGCGAAAAATCTTAATATCACTATTAAACCAAACCCATAAACTGATGACCTATGAACCGTATAAAAATACTGGATAGCTGCAGGGGGCTGGCCGCCCTTGTGGTGGTGTTTCACCATGTCTACACCCGGTTTGGCTATTTATTTCCGAATTTAAGTCAGATGAAGATCTATGGCTTGCTTAATTTTATTTCAGATCTCAGCGTGGAGGCGGTCTTTTTCTTTTTCCTTTTATCGGGGTTCAGCATCAGGCTGAGCCTGAAGGAAGGCATGCCGGTCAGGAAGCTTTCTTTTAACGATTATCTGTACAGAAGGTTCCGGCGGATCCTGCCCTTATACTTCGTTGCGCTGATCTTCACTTTTTTCTGCGGGATGATGATCCATGCCGTCGATAACCCTGACTATAGCGCGCGTAACCTGGTAGGCAATCTGCTGTTTCTTCAGACTCCTACCGCATATAAGGGTTATTGGTTTTCTCCCTACGGAAACAATGGCCCTTTATGGTCCCTGTCCTTTGAAATGTTTTATTATCTTCTTTTCCCTCCCTTTATTTTCCTGATCATGAAGGTCTTCCGGAAAGAGAACCTGGGCTTGAAGGATCAGCGGATGATCTTATGCGTTGCATTTGCCTTATCCTTGTCCTGCATTGTGCTGAATAGCCTGTTCTTTTCCCCCTATGTCGCTTTTGCAAAGCTATTTTTCATCTGGTACAGCGGCTTTTTTCTCGCCAATCTTTATCTGGAAAAGGGATTGAAGTTCGATATTAATTTCCTGCTTATCGCTGCCTTAACGGCTGCATCGGGGTTGTTGCTGGTCCTTAAGAGATCCGACAGCCTGCGGGAATTTTTCGCGGGATCTGCAATGGGCACTGCATTTTATCTGATAGCCATCATGAGGAATAAATGGCGCACCGGGTTCATGACTAAACTGGAAGCCGCCTTTAATTTTCTTTTTTATCAGCTTGGGAAAGGAAGTTATGCTTTTTACCTGCTCCATTTTCCGCTTATCTTGGTATTGAAGAGCTACGCGAATATCAATATATGGACAGTGATCCTGTCGCTGATCCTGCTGGCCTATGTCTGCATCCGGCTCGAAGCGTTGTTTGTAAAAAGGAAGTTCCGGTTGTTCCGGCTTCAGTATATCCGGTGAGCAGGCAGATCCTTCACAAATTTTTTAACCTCTCGCAATGACGGTCTTTAATATTATTGGATTTATCTGGAACCACCCATTGGCCTCAAGGAACAGAGGATTGGCCTATAAGAGGTTTTTCTCCTGGCAGTTCGGACAAAAATTATTTCCAAGGCCGGTTCTTTACCCCCTTGTGGAGAACAGTGTCCTGCTTGTCGAAAAAGGCATGGCGGGGGCGACGGGCAATATTTATACCGGTTTGCAGGAATTCGAGGATATGGCCTTCATCCTGCACGTCCTGAGGGAGGATGATCTTTTTGCGGATATCGGGGCTAATATCGGAGTTTATACGATCCTTGCGGCAAAAAATGCTGGCTCAAAAGTGGTTTCCATCGAGCCGATCCCGGGCACCTTTGAAAAGCTCAGACGCAATGCAGAGCTTAATCAACTGGCAGGCCGGGTTGAATTGCTATGTTACGGGGTGGGGGACAAACATGCTTCCCTACGATTTACAAAGGGATATGATACCGTCAATCATGTGGTGGGAGAGAACGAGACGTTCGACAGCAATGCGGTCATCGAAGTGCCGGTCAGGCCCCTGGACGAATTGTTAGCCGGCCGGCAACCGGCCTTTATAAAAATGGACGTGGAAGGGTTTGAATGGCCTGCGCTGAAGGGTGCGGAGAGAACGCTTGCTTCCCCTGATCTGAAGGGCATTATTATTGAGTTGAATGGATGCGGCGAAAGATATGGCCATCCGGATGAGGACATACACCAGCTGTTATTATCCTATAATTTCGCTCCCTATTTATACGAGCCGTTCTCAAGGGAGCTTACCCCGGTAAGTACATACGGTAAAGTGAATACCATTTATCTGCGGGATATCGAGCGGGTCGGACGCCGGCTGAAGGAGGCGAGGAAATATAAGATCCTGGGCAGCGAAGTATAAATTCATAGCAACCCATAAGAGCGCCCTTGAGAAAACTTGCGATCGTAACAAGCCACCCCATTCAGTACAATGCCCCCTGGTTCAAATTGCTGGCGGATAGTAATTCGGTCCGCATTAAAGTTTTCTATACCTGGGAGCAGTCGAAGCTCGACGTTAAATATGATCCTGGTTTTGGAAAAGAAATAAAATGGGATATCCCTCTTCTGGAAGGATACGATCATGTCTTTGTAAAGAATATCGCAAAAGATCCCGGCACTCATCATTTCAATGGGATGATCAATCCTACCCTGAATGCGGAAATATCGGCCTGGGGCCCGGACGCCATCCTGGTATTTGGCTGGAGCTTCAGAAGCCATCTCAGCTGTCTTCGTTATTTTCATAAAAGGGTCCCCATCCTGTTCCGGGGGGATTCGACGCTCCTGAACGAACAGCCCGGCGCCAAAAAATGGCTGAGAAGGCTTTTTTTGAAATGGGTATATACACATGTCGATTTTGCCTTGTTCGTGGGCACCCATAATAAAGAATATTTCCTGAGGCATGGCCTGAAAGAAGAGCAACTGATCTTTGTTCCTCATGCTATCGATAACCAACGTTTTGGCGAACCGGCTGCCGACCTGGACAGACAATCGGCCTTGTGGAGACAAGAGCTGGGCTATTCGCCGGATGATCTGGTGGTATTGTTCGCGGCAAAGCTGGAGCCTGTTAAGATCCCTTTTTTTATACTGGACCTGGCCTCGGCGATAAAAGACCAGCGCATAAAATTCCTCTTTGTCGGGAACGGTATTCTTGAACAGGAATTGAAGACAGCGGCTGCCGGCGATCCAAGGATACGATTTCTGGATTTCCAGAATCAGAAGGCCATGCCCCTTGTCTACCGGCTTGGGGATATTTTTATACTCCCTTCAAAAAGCGAGACATGGGGATTGGCCGTAAATGAGGCTATGGCCTGTAACCGGCCTGTAATCGTATCGGAGAAGGTCGGGTGCGCCATCGATCTCGTAAAAGAAGGGCAGACCGGGTTTGTCTTTTCACCGGGCGGAACAGACCGCTGTGCCGCTGTGTTAGCGCCGCTGCCGGATGAAAGACAACGATTGGCCGGGATGGGCCTTTCATCGGGCCGGCTGATCAGCTCCTGGTCTTTTGAGCACATCGTGACGGCGATCGGATCGTTGATGGTCAAACTGTAAACAAACAAATGCCTGAAAAATTTATAAATATCAAGGTTACCAACAAGCCGGTGGTTCCGGGCAATGTGCTGCTCACCATCCTGTTTGGCTGTCTTGCGACGATCCTTTTCAATAACGGGATCTACCTGTTCTGTTGTCTGATGACCATCATCGGTCTGTTCGCCTTACTCTGGCGGAACAACCGGCCGGGCATCCTCTTATTCGCTTTTTTCATGCAATGGACGCAGGTCATATCTTATGTGATCTGGATGAATTATAATGACTTCTCTATCGAGGAATTATCCAAGCATGCAGGCGTAGCCGTCCTGATGAGCTGTCTCGGTTTTTTGATCATGGCCGCCATCATAGCCAGGGGAATAAACAGTCTGGCCATGCCTTCCCGGGATCAGCTCCGCGCCGCGGCAGCGCTGATCAATGAAAGAAAGATCTTCATCCTCTATCTGGGCTCTACGCTCTTCCTCAGCTCCATCGGCTTTATACTGGGCTCCACCAGCGGACTGGCTCAGATCCTGGTCACGCTCTCCACGATCAAATGGATCTTCTTTCTTATATATGGCTATGTGGCCTGGATCAACAAAAAGAACCGGATAATCCTGATGGCCATGGTCCTCTTCGAATTCAGCACCGCCTTATACTCCTATTTTTCGAGCTTTAAGGAAGTGATCCTTTTTTCTATCATTCTTTCGCTGACATTCGTCAAGATGATCAGCTTCAGGCAATTCTTCTACAGTCTGATCATCAGCATCCTTTTAGGGGCTATGCTGCTGACCTGGACAGCTATTAAAGGGGAATACCGGAATTATCTCAGCGTGGGCAAACGGGAGCAGGTAGTCGAAGTTTCACGGGAAGACGCTTTGACCAAGATGCAGCAACAGATCGGGGAGCTGAGCTGGAAACAATACGAACTTGCCACGAATATGTCCTTGTACCGTCTGCAATACGTTTATCATCTTGCCCTTACGATGGACAGGGTGCCGGCGGTGATCCCTTATGAGAATGGTAAGCTTTGGTGGGACAATATTACCTATGTACTGGAGCCCCGGATCTTTTTCCCGGGCAAGGCCCTTTTTGAGCCAACGGCAAAGACCAATAAATATACCGGTATGAATTATTCAGGGTTAAAAGGCGGCTCCGCCTTCTCCCTTGGTTATTTCGGGGATGGATATATAGACTTTGGCTATTCGGGGATGTTTATTCCTCTGGCCATACTGGCCTTGTTCATTGTTCTTGTTTACCGGACCTTTTATAAAATGGCCCGCCTGAATATCTTATTCCGGTATGGGCTGATCAATGTAGCCCTTTACAATTTCATTTACTTCGAGTCGGATGGGACATTCCTTTTTGGCAGGCTTCTGATCACTTTTCTGGTTTTCTGGTTTATGGCAAAGACTATGCTGCCAAGACTTCAGTACTGGCTGTATAGTAAATAAATACATTTCACAAAGAGCTTTAACCCACTTTTATTCATTTGAACAGGAAAGTCGCAATCATTACGGGGGCAACAGGTCAGGATGGAGCTTACCTGAGCCGGCTATTGATAGAAAAGGGCTATAGGGTCATCGGGCTGATCCGCTCTTTTTACGGATCCAACCTGTACAGGTTGAAATACCTGGACCTGATCGGCAAAGTGGAATTGCAGGAATGCGATCTCTCGGACCTTTCGCAGGTGATCAAGACCATCTCGCTTCACCGGCCCGCGGAAGTGTACAACCTGGCCGCACAAAGCTCCGTCTCCCTTTCCTTCCAGCAGCCGATCGGCACGATCCAGTTCAATATCAATTCCGTGCTGAATATCCTTGAGGCGATCAGGCTCGTCGATCCTGCTATACGGTTCTACCAGGCATCTACCAGCGAAATGTATGGCAAGATAGGCACGCTGCCGATCAGCGAAGCGTCGGCATTTCATCCCCTGAGCCCCTACGCGATCTCCAAAGTGGCGGCTCACCATATCAGCATCAATTATCGCGAATCCTATGGGATCTTCGCCTCCTGCGGGATCCTGTTCAACCATGAGTCCTACCTGCGTGGGAACAACTTTTTTATGAAAAAATTGCTGCAGGGTTCCCTTGACATCGTGAATGGGAAGAAGGACCATCTCGAATTCGGCAATCTCGGTATAAAAAGAGATTTCGGCTATTCGGAAAAATATGTGGAGGCTATGTGGCTGATGCTTCAGCATTCTGTCCCGGATGATTTCATGGTTTGTTCGGGGAGGTCCGTCCTGCTCCGGGATCTGGTAGAGCATGTTTTCGACAAATTGAAGATAAGCAGGGAAAAGATCGTCATAAACCCTTCCTTCTTCCGCCCGACGGAGATAGAAGATATTTACGGAAGTAATGAAAAGGCCAGGAAATTGCTAAACTGGCATTATGATCCCGATTTTTTCCAGGTGCTGGATAATTTAATAGAAGAGGAAAGAAGAAATTATGGCAAGGAATAGCAAGGGCCCGGTGCTCGTGACTTTTTTTCATCGCAAGCCCAGAGGAGTAGGAAATTACAGCGTAGAATTTATTTTCCGGGATGTCCGCCAGAGGCTGTCTGCGTATATCGAAGCAAAAGAGGCTTTTTCGACCTATGAAAGCTCCGGAGTATTCAAACGGCTTTATAACGGTCTGGAGGCGATCGGCAGACAGGGCGAGGTCAATCATGTTACCGGGGACATCAATTATCTGGGCATATTTCTTGGCCGCAAAAAGACGATTCAAACGATCCTGGATTGTGTGCACCTGTCTTCCTCGACAGGGATCAGGCATGCCGTTATCAAGCTGATCTGGGTATCCATTCCGGTAAGGCGGGCGAGATATGTTACCGCTATTTCCGAATCCACAAAGAAGGAGATCCTAAAGTATGTGTCCTGCGATCCGGAGAAAATTGTGGTGATCCCGGTAGCCATATCTGAACGATTCACGCACAAACAGCGCGATTTCAATACGGCTTGCCCGAGGGTCCTGCAGCTGGGCACGGCCCCCAACAAAAATATCCCAAGGCTGGCAGAGGCGCTGAAAGGGATCCCCTGCAAGCTGGACATCGTCGGCAAGCACGATCCCCAACTGGAGGAATTGCTGAAGACGGCAGGGATCGATTATGAATATAGCTGGGGGCTTTCAGAGGACGAGATCCTGAAAAAATACGAAACGGCGGATATTGTTTCACTGACCTCTACCTACGAAGGTTTTGGAATGCCGATACTGGAGGCGCAGGCCACCGGAAGGCCCGTGATCACCAGTAATATCCTGTCCATGCCGGAAGTCGCCGGGGACGCCGCTTGTCTGGTGGACCCGTTCGATGTGTCCGCCATCCGTTCGGGGATCCTGAAGATCATACAGGATGGCGCCTACCGGGAAGAGCTCGTCCGGAAAGGACAAGAGAATATCGGGCGGTTCGATCCGCAGAAGATAGCACTACAATATCTGGACCTGTATAAAAAAATTGCCAACCGATAACGAATGTGTGGAATTGCCGGAATAGTAAAATTTAATGGCCTGGCTTCCGGAGAAGCCGCGATCAGGGGAATGACGGATGCGATAGCGCACCGCGGACCGGATGCAGACGGATTTTGGATGGAGGACGGGGTCGCGTTTGGCCACCGGCGCTTATCGATCATCGATCTGTCTACGGCAGCCAACCAGCCATTTACGGACCATTCAGGCCGTTATGTAATGGTATTCAATGGGGAGATGTACAATTATCAGGAAGTAAAGGCGCTAATCACCGATTATCCATTTCATACGACCAGCGATACCGAGGTGCTGATCGCAGCCTATATCAAATGGGGCGCCGATTGCCTGAAATATTTCCGGGGCATGTTTGCATTTGCCATCTGGGACCGGCAGGAGAAAGAGATCTTTATCGCGAGGGACAGGATGGGGGTCAAACCCCTTTATTATTTTACCGATGGCGAGATCTTGTTGTTCGCATCGGAGGTCAGGTCAATCCTGACGACAGGGCTGGTAAAGAAAAAGGTCAACCAGGCCGCGCTGGCCGATTATTTCAGCTATCAGTCCGTCACTTATCCTCATTCGCTGGTAGAAGGGATCGTCCAGCTCGACGCAGGTACATGGATGCGGATCGGAAAAGGAAGGTCCGTGGAAAAAAGATACTGGGATGTTACCGACAACCCCGTCGATTTTGACTTTTCCAACGAAGCCGCGACGCGAAAAAGGATCAGGGAGCTGATGCTGACATCGGTGGAGCGCAGGCTGGTGAGCGACGTTCCGGTAGGCGCCTTTCTTTCCGGGGGCATCGACTCCAGCGTGGTGGTTGGGCTGATGGCCGAGGCGAGCAGCGATCACCCCAACACGTTCAATATCTCCTTCGAAGAAAAAGAATTTGACGAATCCCGGTATGCGGAGATCATTGCCAAAAAATTCGATACGCACCATACCCGCATCCTGCTGAAGCCTACGGATTTCCTCGATGAACTCCAGAACGGCCTGAATGCGATGGACCAGCCCAGCGGTGATGGCATCAATACCTACTGCGTGTCCAAGGTGATCCGTCGCAGTGGCATGACCGTGGCTTTGTCGGGCGTGGGTGGCGATGAACTTTTCGCCGGGTACCCGTTCTTCGATCAATATCTGCAGATACAAAAAAAGAGCTGGATCTGGAATATACCGGCGGCCTTCCGGAAATTACTGGCAAACTCGATGTCTCCCGGGCAAGATCAGGGTAAAAAAGGGCGTATGATGCAGATGCTGAAAATGGACTCCTGCGCAATAGATAATGTGTACCCGGTTTTCCGTCAGATCTTGTCGCCCTCTTTGTTGCAGGAGCTTACCGGCATCGTCCATCCTCCGTTCACGACATCCCTGCAAAAAGAATTGAAGGCCCGGAAAGGACAACTGGACCGCCTTCCATTGCTGAGCCAGGTCTCGGCAGCGGAATACCTGGGCTATACGCAACATACTTTATTAAAAGATACGGATCAGATGAGCATGGCGGTCGGCCTGGAAGTAAGGGAGCCTTTTTTCGACCAGGACCTGGTCGAATTCGTGCTTGCTGTTCCGGACAGGCTGAAAAAACCTGTCTACCCCAAAAGCTTGCTCGTAGAGTCGGTGAAACCCCTCCTTCCCGACGAAGTGGTCTTCCGAAAAAAGCAGGGTTTCCTTTTCCCCTGGGATATCTGGCTGAAAAATGAACTGCGCTCCTTTTGTGATCTCCGCTTAAAGAGCATGGCTGGCCGTTCCTTTATAAAAGGAGATGCTTTGCTCGCCTACTGGCAGCGCTTTCTTGCAGGCGACAGGAATATCCGCTGGTCCGAGATCTGGCTGTTCGTGGTCCTGGAATACTGGCTGGAAAAAAACCAGGTCGCATGTTGAATTTCGCGATCATCGGCTGCGGCGCCATCGCCAACCGTCATGCGATACAGGCTGCCGCCTTGGGGAGATTACTGGCGGTATGTGATATCGTGGAAGAAAAAGCAGGGGTCCTTGCCGCAGCATATCATGCAAAACCCTATACCCGGATAGAAGATCTTTTACAGGCGGCATCCTCTGCCGCACCGGGAGAAAGAGTGGATGTGATAGCCGTATGTACGCCCAATGGATTGCATGCCGAACATACCATCCTCGCATTGAAGGCCGGGTTTCATGTGATATGTGAGAAGCCGATGGCCATCCGTTCGCAGGATTGTGAGAATATGATAGCGGCGGCGGCGGCAGCCGGCCGGCATCTGTTCATTGTAAAACAGAACAGGTTCAATCCCCCCGTGGCGACAGTGAGGAGCATGCTCGATGAAGGGCGACTGGGTCGCATTTATAGTATACAGGTCAATTGCTGCTGGAACAGGGAGCCTTCCTATTACCGGGATTCCTGGCATGGCACCCGGGCCATGGATGGAGGGATCCTTTATACGCAGTTCAGTCATTTTATAGATCTGCTCTACTGGATGGCCGGGGATGTAAAGGAGGTTTCGGCATTTACCGGAAATTTTTCACACCGGGACCAGATGGAATTTGAGGACGCGGGAGTAGCCTGTCTCCGGTTTGACTCAGGGGCCATCGGCGCCCTGCATTTTACGATCAACAGTTACCAGAAGAATATGGAAGGCTCCGTAACTATAGTGGCCGAAAAAGGAACGGTGAAGATCGGCGGGCAATACCTGAACAGGCTGGAATATCAGCAGATCGAAGGGGGAGGTATCACGGACATCCCATCCGGTAATCCTCCCAATGAATACGGATATTATCAGGGCTCCATGTCCAACCATGATAAGATGTACGGGCATGTGGTGGATGTGATCACAAAAGCCCAGCCAAACCAGTTCAGCGGTTATGAAGGGCTGAAGACAGTGGAGATCATCGAAAAAATATATTCAGCGGCCGGATGAACCCAGAGATCCGACATATCGGGATAAAGGACGTGCAGTTCGGTGAAGGGGTCACGGTGGTGGACCCCGTTAACTTATATAACTGCATCATCGGCGACCGCGTCTTTATCGGTCCCTTTGTCGAGATCCAGGCCAATGCCCGGATCGGCAACGATACGCGGATCCAGTCGCATTGTTTTATCTGTGAGCTGGTGACGATCGGGGAATCCTGCTTTATCGCCCATGGGGTTATGTTTGTGAACGATACTTTTTCTACGGGCGCACCGGCTGGCGACCGAAATAAATGGAAGCCGACCCGGATCGGCCACCGGGTGTCTGTCGGATCGAATGCTACCATCCTTCCCGTATCCATCTGCGATGATGTGGTGATCGGCGCCGGCTCCGTCGTGACAAAGGATATCAGTAAACCGGGGACCTATGCAGGCAATCCGGCAAGGTTATTAAAGACAAACGGGGGGAAGTGACGATATGAGCGGCAAAAAGAATATCCTTGTGCTGGTGGATTGGTTTGCGCCCGGCTATAAGGCAGGGGGACCGATACAGTCCTGCGTGAACTTTGCCTTTGCGATGAAGGATGAATTTACCATCCGCGTGCTTACTACGGATACCGATCATGGGGAAAAGCAAGCCTATCCTGGAATTCCTGCGGATCGGTGGATCACAAACCTGCACCCGGACATTCAGGTGCTTTATTTAAAAAAAGCTTCCCTGGGCCGTAGCCAGATCCGGCAACAGTTGACCGCCATCGGGGCCGATTACGTTTATCTGAACCACCTTTTTTCCCCATTGTTCGTCGTCTATCCGCTGTGGCTGAAATATACAGGCCGGCTGAGCAGCGAGATCGTCCTCTGTCCACGCGGCGCCTTGTTTGACAGCGCACTTTCCGTAAAGCCCTGGAAAAAAATGCCTTTCTTAAAGCTTTTCAGATGGCTGGGCATTCACCGGATGATCCTTTTTCACGCAACGAATGAACGAGAAAAAGAGGCTATCTCCAACTATTTTCCAGGCAGCAGGATCGTCATCGCCGATAACCTCCCCAACGGCAACCAGCCGCCTTTTTTGAGCTGTCCGAAGGCAAAAGGATTGGTAAAATGCATTTTTATCTCGAGGATCGTTCCAATCAAGAACCTGCTGTTCTTCTTAAAGGCCCTGAAGAATGTAGTTTCGGAAGTGGAATTTTCCATTATCGGTCCGGTGGAAGATGCCGCTTACTGGAATGAATGTAAAGAAGAGATCGGACGGGCCAATGCCAATGTGCGGATAAGCTATCTGG
Source organism: Puia sp. (assembly GCA_035317125.1). Classification (GTDB taxonomy): domain Bacteria; phylum Bacteroidota; class Bacteroidia; order Chitinophagales; family Chitinophagaceae; genus Puia. The sequence goes on from DATHHO010000189.1 coordinate 45,312, forward strand.
GGCCTAAGCGCAACGATGAGCTGCCGGGGATCCTGCAGGAGCATCATTTATATGTTTTACCGACCGCGGGGGAGAATTTCGGCCATTCCATTTTTGAGGCCCTGATGGCCGGACGGCCCGTGCTAATCAGCGATCAGACCCCATGGCTCGGGCTGCCGGATGACCGGGCAGGCTGGGACCTTCCATTACAGGATCCCGGAGCGTATGCCCGGGTGGTCGAAGAAGTGGCAGGCTGGGACCAGGACCGGTTCGATGACTGGGCCCGGTGTGCATGGGAATATGCACGTCGTTTTATAGAAAACCCGGAACTTCACCGTCAATATCTTAACTTGTTTGTATGAATACAGGCGTGAAAAAACAGGTTAACAATGCCTCCTACAAGACCACCATCGATATCGGAGCTTCCCGGTTCAAACAGGTCGCCTGGTATTTTACCAACATCCTTTTTTTTAAGAATTCTCTCAATATCATTTCCTCCCTGAAAGTGTCCTTACTAAAATTATTTGGAGCGCAGCTGGGAACAGGCGTCGTGATCAAGCCCGCCGTAAACATCAAATACCCATGGAAACTGCAGGTGGGGGATCATACCTGGATCGGGGAGCAGGTGTGGATCGATAACCTGTCCAATGTGACCATAGGAAAAAATGTCAACCTTTCACAGGGGAGCCTGTTACTTACAGGCAGCCACGACCATACGAGGACCAGCTTTGATTTCATGTCTTATCCTATCGTGCTGGAGGACGGAGTCTGGATCGGCGCCAAAGCCGTTGTCTTTGGCGGAACGATCTGCAGATCGCATAGCATACTGGGTATGAACTCCGTGGCCGAAAAGGACCTTGAGGCGTACACGATCTATAAAGGCAATCCAGCCATAGCAGTGATAACAAGAACTATCCTATAAATTATGCAACCGGCGCAGGTAAGGATCAATCATAAGATACTCAAGGAAGCGCTCCGTATCCGGAGGGTCGAGGAGAAATTCCTGGAGCTGTTCTCCCTGGGCAAGCTGAACGGCACCGTTCATACTTGTGTAGGACAGGAATTTTCTGCCATTGCCTTTGCGGGGCAGCTCAAGAATAAGGATTTTGTTTTTTCCAATCACCGTTGCCACGGCCATTATATTGCCTTTACAGGCGACACGAGGGGTCTGCTGGCGGAATTGCTGGGGAAGGCCTCGGGCACCTGTGGCGGCATCGGCAGCAGCCAGCACCTATGCAACAGTAATTTCTTTTCCAACGGGATCCAGGGAGGCATCGTCCCTGTCGCTGCCGGCTATGCCCTGGGGAACAAGCTGAAAGAGAACGGCGCGATCGGCATCGTATTCATCGGGGACGGGACGCTGGGCGAAGGAACGCTCTATGAGACGATGAATATTATTTCTAAATGGGAGATCCCCCTGCTGATCGTATGCGAGAACAATTTTTATGCACAATCGACACCCCAGCATATCAACCTGGCGGGAGATATTCAGGCGAGGGCCAGGGCATTTGGTATCCGGACACAGCATGGGAATACCTGGGATCCCGAATCGCTCATGCATCAGGCAAAAGAAGCGATAGAATATGTTCGCGAAGGGTCCAAACCCTGCTTTTTTCTGGTGGACACCTACCGGCTCAATGCCCACTCGAAGGGGGATGATGACCGCGATCCGGCAGATGTGGCGGCTTATGCAGAAAAGGATTTCCTGAATATTTTCCGGAAAGAATCGCCGGCTTACTGGCAGCTCTACGGGGATGCGGTCGACAAAGAGATCGGCCAGATGGTGGAGGAGATCTTACAAGAGGATGAGCTTCCGGCAGATGATTACTATCAGCATACCGGTCGTAGCGCCGATAAGACCTGGACGCCGCTGGCTCCGGTAAATAAAAGGCAGGTGGAGCTGCTTAATGCGTTCTTCCGGGAAAAGATATTGGAAGACGACCGGGTCGTGTTCCTTGGAGAAGATATCCTTTCTCCTTATGGAGGGGCCTTTAAGGTGACGCGGGAACTTTCTTTCCTGAAGCCCGGCAGGGTCTTCTCCACGCCTATTTCAGAATCTGCCATTACCGGCATATCCAACGGCCTTGCCCTGAATGGATTCAAGCCATTTGCGGAGATCATGTTCGGGGATTTTATGACCCTGGCCTTCGACCAGATCGTGAACCACGCGTCGAAGTTCCATCATATGTTCAACAAGAAGGTCAGCTGCCCTGTGGTCATACGAAGTCCGATGGGAGGGCGCAGAGGATATGGCCCCACTCATTCACAGACCCTTGACAAATTTCTGGTGGGAATCGATAATGTAAAAACGGTGGCCCTTAATACTTTTCTCGATCCAGCCCTCATCTATCAGGCCGTCTACGAGGAACGTCATCCGGTCCTTGTGATCGAGAACAAGACGGACTATGGTAAAAAGATCCTGCATCACGAGGCGAAGAACTTTGTCTATGAGCGCAATGGCGATCTGTTCCCGGTGGTCAGGGTAAGCCCTGTCCTGTCGGCGCCAACGCTGACCATTGTGGCGTATGGCGGTATGGCGGACACGGTGGGCTCCTTTCTGGGACAGATCTTCGAAGACACCGGCTATAAGCCGGAGCTGATCATTCCTTCCCTGATCTCTCAGCTGCCGGTCGACCAGGTGCTGGCATCGGTGAAAAGGACAGGCAGATTACTGGTGATCGAAGAAGGCACCTCCTTTGCGGGCATCGGCAGCGAGATGATCGCTTCCGTCGTGGAGAGCTGCGATCAGAAAATAAGGGCCAGACGCATCACGGCCTGGCCCGTACCTATCCCCTCCGTCAAATCATTAGAAAATATCGTATTGCCGGATAAAGGCCGGATCTTACAGGAAATAAAGGAAAGCTTCGGGTAATGGCATTATTACAGGAAATAAAAGTACCGCTGATCGCCGTCAATGACACCACCCTGACGGTGGTGGAGATCGCTTTTTCCAGTGGGCAGAAAGTGAATAAAGGCGATCTCATCATGGTATTCGAGACATCGAAGACCACGTATGATGTAGAGGCCGGAGCGGATGGCTTTATAGAATATCTCTGCGAGCTCGACAATGACTATGTGGTGAATGAAGTAGTAGCAAGGATCTTCACGGAAGCTTCGGAACTGAGCGAAAGCCTTACTTCCGGCGCTTCTTCAGCTGCCAGTCCTTCCGCAAACGGAGGCCCTTCGTCAAATGCCGGCACTTCCGCAAACGGAGGCCATTTTCCTGCGCATTCCCCGGCGGCGGCCGCCGCGGAAACACAGGCCGGCCGGCACAGTCCCGCCTGGGAAGGAGAGACCCTGTATTCAAAAGAAGCCGCTCTTCTCATCGGAACGTCAGGCATCGACAAGGCTGTTTTTAAGGGCAGGGATCTTGTTGGCAAAGAGGATGTACAAGAATGGCTGGCAGCGCGCTCAGGATCGGCGGCAGCAGGCGGAGGACCCCCTTCCGGCTCCGCGAAGAGCGGTCCCGCAGGATCGGGGTCTCCAGGTTCTGGTCCGGCTGGCAATCCTGCGACATCCAGGCCTCTCAAAATGGCCCCGCTCCGGCCCGTCCTTCCAGTGGACAACAACAAAGTGATCCTTCAGAAATTATCTTCCGGCAAGAAAAGAGAGATCGAATATCTTGGGGAAGTGCAGTCGGCGGGCCTCACCAGCACGATCCACACCTACGTGGAGACGGAAGGGATCTTTTCCTTTATCAACCCTTCCCTGAAATACCTGAAAGACTCTTTGCTGCCGGTGATCCTCTATGAGGCGTCCAGGTTGCTGGTCGACTATCCTTTGCTGAACGGCTATTTCACCGGGGAGGCTATCGCACTTTATAAAGAGATCAACCCCGGTTTTGCCATTGACATCGACAAGGGATTGAAGGTGCTGAAGATCTCCGCCGCGGAACAAAAAGGCGTGGGCGAGATCGAAGAGGAGATCATGCGTTTGTCCGGGTGCTATCTGGACGATACCCTTGAAATAAACGATCTGACGGATATCACCTTTACGGTCACCGATCTTTCATCGGAGGCCGTCTCTTTCTTTCATCCGCTGGTAAACAAAATGAACAGCTCGATCCTGGGAATATCTTCCATCGACCAGAAACTGCAACGCTGCACGTTCAGCCTGACCTTCGATCATCGGGTGACGGAAGGCAAGTCGGCCGCACGCTATCTGAAGGACCTGAAGGAAAGACTTGAATCCTACCGTCCGGACTATCATCAGGGCCTTTACCAGGATATTGCCTGCTTTAAATGTTATAAAACACTAAAAGAAGATCTGGGGGGTACGGGTTTTGCTAGATGCATTACACCCGGGGGGAAAGAAGGATATATTTGTCAGAGTTGTCTTAAAGGCTTTTAACATGCAGGAAAAGATCAGAGAGATCGTCTCCGTTTTTATAAAGATACCTGCCGCCGGGATCGGCCCATCCACACCCGTTGACCGTACGGCCATCGGCAATTCTATCCTCCTTCACCGGATGTATGCTAAACTGGCCGAAGGTGGAGTTGTCGTGGCGAATTATACCTCCATCCGAAATTTTGCCGATCTCCTGAGACAGGCAGGGGGCGGTCACCCGGTCTCTTCCCTTCAGCCCGGTGAAGGATCGGACCCTGACATGGCCGGTCCCGGGCAATATGTTCCGGCGATACAAACGACAGTTGCAGGCCCCTCCCTCAATGGGGATGGGGGCAGCATCGGCATCGACATGCAGGAGATCGGGGCATTTCCACGGACCCATGATTTCCGGAGAGAGGAGTTCTATAAAATGAATTTCAGCCCTGCGGAGATCGCATATTGTATTTTGCAATCCGATCCCTACGCATCGTTTGCCGGCTTGTTTGCAGCCAAAGAGGCAATGGTCAAGGCCCTTGCCACATATAGGAATAAGTCATTTGATACGATCGCGATCGGCCATTCGCCGGAAGGGCGGCCCGTTCATCCCGGGTTTCATTTGTCGATATCTCATACCGGTAACATGGCTGTTGCCGTCGCAGTCCCTTCGGCAGCGGAATTTCTGCTGGAGCAGACGGTGGTACCGGACCGGAATGCCACACCGGCTAAAAATAAGCCGTCCGCATTCTGGCTGGCTCTGTTCGCCCTGGTCCTTTCTGCCATAGCTTTGCTGATCCATATTATTCATTGAGCATTACCCGGAAGATGAAGATATCTATCATAACAGCGACTTATAACAGTGCAGCTACCCTAAGGGATACGCTGACCTGTATCCGGCAGCAGGACCATCCCGATATCGAGCATATCCTCGTTGATGGTAAATCCACCGATGAGACGCTGAAGATCGCCTCGGAATTCCCGCATATCTCAAAGATCGTTTCGGAAAAGGATAAAGGCATTTATGACGCCATGAATAAAGGGCTTGCCCTGGCTACGGGAGAGGTGATCGGTATCCTGAATTCAGATGATATTTATAATGCCCCGGATATTATTTCGACCATCGCCGCGGTATTTGAAGACAATGCCGTAAAGACCACGTATGCCGACCTGCAGTATGTCCATCAGGGAAATCTGGACAAAGTGATCCGCACCTGGAAGACCGGTACATTCAGGCGAAAGAATTTTTACAAGGGCTGGATGCCACCCCACCCCACATTTTTTGTACGGAAAGAAGTGTATGATCAGGTAGGGGTCTTCGATATATCCCTGCGCTCGGCCGCGGATTATGAAATGATGCTCCGGATCCTGCTGAAGAACGAGATCCCGGCACATTATATACCCCGGGTCATCGTGAAGATGCGTGCAGGCGGCATGAGCAATGTCTCGCTGTGGAACAGGATCAGGGCTAACAAGGAAGACCGCCTTGCCTGGAAATTAAATGGGCTGAAGCCGCATTTTTTTACATTGTACGCAAAACCACTCAGAAAACTTCCTCAATTTATAATCAGATAACCAGCTATGTCAAAAGTCGCATTAATAACGGGCGTTACAGGTCAGGACGGGGCCTATTTAAGTGAATTGTTGTTGGGCAAAGGATACATCGTTCATGGCATCAAAAGAAGAAGCTCCCTGTTCAACACGGACAGGATCGATCATCTTTATCAGGATCCTCATGAATCCAATGTACACTTCCGGCTCCATTATGGCGATCTCACCGATTCGACCAATCTTATCCGGATCATACAGGAAGTGCAGCCGGATGAGATCTATAACCTTGCGGCCATGAGCCACGTACACGTCAGTTTCGAAACGCCGGAATATACCGCCAATGCAGACGGCATTGGTACCCTGCGTATATTGGAAGCCGTGAGATTACTCGGTCTGATCAAAAAGACAAAGGTCTATCAGGCGTCCACCTCTGAGTTGTATGGACTGGTGCAGGCCGTGCCGCAGAGCGAGACTACCCCGTTCTATCCGCGTTCGCCTTATGCCGTAGCCAAATTATATGGTTACTGGATCACCGTGAATTACCGCGAGGCCTATGGGATGTACGCAACCAACGGCATCCTGTTCAACCACGAATCCCCCCTTCGCGGAGAGACCTTTGTCACCCGCAAGATCACGCGCGGGGTAGCAAAGATCGGCCTTGGATTCCAGGACAAGATCTTTCTGGGCAATCTCGACGCCCAGCGTGACTGGGGACATGCAAAGGACTATGTGGAGGCCATGTGGCGTATTCTGCAACAGCCGGAGCCGGAGGATTATGTGATAGCTACTGGCATCACCACACCGGTAAGGGAATTCGTGAGGATGGCCTTTGCCGAAATAGGCGTTAAACTGGAGTTCAAGGGTAAGGGCGATAAGGAGGTGGGATTGGTGGTTGCCGCTGCCAACCCGGATTTCAGTGTTGCCGTTGGAAAGGAGGTAGTGGCCGTGGACCCTAAATATTACCGTCCCACCGAAGTAGACCTCCTGATCGGAGACGCCACAAAGGCCAGACAGAAATTAGGCTGGACCCCTGTTTATGACCTGCCCATGCTGGTGAAAGAAATGGTGAATGCCGATATTCACCTGTTCAGGAAAGAAAAGATCCTGAAGGAATCAGGGTTTCATGTCAGGAACCAGTACGAATAATTTAACATGCAACAACACGACAAAGTATACATCGCCGGGCACCGTGGCATGGTAGGATCGGCCATATCCAGGAAGCTGAGCGGCGAAGGGTTTACCAATCTTATCTTCCGCAGTTCGGCAGAGCTCGATCTCAGAGACCAGGCGTCGGTCCGGGCTTTTTTCGAAAAGGAAGGACCAGACCACGTGATCATGGCCGCCGCAAAAGTGGGAGGCATCCTGGCCAATAATATCTACCGGGGTGAGTTCCTGTATGATAACATCATGATCCAGAGCAATATCATCCATGCGGCGTATCTGAGCGGAGTCAAAAAATTATTGTTCCTTGGATCTTCCTGTATCTATCCCAAAATGGCCCCCCAGCCGTTGAAGGAAGAGTATATGCTGACGGGTCCCCTGGAGCCCACAAACGAACCTTATGCGATCGCCAAGATCGCCGGGATCAAAATGTGTGACGCCTACCGCTCCCAGTATGGATGTAATTTTATTTCCGTAATGCCGACCAATCTCTATGGTCCGAATGATAATTATGACCTGAATAATTCGCATGTCCTGCCTGCCCTGATCAGAAAATTCCATGAGGCGAAGACGAAGGGAGAGCCGGCGGTGGTCCTCTGGGGTTCGGGTACGCCCAGGCGGGAATTCCTGCACGCCGATGATCTCGCGGATGCCTGCTTCTTCCTCATGCAAAATTACAGCGAGCCCGGATTGATCAATATCGGCACCGGAGAGGATATGGAAATAAAGGAGCTGGCCCTGCTGATCAAAAAGATCGTCGGCTATACAGGAGAAATAAAGCACGACCTGAACAAGCCTGACGGCACGCCCAGGAAATTAATGGATGTAAGCAAGCTGCATGGGATGGGCTGGCAGGCAAAGATCAGCCTTGATCAGGGCATCCGGGAGGTATATAAAGATTTTAAACGTGCGGCTCTTTAACTGTAGCATATGTTCTCTATTTTTAAAAAACGTGGGGTCCTGGCGGTGGACTTCGGCATCCTCGGCGCCGATATGCATTCCCATCTTATCCCCGGTATCGATGACGGGGTACCGGATCTGGATACCTCCCTTACCATGATCAGGGGATTGGTGGATCTGGGCTATAAGAAGCTGATCACGACCCCGCATGTCTATTCGGATATGTTTCCCAATACCCCGGAGACCATCCTGCCCGGGCATAAGCTCGTTGCGGCGGCCATAAAGGAGCAGCATATTCCGGTGGAATTTCATGCCGCAGCGGAATACCTCCTGGATGATCGTTTCGAAGTTCTCCTTGAGCGGCAGCAGCGGCGCGCCGCTGCTGCCGCTCAAGGCGA
>DATHHO010000190.1:0-17900 GCA_035317125.1 Puia sp.
ACTGGAGCTGGTCAGGGTTGTTCTGCGATTTCGATCTGGACGGCTGGCAGGACCTTTTTATCACCAACGGGTATAATCGCGCATATACCCGTTGGTGATAAAAAGGTCCTGCCAGCCGTCCAGATCGAAATCGCAGAACAACCCTGACCAGCTCCAGTCGGTATTTGAAATACCCGCCAGTTGCCCGATCTCGCTGTATCCGATCTGCCCGTTGTTCTCCGTGCCCAGATGCAGCATATTGCGCATATACTGACAGTAATATCCATGATCGAGCAGCATCTGAAAATGGTCATATCCATCCGGCCCCTTCAGCAGCTTCTGCCGCTTATTGCTCTCCGGCAGCATATCCAGGGTCAGCAGGTCGGTCAGCCCGTCATTGTTCACATCGGCCACATCGCAACCCATCGAAAATTTTGAAGTATGCCCAAGGAATGAGATCAGCGATTCTTTGAAAGTTCCGTCCTTCTGATTGATATACAGATAATCGTCCTCGTCATAGTCATTGGTGACATACATATCCGGCCACCCATCGCCGTTGAAGTCGGCTACCGCAACCCCCAGCCCAAAACAGATCGGGTTGCCGATGATACCGGCCTTTACCGACACCTCGGTAAAATGATCGTTGCCGTCGTTCCGGTATAATTTATCCCCTGCCACCGAATCCCTCGCCGACTTCATATACGCTACGTCGAAATTCTTATACCGTTTGATCGAATGGTTCAGGATGAACAGGTCCAGATCGCCGTCATTGTCATAATCGAAAAAAACGGCCTGGGTTGAATTCCCTTTCTCATCGATCCCATATTCCGCCGCCATTTCTTTAAACGTTCCATTCTTCTGATTGATGAACAGGAGATTGCTCCGGCTGTCCGCATCCCCAGGTCCGGAACGACAGATATATACGTCCAGCCAGCCATCCCCATTCACATCGGCCATCGTGACGCCGGTCTTCCAGCCCGAAGCATGGATCTTTGATTTCTTGCTGACATCCTCGAATACGAAATTCCCTTTATTGAAATATACCCGGGGTTGCTCCATATTGGACGTGAACACGATGTCGGGCAGCCCGTCATTATTGAGGTCGCCTACGGCAACCCCTCCGCCGTTATAAAAGTATTCGTAAGCAAAAACGTTCTGGGTAGCGGTCTCCGAGATGTTGTTCTGGAAGCTGATGCCCGACTTTTCAGGTGGCACAAGCGTGAACAGGGACTGGCCCCGTCCGGAAAATGGCAGGATAGCTAATAACAGGAACGCGAATTTCATGTAGCCAAATTTAGGAAAAAGGGCAGGATAATACGGATATTATCCTGCCCTTTAACACAAAAGAGGTCGTTACCGATCTTACTTATCCCACCACATATGGGTCGTGAACAGGTCTGGTCCCTGATTGGTTTTTGCCTGGTTGTATCCCTTGGGATCGAGCGTGATCTGCTCGGTCGGATAGATCAGCCTGCGGGGGATGGCCCCTCCGGAAGCATTTCCAGGATAAACTACAGGAGTCAGCACTGGAAAGCCGGTCCTGCGCCAGTCAGCCCAGGCCTCGTATCCATTGTACGTATCGGCAAACAGCAGCCAGAGCTCGGTCTGGATCTGGTTCATCTTCTGATCCATCGAACCCGCAGTCGGATAGGGGTTGGTGGTCTGGTAAGCAGTGACAGCGGCGGGAGTAGGCGCAAAAGAAGCATTGTACGATGCCATCTGCTTCAGCGCGGCTTCCTGGCCCAGTTTGTATTCGGCGATGGCCGAACCCGTATACCAGCCTCTTTCAATGGCTTCTGCTTTCAAAAATTCAACTTCGGCATAGCTGAGGATAATATCGGGGCTGTTGTCCTGGTAGGTCAGAATATTCATCACGGAATATTGCCCGATAGTGGTCCCTACAGGAGCATTGTCCAGTCCATTGGGCAATCCTTTCTGCGCCGCCTGTGTCGTATCTCCAAGACTGGTGCCCGTTCCTACCCCGACAGAACCCACTGTGGAGATCTGCCCGAGACGTGGATCGTTCCTCGCCTTCATCGTATTGATAAAGGTCTGCGACCATTGAATATTGCCATGAAGCACCTCGCCACGGCTGATCGCATTGGAAGGCCCGAGATTAAAGGCATTCGGGTTACTGTTTGCCCCGGAACCACCCCCAAAATTGATGATATAAGACTCGGCATTGCTGCCCATCACTCCGCCATCAAGCGCCTTCTTGACCCAGGTCTGTGCGCTGGTCGGATCGACTTTCTGCAGACGCATGGCCAGCCGCAGCATGAGAGAATTGGCGAAATGTTTCCATTTGGCGATATCCCCTGTATAAGTAAAATCCGATTGCGTGGCAACATAAGAGGATGCGTTTAAGGCAGCCCCGGCCTGTGCAAGTTCATTCAGCATGTCCGGGTAAATGGTCGACTGCTTATCGAAGGCAGGCGCATAATTTGAGGCGAGATACGCCAGCCCCGCTTCCGAATAGGGAATATCCCCATACAGGTCCGTCATGATCGACATCTGCATCACCTTTAATATCCGGGCCATGCTCAGGGTATTCACGCTGTTGATCGAATCCTTCTTCGCAAGCGCAATGAGGTTCACCATATTCTTTATCGAGTTAGGATAGTTCCCTTCTCCATTGCTGGTGCCGAAATAGGCGCCGGAAGCATCGTTGGTGGCCGAATAGAGATATTTGTCTCCTGAATAGAACGCACCCAGCGAGGCAAACTGCTGCATAAGGGCCATGCTATAGATAAAATTACCTCTCCACTGCGTGTATCCAGGATCGCCCGCAGATCCGGCCATTTGTAGCTGAACCTGCGCCAGAAGATAGTCCAGGGGAACGCTTGCCGGTGCCGTTGGGTTTACATTGATCTTGCTGAAATTCTTGGTACAAGAAAAGAATGTAAGCGCGAGACAGGTTACTATTGATAATTTACGAATCATAGTTATTTGTTTAAGCAAGTTAGACGTTAAAATTTCAGGTTAAGATTTACACCGAAAGTCTTGGTGATCGGCATTCCGGTAAATTCCAACCCCTGGGCATTACCATTGTTATACGTAGATTCCGGATCGAGATTCGGCGTGTACTTCTTGATCGTCCAGATATTCCGCGCTACAAGAGACACCGTGATCGCCTTGAACGGTGTTCCGCTGAATTTTTTAGCAGGTATTGAATAATCAAGGGTGATCGAACGCAACTTGATGAAGTCGGATTTATAAACAAAAGGTTCCCCGAAATTATACAGGTTCGTGTAGTAAGACTCCGCTGACACCACTTTTGAATTTGGCGTATGCTCATCGGCCTGAACGCCCGCTCCTATTACACCGGTCTCGCGTCCGGGCAAGGTTTCCTTGGCCAGGCCATACCGGTAGGCAAGGGCCTGGGTACCGGAATAAATGACGCCGCCGAATTTAGCATCGATCAGGAAACTGAGCGATAAGCTTTTGTAACGGAAGGTATTGCCAAATCCAAATGTGGTTGGCGATACGCCTGTCCCCACATCCTTCAGCTTGTCTGCCTTGATGGGCATACCCGATGCATCATACTCGATCTGCCCGGCGCCATTGCGTTTGTAGGCCACTACCTGCAGCTCGCTGTATGGCTTGCCGATCTCCTGCGCGATATAGGCTGTCTGTGAACGGGCATTGTCCGCGGTGATCTGGGTCAGGTCGCCATATAAGGCTACCACATTGCTCTTGTTATAGCCAATGTTTATAGAAGGTTCCCATGTAAAATTCTTACTGTCTCCGACCCGGTAATTCAGCAGGAGCTCGATACCCTTATTCGTGATCTTTCCGACATTGAAGATCGCACCAAGATAACCCGAAGCGGGCGAGATGGTTGCCGTAACGATGTCCTTGGTCGTTATACGGTTATAGACCGCGAAATCGACGCCCAAACGGTTGTTAAGCAACCGCGCTTCCAGACCTGCCTCATCCGTCGTAGATACCAGCGGTACAAGCTTGGCATTCGGTACATTGTTCGGTCCGATCTGAGCCAGCGGCGCCCCATTGGCAGCCGCGCCCGCCAGTCCGTAGAACAGCGACAACTGGTAAGGATCGGTATCTCCACCCACCTGTGCCCATGAGGCCCTGACCTTGGCATAGTTCACAAAGGTTGGCAATCTGACGGCATCCGACAGCACAAAGCTCAGACCGACAGAGGGATAAAAAATCGAATTTTTAAACGTTCCCTTATAGCTGGCATCCGGAGTCAGTGAGGAGAACCAGTCGTTACGTCCCGTTAAGGTCAGATAAAGATAATTTTTGAAAGACAGATCGGCGGATCCATAAAAGGAATTGATCCTCTTCTCATAATCCCCGTGGATCGCGGTGAGATTGGCCGGTTTTATATTGCTGACATCATAAAAGAACGGAATATTGAAGGGACTTCCGTTCTGATTATCACGCAGGATCGACTGCTTCATCGCATTGCCTCCTACGTTGAAGCTCAGCGCAAAGTCTGCTCCAAGCTTCCTGTCGCCCCCGATAAAGAAGCCTACATTGGATTCGTTGAAATCGAGCAGCTGGCGGGTAAAGCCTCCGCCCAGCTGATAACCGGCACCGGTTGGCGTTATATCCGTATTCTGATAATTGTATTTATCAAACCCTACGAGGCCCTTTACATAGAGCCAGTCGGTAATGTTGAATTTCGGTTCGAAAGAAGTGATCCAGCGGTTCTTGATATCGTCGCGCTGGTAATTGAACGCGGCAAAATAGGGGTTCTGAACATACTGGTTGTTCGACCATACGTCTTCATTCCCCTGAGGCGTCAGCACGTTCTTCTTCAGCGTCTCCACCGACAAAGACGTAGGCAATGTCCACATCGTATAAGAGGCGTTCCCCGGACTGTCGGACAAGCGTGGACGGTTATGCGTCTTCTCGCTGATATATTTAATATTGGCCACAAAGGAGAGACGTTTGCTCATCGTACCGCCAAGGTTCAATGCGGCATTATCCCTGCGCAGCGTACTGTTTGGAAGGATGCCTTTGTTGTTCAGATCGCTCAGAGAGAACCGGTAAGTCAGTTTGTCGTTTGCTCCCGACATCGCTACGGAATTGGTGAACGTCGTTCCGACCTTGTAGAATTTTGATAAGTTATCTGTGACGGCGGAATATGGCCTCGACACCCCGTCGAACTGGACAGCCGGTGACCCATCCAGCTTTGCTCCCCAGCTGTTGGTCTGGAAATTTGCGCCGGTATTCGGTGGGACAGGTTTCAGACCATGCAGCGGATCCTGAAGCGGATCTACATCCCCGATACCATATACGTATTGATAATCGTCGAATTTCTTATACAAAAGACTTTCTGCTACCAGATTGCTGTTTATTTCCAACCCGATCGCGTCGTTCTTATTCTTGCTGCCGCTCTTGGTCGTCACCAGGATGGCGCCATTGGATGCGCGCGAACCGTATAACGCCGCCGCAGTACCTCCTTTCAGCACGCTGATGCTTTCGATCTCATCCGGGTTAAGGCTGGAGATCCCATCGCCCTGGTCCGTACCGCCCCACATACCAACAGAACTGGCGCCTCCAGCCATAGCATTCACCTGTTGATTGATATTGTCGTTGTTCATCGGGATCCCGTCCACAACGATCAGTGGCTGGTTGTTTCCGCTCAGCGAACCGTTTCCGCGGATGATGATACGGCTGGAACCACCGGCGCCCGTAGCGGTGCTGGCAATATTCAGGCCCGCCACCTTACCTTCCAGTGAATTCGCGATATTTACCGATCTGGCCTCCGTAAGATCGGAACCCTTTACTTCCGTTACGGCATAGCTGAGCGCTTTTTTCTCCTTCTTGATACCAAGGGCTGTAACGACCACCTCGTTCAGCTCCTTGCTCTGGTTGGCAAGCGTGATGCTGAGCGCAGAGCCGTCGGCGACTATTTCCCTGCTCCCGAAGCCCACATGGCTGATCACAAGGGTCGTACCCTTTGCTACATTGATCGTGAAAGATCCATTGTCATTGGTAGTCGTGGCCTTTTTGGCGCCTTTGACGGCAACCACCGCGCCCTGAACGGCGTTACCTGCCTCGTCTTTGACCTGCCCGGTGGCGTCAATATTCTGCGCTTGCGCTATGCAGAAGCTGAACATGGAGAGAACTAAGAATTGGGCAAACAAAAGTTTTCTTCTCATAAGCTTTAAGCAATTTTAAGGTGCGTCAAATAATTTAAATTCTGGTCACTAAAATTATTTCAATATCCCATCCTATTGTAATGATATTTTAACAAATGATTGTTTAGATTCAACACAATGAATGATTTAGCCCAGTTTTTAGCAATAAGAAAAGTGAAAATTAAGATTTCCCCATGCAGCGTTTTTGAAAAATAGGTGACGCACTGATCGGACACGGCCGGATCTGTAGTAGAAATTTTGACGGTGGTAAGGGCTAAGGAATAACCACCCGGCTTTCCCCCTTACCATCCGATATCGTCACGCTGATCATATTCTTATCGACCCTGATGAACCTCGCCGACTGCGAGAGAAAGGACGACCCATAATAGAATTCCTCTTTCCGCGTCCTGCCATCCTTAAGCCTGATCACCGCGCTCACCTCACCGGGCCCGATGGCGATGGTCTCCGGCCTTCCTTTCAGCTCGTATAATTTCAAAACATCTTTGTTCTGACTGGCCGCCACCAGATAATTGCCTCCGCTGCCACGTAATTTCACCAGCGCCTTGCCATTGCCCGGAATATAGATCCCACTCTGGAGAATGGACAGCGGCGCAAATCCCCCCGCCCCATCGCCCTTTAACAACAGCCCGTTGAAAGCATCATACCGGCCCGTGCCGACCTCCGTCCCATAATCGTTCCCGTTGATCAGCACATCGAGGTTCCCGTCGCCATCGAAGTCATCCACGACCATCCCATTGATCACGGAGACCTGCGCTTCATTCGGCAGAGCGATCATCGTGAATTTTCCAGCTCCGTCATTCCGCAGATAACAAGACCGCAGCATAGTGGCTTTCAGCCGGAGGGCCCCCTTACGTTGCTGCTCCGTCAATATCTGATCCATCGTGGCAAGGGCAAATGGCTTGTGCGTGGCGAATCTCTTTTTCAGGCTCGGCAATTGCCGGACCACATCGTCCCGGGTCTGCGCAGGAAATTCTTTTTTTACCCCTTTCCGGTCCGGGAGAAATAAAGAAGGTATCGCGATAAATGTTCCCGTACTGTCGAAATCCCTGGCGGTGACATACACGGGGTATGCTTCACTTGCCTTGTATAACGTGTTCAGGCCCGTATTGCCTATTATATAATCCGTCCGGCCCGTGTGCCTGAAATCTCCCGCCGCAATGGAATTCCACCATCCCGCCTGGCCGGCCACACCCGAAGCCTCGGTCACGTTCCTGAACTTCCCATTTACGTTTTTTAAAAAGGTCACCGGCATCCATTCCCCGACGACGATCAGGTCCGTTTGCCCGTCGCCGTCAAAGTCGGTGAACAACGCGTCGCAGATCATCCCGATGCTTCGCAGCTCCGGGGCCACTTCATCGGTCACATCGGTAAATTTCACATGCCCCTTTTCGGAATCGTTCCGGAAGATAAAGCTGCTCACCGGCTTTGGATAATTCCATGGGTCCACACGCCCCGACACGAACAGGTCCGTTTTCCCGTCGTTATTGAAGTCCATAGCCCGGACGCATAGCTTGCTGCTGTGGTTCACCGGCAGCGCCAGGGAGTCCTTCCTGAAATTTCCCTTGCCGTCATTTATAAACAACCGGTCCTGATAGACAGTATTACCGGGTGATTCCTTATATCCTCCGCTGGCGATATACACATCCGTCTTCCCATCCCCATCCGCATCGAACAGCAGGATGCCTTCGTCTTTGGGCTGGATCCCCCCATTGCTCATCCCCTGCGCAAGATCTCTTTGCAAAAATTTACCGTCAGGCTGTTGTAACAGGACCTGGGCGGGGACGGCCCCGTTCCCCCCGACGACCAGATCGTCCGATCCATTGCCATCTATATCCCCTGCTGCCAGCGCCGGGCAATATTCGGAAAGCTTGTGCGGCAACAGCGTCTGGATCGTAAAATCGATAAAATCATAATCATGATGCCGGAAACTGATCCCAGCCGCACTGGTCACCTCCCTGAACAACGCATGGTCCGCACGCGCAGGCCCCTGCAAGGTATAAGGGTCCTTCGCATCGGCCATATCGACCCCAAGGACCTGGTTGGCCTTTATCTTTCGCAGGGTCTGCTGCCTGCCATTATACCATCTTATCACGACGGAGTCCAGCATCCGGACCTTGCCCAGCCCGAAATGCGCTATCCCCTGCATCGTGGATAAATAGCCCCGGTATGGGTTGTTCTCATACACCTGTTGCTTACCCCCCTCATAATAAATGCTGGCTACTGCCCCCAGCCCATTGATATTCCGTTTATCTCCTCTGAACCTGATCTGCAGGAAATTCGTGGCTGCCGGATCCTTATCCCTTGCCGTATTCCTGTACAGCAATGCCTCATCGTTGATATTATTGATCACCATATCGACGGCCCCGTCCTGGTCAAAATCCGCATAGGCGATGCCATTGGAAAAGGTCGGCTGCTCCAACCCCCAGTCCACCGTCTTATCGCTGAAGCTCAGGTCCCCTTTATTCTGGAATGCGTAGTTATGCAGCTTTACCGTCGGGATCTGCTCCAGCATCTTTTTCGTACTGACCATCCCCTTTGCCTGATCGCGGTAGGTCATGAAATCATGGTCCGACACATCGCGCGGGAAGCCGTTGGTGACGATCAGGTCCCGGTAGCTGTCATTATCGAAATCGACCACCAGCGGGCTCCAGCTCCAGTCCGTCTGTGACATGCCGCTCAGGAAGCCGATCTCGCTGAAGGCAGGAATGCCGATGGTATCGTTCTCCCCCACCGAAGGTCCCTGGTTCAGTTGCAGCGTGTTCCGTACATACTGATACTGGTATTTGAAGAAATCGAAATTCTGATACGTGAGATAGCTGTTGGAAGCCAGCATCATTTTCTTGCGGTAGTTATCCTCGGGGTTCATATCCAGCTCTATCACATCCGGCAATCCGTCGTTATTGATGTCCACCACATCCTGCCCCATCGAATTATAAGAGGTATGCTTGAAATATTCCTTCGACCGGTTGGTAAACGTGCCGTCATGGTTGTTGATATAGAGAATATTATTGGACAGGAAATCATCCGAAACATAAATATCCTTCCACCCGTCATTATTGATGTCGCAGACCGTGGCCGCATGACCATACCCTTCGAATTTTATTCCTGCTGCGACCGAAACATCGTGAAACACAGGGTGCTTCAGCGCGCTGTCCATATCGTTACGGTACAGCCTGCCATAGCTGGGACCCCCGTTCCGGTTATTCCGCTGAAGGAATACGGTGGGATCGCTCCCGTTGGACGCCTCATTGACGGTAAGGTACATATCCAGATCGCCGTCGTTATCATAATCGAAGAAGCTGGCCATGGTCGACTGCACATGGATATCCAGGCCATATTCCGCGGCCATATCCCTGAAATGCGGGATGCCGTCCTTGTCCAGCCCCTGGTTGACATACAATATATTCCGTCTTTGCAGCGAGTCCCTGGAGATGGTATTGCAGACATAGATATCCATCAGCCCGTCATTGTTGATGTCTATGACGGATATGCCCCTCGCCCACCGGCCAAATCCGCCGACCCCCGCCTTTTCCGTTATATCCTCGAATTTAAAATCGCCCCTGTTCAGGTAAAGCCTGCAGGGCACCATATTACCCCCGAAATAAATATCGGGCAAGCCATCCCCGTTGAAATCTCCGATGCCCACGCCCCCGCCATTGTATATATTCACCACATTCAGCGGGTTGATCGTTTCGTCCTCGGTTATCTTGTTGGAAAAACTGATCCCCGAATGAGAAGAAGTTATCTTCTCGAATAAACGGTTCTTTTTATGACAGGCCAGGAGCGCGACCGTCAAAAAGATAAATAAGAAGGTGGGTCCTTTCATATGAAATACGAATATAGGCAAGAAATGAAGGCTCTGTATTTCTACAAAGCCTTCATTATAAATAACGGATCGTTCCGGTTAATAGTTCGGATTCTGCTTCAGCGTCGAGTTGGTGGCGATCGCCGTCTGTGGGATCGGCAACAGGTCGTGACCGGCTGGAATATCGATGTTAAACGTGCTTTTGATATATTGGATATGCAGGCCCGTCCTTCTGAGATTATACCATAAGGACATATCCCCGCCTACCTCATGCCGGTATTCATTCAGCATGATCTGCATAAAATCGGGGCCGAATGGCGATGCGGGGGCCACTCCACCCCACGCACGGTTCCTGACCAGCGCCAGCGTAAGTGCAGCACCCGCCTGGTCTCCAGCCTTGGATTGCGCCTCGGCCTTATCGAGCAGGATCTCGCCAAGACGAAGCATGGTGACATTCTGATCTCCGAAAATATGCGTTTTCTGATCGAGCGCGCTTGGTGTGTTCCCGCTGATATTCGGGTCGCGCCAGAACTTCATTCCATAATATCCGCTCCTCAGCTGACCGGGCTGGTCGCCAAGCCATGGATCGGTGGCCTTTCCGCAGGTATTCATGATCTTCCCATCGGTACCGGTAAAATGCGCCTTTGGCAGCGAAAGGGTGCCGGCAAAGCCCGCGATGACCTGGGCATACGCTTTTATTCCCCCTATCTTGACGATGCCAGGGCTGGCGATGGTGTCGCCGGGTCCGATGATCGTGGCGGCCTTTCGGGTATCGCCTGCTTCGAAAGAGGTGTACAGCAGTTTGTTCGCATAAGTATAACCAAAATTTGACGTTTCCCATGGCCACATAAACGATGAGTTCCAGGTCACTTCATTGTTATTATAGCTCCAGTCCGGGGTGGTGCCACCAGGAAGGGCGAACTGCAGCTCGAAGATCGATTCCTTATTGTTCTGATTGCTGTACTCATGCAGATCCATGAATTTCGGCAGCAACGTATAATGCGGGATCAGCTGGTTGAAGCTGGTCACCGCATCCGAATATTTTTTCAGCCACATCTGTGTGCTGCCGAGGTATCCAAGCGCCGCGCCCTTTGTCGCTCTTCCGATATCTCCGGTCGCCAGACTTTCTGGCCAGGGCAGTAAACTCGCTGCCGTGGTCATATCGGCCGCTACCGACAGAAATACCGAATCCTGCGTGCTCCTCGGATGAAGACCGTTATCCGTGACCGTCTTCAGCTCCAGCGGAACGCCGCCAAACGTACAGGCCAGATAATAATAATATACGCCGCGTAAAAAATAGGTCTGACCGGTAAGGAAATTGGCCAGCGAGTCGGTGATCACCTTGTCGGCCTGCATTTTGGCGATAATGGGTATCGCAGAATTGGCTCTGGCTATCCCCTGATAGGAAAGGTTCCAGAAGGCGGCCGCAGATCCAAAATCCGCGGGGAACAGATACGTATTATACGATACGTCCGCGCCCCAGTTGAAGTAATCCTGTGAGCAATAGTTGGCGTTGTACCAGAGGGCTTTGAGCACAAAGCTCTGGTTGTCGTGCTGGAAACCATCGTATATGGCATTCACCAGACTGATCCCGTCCTGTGGGGTATGGAACAACGAACCCGCGCTCACATGCGAGGAGTCCGTCTGATTAAGAAAGTTCTTCGAGCAGGCAAGGGCAAGCAAAAGACACCCCACGCATACTAAATAAATAATTTTTTTACTTTTCATATCTTAGTTTTTACTACTTCTTGCGTTAATTTAGAACGTCACATTAAATCCGACCGTGAAATATTTGGAGGAAGGATAGGTACCCACATCTATCCCGGAGGAAGTCACACTGCGAACGGCCTGATTGGTATTCGGATCCGTTCCCGATGGTATCCCGATTTCAGGATCGAGGCCCGAATATTTTGTGATCGTGAACAGATTCTGTCCCGTAACATAGATCCGGATCTTGGGGGCAAAGCTCCCTGAAGAAAATTTTAAGGGCAGATTATATCCAACGGTTAAATTTCTCAGGCGTACATAGCTGCCATTTTCAACATATACATCCGAAGGGCGGGTATTGACATTGAAATCATTCGCAGAGATAACGGCATATCTGTTGGATTGGTTGGCTGCGGTCCACGCGCCCTGATAATATTTCGTGCCGATATTTTCGATCCCGACGGATCCGGTCGAGGTTTCAAAACTTTCCAGCGTCCTTTCCTGATAGTTGAAGATCTTGTTCCCATAAACGCCATAGAAGAACACGCTGAAATCCCAGTTCTTGTAATTGGCATCGAAGGTCAGCCCTCCGTAGAACTTAGGAATAGGGCTTCCCAATACGGTCTGGTCGTCCGCAGTGATGTGACCATCGTTGTTCACATCGACAAACTTGCGGTCACCGACGACGGCGCTCTTCGCGGGGCCGGATGTAGGCTGGTAAACGTTGCCCGCTCCATATTTGGCTACGCTGATGGCATTCAGTGCATCGATGTCTTTCTGGGCCTGGAAGATCCCTGCGGATTTATAGCCGTAGAATGCACCGATGGGTCCGCCGACTGCCGACTTGCTATAAGTGCCCCAGTTATTGCTGCCCGTGGTGGGGAAGCCTAAGCTTGCAAGGTCATATATAAAGTTCTGACCGGTCTCGAGGCTTAATAATTTATTGTTGACCGTCGTAAGATTCAGACCAATATTGTAGTGGAAACCTCCCGTCGCCGTGCGCGCGTAATTCACGCCAAATTCCAGCCCGCTGTTCTTGACGCTGCCCACATTCCGGTAAGCCTGGGTGAACCCCGTCTGAGCGGGTAAAGGAATGGACAATAAGAAGTCCCTCGATTTTTTGTTGTAGTAATCTACCGTGAAAGTCAGCGCTCCACCAAGAAAGGCTGCGTCAATACCTATATCGGTCTGATTCGATGTTTCCCATTTCAGCGCGGAATCCGACAGCTGGGCCTGTACAAGGCCTGGCTGATATGTTTTATTGAACGGATAACCGTTGTTGCCCTGGTTGTTTGCGCCCGGTCCCGATGTGTACTGGGCTAAATATTGAAAGGTCCCGGCATTGAACTGGTTGCCGATCTGGCCATAGCTGGCCCTGATCTTCAGGTCCGACAGGGCGGTGACATCTTTCAGAAAGGATTCTTCCTTTGCTCTCCACGCAACGGATCCCGAGGGAAAGACCCCATACTGATGACCCTGGGCAAATCTCGACGATCCATCCCTCCTCACCGTACCGGTGACCAGATACTTGTCCATATAGCTGTAGCTCACCCTTCCGAACTGGGATTCCAGCGTATAGGTCGTCTGGTTGCCATAAACGTTGGTAAGAGCCGGAAGAAGACTCAGGTCCCTCAGTCCATTGCTCAGTAAATTATTTCCCTGACCGCCTATCTGACGGAAGGTGTTGGACTGTGAAGAATAACCGGCGACGGCATCTATGCTGTGGTCACCGAACGTCTTGGTATAAGCGATCGTATTTTCCCAGAGCCATTCGAACGTATTATTAGCCGACTGAGAATAAAAGTTCAGGGTCGATTGCGTTCCCGCACCATACTGGGTCAGGGCGCGGATATCGGATGGTGTGAAATAATAACCGGAATAATCGTTGGTGTTGACACCGACATTCGTCTTTATCCTGAGCCCGGGAAGGATCGTCGCCTCCAGGAATGTAGACCCTAAAAAGTAGTTGGTCAGGTTTTTCTGATCCTGTGTTTCTATACTGTATACCGGACCGTTACCCCAGTTCCTGACGGCCTGGTTGTTGGGATTGAAATAACCATAATTCCCTCTTCCATCCTTGATCTGGGTGGTCAGCAGATTGCCTCCGTCAAGGGTTGGGGGTAATTTGCTCAGATAACCTACACCCGCGCCCGCACCCTGGCCGCCTGTTCCAAAAGGAACTTTTGAATCGCCCCTGGTGTATTTAAGGCTGGTCGAGGATTTGAGCCAGGGCTGTGGAGTATAATCTATGTTTGCGCTCAGATTGTATCTTTTGAAGTCGGAGCCGAGTACAATACCCTTCTGATCGAAATAGCCGGCGGAAAAAGCGGTCTGAACCTTATCGCTGCCCCCGCGGATGGCGACATTGTAATTTTGTCTTACCCCTGTCTGATAAACGGCCTTCTGCCAGTCGGCTTCATGCAGCGTATCGGCATTCGCCCAGTTTGGCAGCGCGGTATAACCATCTATAGTGGCCTGCTTGAAGGCAAGCGCCCCCCACTGCTGGGCGTTCAGTACGCTATAGGTTTTTGGCCTGGTCTGAAATGAGGTCGATACATCGAGGGATACGGTTGCTCCGCCCCTTCTTCCCCTTTTGGTGGATATGATAACGACCCCGTTGGATGCCCGGTTTCCATAAATGGCTGTTGCCGATGCATCCTTGAGAATGTCGATAGAAGCAATGTCGTTGGGGTTAAGGGTGTTTATACCACCACTGATCGGATAACCATCCACGACGTACAGCGGGTCATTCGTCCCTAAGCTGCCGATACCCCTGATCTGGACCTGGACGCCGCCGCCGGGCGAACCATCGTTATTGGTGACCTGAACGCCGGGGGCCCTACCCTGTATGGCCTGGTCTATTGTAGTGACCGGAACTTTTGAGATCTGGTCGGCTGACACACTGCTGATCGCGCCGGTCAGGTCTTTGCGCTTTACCGTGCCATACCCGATGACCACTACCTGGGTCAGGGCCTGCGCGTCCGATACGAGCCGTATCGTTATCGAGCTCCGGTTATTCAGATCGACCTGCTGTGAGGCAAACCCAATGCTGCTGACGATCAAAGTAGCATTCGGGGCTGCGCTGATTGTAAAACTTCCGTCTGCCCCGGTGATGGCGTTGGTATTGGAGCCTTTTACCTTCACGGTCACGCCTGCCAGCGCGCTGTCGCTTCCGGTGGCAACTACTTTTCCGGTGATCGTCCGGTTCTGAGCAAGACCTGAAAAATGAGTGAAGAGTAATATGAACAAGGCTGGAAGAAGCCCTTTGCAAAAACTCACCGAAGGTGGAGTTGGTAATTGGGCAAACAAACGTTTTCTTCTCATAAGCTAAGCTGATTTTTAATGGTCGTCAAGAAATGGAAATTCTGGTAGTTAAAAATATCCCAATATATAACCGTATTGTAATGATATTTTAACAAATCATTGCTTAGAATCAACACAATGAATGTTTTAACCGTCTTTCAGACACTAAAAGGCAACCCGGCCTCCCGGGCATACTTGTCCCTTTCACCTCTGGCTCCCATCCCGGAATTCCTCCGGCTGTTACCGTATGTCTTTCAGTAAAATTCCTGTCGTACGGCTACATCCTGACCGTTTCGTTGCTCTTATTCTTCCGGATGATATCCGTCAGCGTGTTCAACGACTGAGCGGAGGTATAGCCATCCGGAGGATTGTTCATCACATAGTCCAGCAGCCGGTCTATGGACGATAAGGCAACATGCATCCGGGAATCCGAAGAAGCATAATAGATATATACGACGCCGTCATCATCGGCTATCCACCCATTGCTGAATACTACATTCGACACATCCCCGATCCGCTCCTCTCCTTCCGGTGCAAGAAAATAGCCCCCCGGCTTATAGATCACTTTTGTCAGGTCTTCCAGGTCCGTCATAAAAAGATACAGGACATAACGCAGGCCCGCAGCGGTGTTGCGTACCCCATGCGCCAGATGCAGCCACCCATATGGGGTCTTGATCGGCGCCGGCCCAAGCCCGTTCTTCAGCTCATTCACCGTATGATAGATCTTCTCGTCCACGATCAGTTCTTCGTCGATGACCGCATTTTCAATACGCGACGACAGCCCGAACCCAATGCCTCCTCCCTTGCCCGCCTCGATAAAGCTGTCCTGGGGCCGGGTATAAAATGCATATTTCCCATTTACGAATTCCGGGTGCAGCACGACATTGCGCTGCTGAGGAGAAGGAGTCTTAAGATCTGCAAGACGCTCCCAGGTTATCAGATCCTTCGTGCGCGCTATACCACATTGCGCGATCGCGGATGACTGATCGCCCGGAGGGGCCGCCGGGTCTTTTCTTTCGGCACAGAACAAGCCGTATAGCCAGCCATCCTCATGCTGGACGATGCGCATATCATAAATGTTCGTATCCGGCTCATCCGTCTCGGGCATCACCACCGGGTAATCCCAGAAATTGAAATCATCAGTGCCATTGGGGCTTTCAGCTACCGCAAAAAAAGACTTCCGGTCGATCCCTTCCACCCTCACGATCAGAATATATCTGCCCTTCCATTTGATCGCTCCTGCATTAAAGCTGGCATTTATACCAAACCGCTCGAGAAGGAATGGGTTCGTCTGCTCATTGAGATCGAACCGCCAGAACAGCGGTGTATGCTGCGCCGTAAGAATAGGATAACGATACCGGCTGTAGATGCCATTATTGTCGGGTATTGGCTCATTGCTGCGTTTTAAAAGACGGGTGTGGTTCTTTTTCAGGTTCTCCAGACGCTCAAAAAAATATTTGCTCATAAAGAATTGATTTTTCAATTCATAGTAACGAGCAGTGAAATTCTAAAATAAACAGAAATTAAAGTAGTATTATTTTAATAGTTTCTGATCTAATTGAGACTATCTGGGTTAAAAAACGAGGCCCCGCATGTTCCATGCGGGGCCTCGTAGCCAGATTATATTCAAGTGAGCTTTTCTCAGACGACCATCCTTTGCGCCTTCTATGAAGTAGCCCACGCCTTTTCGCCTTTCTTATAAGGAATACATCCTTCGTATCTTCCCGGAACGGCCACATAACGCAGCGCCTTGGTTGCTCCTGCTTCGGAGGTAAAATATCCCCATAGCGTCAGTTCCTTCATCATCCGGAAATAATGCGTCGGGTCTTCCTTCTTTTTCTTATCCGTGTATTCTTTCTGCTCCTTGTCGAGATCCACCAGCAGATCGTGTCTTTGCTGTGCATTGCTGTCGAGGAAGAAGGCGCCATTCTTTTTCTTGCTCGCCGCATTCAGCTTCTGCATGCCATCGAGGAAAATCTTCTGGTCCTTATCTTCATAACAGTCCCGTACGATCACGGCCATGAAATCCCCTACTTTGGCAGCCTTTGCACCAGGTGTGCTGGTAGCCGGAAGGATCGTCTCGGCCACTTCGTCGAGAAAGGCGACATCGTCATTGGAGAAATTGACCCCAGCTCCGCCGATATTCTTATCGCTGTTCGTACACCCGGATAAAAATACTTCCGCTCCGAGTATGGTGCCGCCCAGGATCAGCGCCACCCGGGATATTGCGTCTCTTCTTTGCATATAAAATAGTTGATGGTTTGAAATTTATATTTCTAGAATCCTTTCCTCCTTCACGGGCTATCTGTGTTTCCTTACAAGTTACCTTTTTTAAGCTCCCCAACCGCAAAGTCTGCCGCCCTTGCCGTCAGGGCCATATAGGTCAGCGAAGGGTTCTGACAGGCGGAAGACACCATGGCCGCTCCATCCGTCACAAAGACATTCTGCGCGTCCCAGACCTGGTTATGCGCATTCAGCACCGAGGTCTTCGGGTCCCTGCCCATCCTTGCCGTGCCCATCTCATGGATCCCGTCTCCGACATTATGCCCGTTGTCCCAGGAATGCACGTTCTTCACGCCCGCCGCCTCCAGCATGGCCGTGGCTTCCAGTACAATGTCCTTGCGCATCTTCTTTTCATTTTCCTTTATCTCGGCATCCATCGCCAAAACCGGCAAACCCCATTTGTCTTTTTTGTTTTTATCCAGGGTTATCTTGTTCTCATGGTAGGGCAGCAACTCCCCGAAACCGGTCATGCCCATTGTCCATTGGCCGGGTTCCGTCAGCGCTTCCTTGAAACCGGCGCCGATATTCATCTCCGCGACATTCCTGCTCCACCCCTCCCGGCTTCCGCCGCCCTGGTAACCAAAACCACGCAGGTAATCCCTTTTATCTTCGTATAAATTGGCAAAACGGGTCAGGTAAATACCATTCGCCCGCCGGCCATAGTAATATTTATCTTCATATCCATCCAC
>DATHHO010000191.1:0-9071 GCA_035317125.1 Puia sp.
AGATCCATTGGGAGTGTAGCGATCCCTTAATACAACGACCGCAGCAACGCATATCCTTCCGGCCAGTTACCCAGACCGGACGCAGAATTGATATGCCCCAGAGGGCCAACATTCACAAGCCGGCTGCCCCAATGGTCTGCAAAATAAACCGCTCTGGAAAGGGTGACATAGAAATCATCAGTGCTGGCCACAGTGACTGATGGAAAGGGTAGTCTGAACAGCGGCATGGGGTCGAAGCCACTGGTACCCAGGGGATAACTGGGGGCATCTATGTCGCTGGGAGCTACCAGCAATGCCCCTTTGATGATCGGATTGGTCATGGGTTAAAATTAATTTGGAAAAATCATTTTTCCAATCCATATTTGCGTTGCAATGACAAAACAATTATTAAATAAAATTTGGTGGTGGCATACGAACTCCTGGCGGGGCAAGTAATGTTATTACTATTGTAGTACCATATTGGGCCCCGATCATTCGGGGCCTTTTTCATTTCGGGCAGGACCGCCCGCCCGGATAAAGATCACCCGGCCCAAATGAAGAACCGTCAGATCACCGATCAATGAAAACCGATCACCGCAAACGATCCCAGGTTATGAAGAAAATCGACATAAAGACGAATTGCAAAAAACTCCTTTCGGACATCTATACTCCGGTAGGCATCTATCTGCGGCTGCGGGACAGGTTCCGGGATACCATCCTGCTGGAAAGCACGGACTATCATGTGGCGGAGAACAGCTATTCCTTTATCTGCATCAACGCTATTGCGGGCATAGAGATCACCGACACGAAGAATGTCGAATTCAAACTGCCCGGTCAGCCGCCGGAAAAAACGGCTATCCGCAACTCATCGGACGTGCCGCGTTTGTTATGGGAATTCATGCAACGGTTCCAGACGAATCCTTCTCCGGAAAAACCGGTAAAGGCCGTGCAGGGACTGTTCGGCTATACGACCTTTGATGCCGTACAGTTCTTCGATACCGTTGCCTTCCGCGACCGCAGCGGTGAGGGCGATCCAACCACCGGCAGGACTACTGGACCCGCCACTGCGACTGGCAGACCTGCCGATGCAAAGGCTGCGGGTTCCGACTACGCATCCTCCAGCATCCCCCTCATGCGTTACCGGCTTTACCAGTATGTGATCGCCATCAACCATTTCAAGGACGAACTTTTTATCTGTGAAAATGAGGTTGCCGGTGTGGCGAGTGAGCTGCCGGTCGTGGAGTCCCTGATCAGAAGCAAGGACACTCCTGTCTATCCCTTTCATATAAAAGGAGAAGAGACTTCCAACATGAAAGACGAAGAATATATCCGGATGGTGGAAAAAGGAATTCAGAGCTGCTACCGGGGAGATGTATTTCAGATCGTGCTGAGCCGCCGCTTCCAGCAAGGTTTTACGGGTGATGAATTCAACGTATACCGCGCGTTGCGCAGCATCAACCCTTCTCCTTACCTGTTCTTTTTCGATTATGGCGACTA
Source organism: Puia sp. (assembly GCA_035317125.1). Lineage (GTDB taxonomy): Bacteria > Bacteroidota > Bacteroidia > Chitinophagales > Chitinophagaceae > Puia. The sequence goes on from DATHHO010000191.1 coordinate 1,477, forward strand.
TAAGCTGATGGGCTCATCACCCGAATCGCAGCTGATCATCCGCAACGGCCAGGCGATCGTGCATCCCATAGCCGGCACTTTCAAAAGAACGGGCGACGATGAGACAGACCAGCAGATGGCGGATAAATTACTGAAGGACCCGAAGGAGAATGCCGAGCACGTCATGCTGGTAGACCTGGCCCGCAACGATCTCAGCCGCCTCTGCGACGAGGTCACCGTAACCCAGTACCGGCAGGTGCAATACTATTCGCATGTGATCCATCTTGTGAGCGAGGTCAGGGGCAAGCTGAGGGAAGGCTGTAATCCTTTCGAATTACTGGCCACAACTTTCCCGGCCGGAACCCTGAGCGGAGCGCCGAAATTCAGGGCCATGGAGCTGATCGACGCGTATGAGCCCACTTCAAGAAGCTATTACGGTGGCGCCATCGGGTTCATGGGGTTCGACGGCAGCTGCAACCAGGCCATCATGATCCGCAGTTTCCTCAGCAGGCACAATACCCTCGTATATCAGGCCGGAGCCGGCGTGGTCGCCGCAAGCCAGCCGGAAAGCGAGTTGCGGGAAGTAGACAATAAATTGGGCGCTTTGAAAAAAGCTATCGTTTTTGCAGAAGAAATATCAAAATAGAAATAACGTGACACGGATCCTTGTTTTTGATAACTACGACTCTTTTACGTACAACCTCGTTCACCTGGTGGAGAAAATATCACACCTGAAGGTGGAGGTACACCGCAATGACCAGATACCCCTGGAAAAAATAAAGGAGTTCGACAAGATCATCCTGTCGCCGGGACCTGGCATCCCCTCCGAAGCGGGATTGTTGCTGCCCCTGATCAGAGAATACGCCGCATCGAAGCCGATCCTTGGCGTCTGTCTTGGGCATCAGGCCATCGGGGAAGCGTTCGGGGGCACGCTGGTCAACCTGAGCGCCGTTTATCACGGTGTGGCTACCCCGGTCAGGGTCATACGAAGGGAGGGTGCTCCCCGGGTGATGGAGGGTTCTTCTCCGCAAATGGGCAATGTCGCCTTACCGAAGGCTAACGGACACGCTGCCGCCGATCTGTTCAGGGGATTGCCGGATGAGCTGGAAGTCGGCCGTTATCATAGCTGGGTGATCCGGGAAGAAGGGTTTCCAGATGAGCTGGAAGTCACGGCAAGAGATGAGAGGAATATGATCATGGCCCTGAGACATAAGAACCTTGACGTACAGGGCGTGCAGTTCCATCCCGAGAGCGTGCTGACGCCAATGGGTGAGCAGATCATGAGGAACTGGCTGGCGGAATAAGAGATACCGGAATGTGGCAAGCCGGATCCCGCTCCGCAGTCCGGTGAACAATAAAACATATCATGAAAAAGATCTTACAATATCTATTCGAACACAAAACATTGACCAGGGAGCAGTCCCGCGAGATACTGTCGCAGATAGCCGGCGGCGCGTATAATGACAGCGAGATAGCCTCCTTCATTACCGTATTCCTGATGCGCAGCATCACCATCGCCGAGCTTCAGGGATTCAGGGATGCCCTGCTGGAACTCTGTATCCGGGTCGATCTCAATGGACATGATACGATCGATATAGTCGGAACGGGCGGGGACGGGAAGAATACCTTTAATATTTCCACACTGGCTTGTTTTATCGTAGCCGGCACGGGGCAGAAAGTAGCCAAACACGGGAATTACGGCGCCTCTTCGATCAGTGGTTCTTCGAATGTGATGGAACAGCTGGGTTATACATTCAAGAATGATGCAGGCAGATTAAAGAAGGAGGTGGAAGAAGCGAATATCTGTTTTCTCCACGCGCCTATGTTCCACCCTGCGCTGAAGGTCGTTGGCCCGGTGAGAAAGAACCTGGGGATACGGACTTTCTTTAACATGCTGGGCCCGATGGTGAACCCTGCCTTTCCGACCTTTCAGCTTGTAGGCGTCTATAACCTGGAAATGGCCAGGGTGTACAATTATCTCCTTCAGCAGGCAGAAGGCAGCTTTACCATCATTCATGGTCTGGACGGGTACGATGAGATCTCGCTTACCGGAGATACGAAGGTCATTACCAATGACGGAGAAAAGATCATGACGCCCGAACAATTGGGCAAACGTATGGTAAATGCTACCGATATTTATGGTGGCAATTCCGTGGAGGAAGCGGCAAAGCTGTTCACCAAAATATTAAAAGTGGAAGGCAGTTGGGCGCAGAACGCTGTGGTGCTGGCTAATGCGGCAATGGCGTTGCATTGTACGGGCAGTTATGGCAATTACGAAGGCGCTTATGCGGCGGCGGTGGATAGCCTGGAGAGCGGGAATGCATATGGTTCGTTACAGAAATTAATTGCATTGCAATAGGAGGCGAACCGTGCGTAGGATATAATCCTATGATGTTCGGTCAAGGCAAGGACAAAAGTAAAAAGATGAACATTCTCGAAAAAATAGTAGACTATAAAAGGGCGGAAGTCGCGCGGCGGAAAGAAGAGATGCCCGTGGCCATGCTGGAGATGAGCGCATTTTTCCCGAGGCCGACGCTGTCTCTCCGGGAATTCCTGACCGATCCCCTGAAGACCGGCATCATCGCCGAATTCAAGAGGCGTTCTCCTTCCAGGGGGATGATCAACGGTGAGGCCGATGTGGAAAAAGTGACGACCGGATATACTAGAAGCGGGGCTTCCTGTCTTTCCGTGCTGACGGATGAACACTTCTTCGGAGGCAGCAGCCAGGATCTCGAAAAAGCCCGCGTCAACGAAGTCCCGATCCTGAGAAAGGATTTCATGATCGACGAGTACCAGATCCTGGAGGCGAAAGCCATCGGCGCGGATGTGATCCTGCTGATCGCGGCCTGCCTTACACCCGCCGGGGTCAGGAGCCTCGCCCTGTTTGCCAGGTCCCTTGGACTGGAAGTATTGCTGGAAATTCACAACGAAGAAGAGTTGGGACATATCTGTGAGGAAACGGGCCTGGTGGGCGTGAACAACCGCGATCTGAAAACGTTCACCGTAGATGTGGAGCGTTCGGTCAGGCTGAGCAAAATGATCCCGGCGGGGAAGATCACTGTTGCCGAGAGCGGCATCGGCAAGGTAGAGACGATCCTTCATCTGAGAAAGTCCGGGTTTCAGGGTTTTCTCATCGGGGAGAATTTTATGAAAGAAGAAGACCCGGCGGCTGCATTTGAAAAATTTGTAAAAGAACTGGGATCGCGGAAATGATAACGATTGACTTGTCTCATTTGATAACCGTTTAAAAAAGGCCGGCGCCGTCAGGCGTCGGCCGGGAAACTACTTATGAGAGTAAAAGTCTGCGGAATGACCGAAATCGACCAGGTAAAACAGCTGGATGCCATGGGCGTGGATTTTGCCGGATTTATTTTCTACCCGAAATCTCCCCGTTATGTGGTCCGTCATTTGTCCGGCGAACAACTGAAGAAAGCGAAGCTACGATTGGGTAAAGTCGGTGTTTTCGTCAACGCCGGCTATGATGAGGTGATGAAGCAGGTAGACAACTATGGCCTGGATATGGTGCAGCTGCATGGGGACGAGACCCCGCGTTTCTGCGAGCAGCTGGCAAACTATATATCGGTCATAAAAGTTTTCCGGCTCGGCGAGGACGACCCCATCGACTGGATCGTCCGTCCCTATCAGGATTCCTGCGATATGTTCCTCTTCGATACGGAAGGTGCGGGTTATGGGGGCACGGGCAAGAAATTTAACTGGGACCTTTTGAAGCCTGCTCATATCGATAAACTTTTCTTTCTGAGCGGCGGCATCGAGCCAACGGATATGGAGAAGCTGAAGACTTTTGCAAAAGAGCCCGTAGCCCGGAAAATGTTTTCCATCGACATCAACAGCAAGTTCGAGCATAGTGCGGGGGTGAAGGACCTGAAAAAGATCAGGGCGTTGCTGGATGGGTTGAAACCCAGAGAATAGTGTGGAACCCAGGCAGGACGAAAGAAACGCCGGGAGCCAAAGGACGAGGCAGGTGGTAAGCGCGCCGATCGGATAATAACAGTAAAATATATTTTGCATGACAACGCAAGAAAATAAAAACACACTGACCAGCTACCGGTCGCCCGATGACCACGGCTACTATGGCCGGTTCGGCGGAGCGTATATCCCGGAAATGCTGTATCCCAATGTGGAAGAGCTGAGGACCCGTTATCTGGAGATCATGCACGAAGCATCTTTCCGCAAAGAGTTCCATTCCCTGCTGAAAAATTATGTGGGCCGCCCTACACCTTTATACCTGGCTAAACGGCTTAGCAAAAAATACAATGCGGAGATCTTCCTCAAAAGAGAGGACCTCTGCCATACCGGTGCGCATAAGATCAATAATACGATCGGTCAGATCCTGCTTGCACAGCGGCTGGGTAAGCATCGCATTATTGCGGAGACAGGAGCGGGGCAGCATGGGGTGGCAACAGCTACGGTGTGTGCGTTGAAGGGTATCGAATGCATCGTGTACATGGGAGAAAAGGATATAGACCGGCAGGCCCCGAACGTGGCCAGGATGAAAATGCTTGGAGCAAAGGTAGTACCGGCCACCAGCGGCAGCAAGACTTTAAAGGATGCCACGAATGAAGCGATACGCGACTGGATCAATCATCCCTCGGATACGCATTATATTATCGGCAGCGTCGTGGGCCCACATCCTTACCCGGATATGGTAGCGCGTTTCCAGAGTGTGATCAGCGAAGAGATAAGAGCGCAGCTGAAGGAAGAAACAGGGACGGGGTTGCCCACCAAGGTAATAGCCTGTGTAGGCGGTGGCAGTAATGCAGCCGGTGCGTTCTACCATTTTTTGGACGAGCCGTCGGTGGAACTCATCGCCGTCGAAGCTGCGGGGCATGGGATCAACAGCGGTCTGAGCGCAGCTACAACCCAACTCGGGAAGCCGGGCGTGCTGCATGGCAGCAAGAGCCTGGTGATGCAGACGGAAGATGGACAGGTCGTTGAGCCGCACAGTATCTCTGCGGGGCTGGATTATCCGGGAATAGGTCCTCTCCATGCGCATCTTTACGACAGCGGTCGGGCGACCTTTCTGAGCGCAACGGATGATGAAGCGCTGGCGGCGGCTTTTGAACTGGCGAGACTGGAAGGGATCATACCTGCGCTGGAATCGGCCCATGCGCTGGCGGCCCTGGATCAACTGAGCCTGAATGAAAAAAATACCATAGTCCTCTGTCTTAGCGGCCGGGGCGATAAGGATCTTGCGGCCTATATGCGATCGATGGAGGAGGAACAGTTATGAGCAGAATAAAAAAGCTATTTACGGATAAGAGCAGCCCGGTGCTGAATGTCTATTGTACGGCCGGCTATCCACGGCTGGACAGCACGCTGGAAGTCATAAAAGCGCTGGAAGAAAATGGCGCCGATCTGGTGGAGCTGGGCATGCCTTACAGCGACCCGCTGGCGGACGGTCCGGTGATCCAGGCCAGCGGCGGCAAGGCGCTGGAAAATGGCATGACGCTGGTGAAGCTTTTTCAGCAATTAAAAGGGCTCCGGCCCGCGTTCCGGGTGCCGGTGCTGCTGATGGGGTACATGAACCCCGTGCTGCAATACGGGTTCGAAAAATTTTGTGCGGATGCATCGGCTGCGGGTGTGGACGGTCTGATCCTGCCCGATCTGCCCATCTATGAGTTCGAAACGGAATACGGGCCCGTTATTAAAAAATATGGCCTTGACTTTATTTTTCTCGTGACGCCGGAGACTTCGGAGCCGCGTATCCGCAAGGTCGATTCGCTGAGCTCGGGATTTCTGTATGCGGTCAGCTCTTCCTCCACCACGGGCAAGGACAAGGATATGGCGGGCCAGCAGACCTATTTTGAAAGGCTCCGGAAAATGAAACTGAAAAACCCGGTGCTGGCGGGGTTTGGGATAAAAGACCGTCAGAGCTTTATGGAGGCCTGCGAACATACCAATGGAGCGATCATCGGTACGGCCTATATACGGGCGCTGGACAAAGACCCTGATATCGCGGAGGCGACAAAACAATTCTTAATGACCATACTAAAACAGGAGCCCCGGCGCAGGGGAGAAGAGGCATGAAGGTAGCGATCGTGAAATATAACGCAGGCAATATCCAGTCCGTGCTCTATGCGCTGGAGCGGATCGGGATGCAGGCGCAGGTGACGGATGATCATGAACAGATCCGCACCGCGGATAAAGTGATCTTCCCGGGGGTCGGCGAGGCGAGCACGGCCATGAATTATTTAAAAGAAAGAGGGCTGGACCTGCTAATCAAAGACCTTCGTCAGCCGGTGCTGGGCATTTGCCTGGGCATGCAGCTTATGTGCCGGTACAGCGAAGAGAACGATACGGAATGCATGGGCATCTTCGGGGAGGAGGTAAAAAAATTCGTTCCTGGGGCGGCAGGGACCCTCAAGGTTCCGCAGATCGGATGGAATAATATTTATGATCTGAAGTCCGGGCTCTTCGATGCTGTGGCGGAAAACAGCTATTGCTATTTTGTGCATGGGTACTATGCTGCGCTGGGCGATCACACGATCGGGACTACCGATTATGTGCAGCCGTATAGTTCGGCCTTGCGGAAGGGGAATTTTTACGGGGTGCAGTTCCACCCCGAGAAGTCGGCGCAGGTGGGGGAGAGGATACTGAAGAATTTTATAAACGATCATCATTCATAGCATGGATAGCATAGAGATCATACCGGCGATCGATATCATAGACGGCAAATGCGTCCGCCTGACACAGGGGGACTACGACCAGAAGAAAGTCTATAACGAACATCCACTGGAAGTAGCGGCGGCCTTCGGCGATGCGGGGTTGAAAAGACTGCATCTGGTAGACCTGGACGGAGCAAGGACGGGCGCCGTGAAAAACTGGAAAGTGCTGGAGACGATCGCAGGCCGTACGGACCTGATCGTCGATTTCGGGGGTGGCATCAAGACCGCAAAGGATCTGGATATCGTTTTTAACTCCGGAGCGGCATTTGCTACCGTTGGCAGCATTGCGGTAAAGGACGAAGCGCTGCTCACGGAATGGTTGACGCAATATGGCGCAGGCAGCTTCTTGCTGGGGGCCGATGTAAAAGACGAGAAGATCGCAGTCGGAGGGTGGCTGGAAACCACGGAGCTATGGGTCTATGATTTTATCCGGGGATGGATCGAAAAAGGGATACTGCAGGTATTCTGCACGGATGTGAGCAAGGATGGCTTGTTGCAGGGTCCCTCGTTGGAATTGTATAAGAATATCAGAGCGGAATTCCCCAGGCTTCATTTTATCGCCAGCGGCGGAGTGAGCGTCCTTGACGATATCTATCGGCTGGATGAGATCGGATGCAGTGGCGTGATCATCGGGAAAGCGATCTATGAAGGGCGGATCACGCTGAAGGAGCTGTCGAAGATCATATCGGAATAAAAGATCGCGCCGGCATGGATCGCAAAAAGTATTCAATTCAATAAAAAAAATAAGCTTTGCTTACCAAGAGGATCATACCATGTCTGGATATTAAGGACGGCCGTGTCGTCAAGGGGATCAATTTTGAGAATATACGGGATGCGGGCGATCCGGTGGAATCGGGAGCATTGTATGCGCAGCAGGGCGCAGACGAGCTGGTGTTCCTCGATATTACCGCCACCATTGAAAACAGAAAG
>DATHHO010000192.1:0-8856 GCA_035317125.1 Puia sp.
CCCGGAATGGTCAGCTGCACTGACCGCCCTGAATCAGACAGGCACTTATAAAACGCTCGGGGGAGCAACGGTAACCGCTCCATTCCAGCCTTCCGATATTCAGAAATATAAAGACCATTCCGATCCCTGGGGTCACCCCAATACGGATTGGTTCAAGACTACCCTGAGGACCTGGGCCCCGCAGGTGCAGCACACCTTGCAGGTCAACGGCGGATCGGAGAATATCCGGTATATCGCCTCCCTGGGCTATCAGGACCAGGATGGCTATTATAAAAATTCCGCCACGGGCTATAAGCAATATGATATGCGCCTGAACGTGGACGCCAAAGTAAATAAATGGATCAATACCGGGATCAATCTTACGGCGAGGGAGGAATTCCGGTTCTATCCTACCCAATCCGCTGGTTCCATTTTCCGGATGCTGATGCGGGGCCGGCCCGGAGACCCAGAAGTATGGCCGAATGGACTGCCCGGACCGGATATCGAGAATGGCCAGAACCCCATTGTCATTACCACCAACCAGACAGGTTATGACAAGGATAAAAGGGATTATTTCCAGGCCAATGGAAAAGTGGAAGTGAATATTCCATGGGTGCCGGGGCTGAAGCTGACAGGTACCGCTACCGTCGATAAAGAGAACAGGCTGGAAAGAGTATGGCAAACCCCATGGTCCCTGTATTTCTGGGATCACGCGACGTATGGCCCCGATGGTAAAACACCAGTGCTGACCAAGAGCGTCCGGTCAACGTTTACCAGTCCTCAACTGAGCGAGACCAACTACAACTACCTCAATGTGCTGCTGTCCGGCTTTATCAATTATGATAAAACCTTTGGTCCTCACACGATCAATCTGCTGGCTGCGGTGACGAAGGAGACGGACAAGGAGGATGATTTCAATGCATACCGGACCAACTTTATTTCTCCGGCTGTCGACCAGTTGTTTGCCGGTGGGGCTCCCCAGCAGAATGTGGGTGGTTCCGCTTATGAACGCGCCCGACTGAGCTATTTCGGCAGGGTCGCGTATAACTACAAGGAAAAATATCTGGCGGAGTTCCTCTGGCGTTATGATGGTTCCTACCTGTTCCCCCAGCAGCACCGGTTTGGTTTCTTCCCGGGTGTGCTGGCCGGATGGAGGATCTCCGAAGAAGATTTCTGGAAGAGCAATGTCCGGGTCGTGAATTATCTGAAGCTCCGGGCTTCCTGGGGACAGATGGGGAATGACCAGGTCTATTATAACACCAACGTGCTGAGGGAATACCAGTATCTGGGGACCTATGGATTTGGAAATTATATCATCAATAACCAGGCGGCTACGACCTTATCCGAAACCGTCGTGCCGAACCCCAACTTTACGTGGGAGGTGGCCAATAACTCGGATATAGGCCTCGAAGGCCAGTTGCTGGAGGGCAAGATCAATTTCGAGCTGGATTATTTTTATAACCTGCGTACGCATATCCTCTGGCCCAAGTCGGGATCGACGCCTTCCTCGTCCGGGATTGCCAACCTGTTGCCACCCGAGAATATTGGGAGAACGGAGAACAAGGGATATGAATTCACGCTTGGCTATAACGGGCATGAAGGACCGCTCACCTATTCCATCAGCGTGAACGGAGGGTATGCAAAAAATAAGATCCTGTTCTTAAGCGAAACTCCCAACACCGAGGCCTGGCAGAAGTATACGGGACATCCGTATTCGGCAGCCGGCAGCCCGTTCGGAGGATTTACACCGCTGGCTTACGAGTATGATGGCGTATTCAGGGATGATAAGGATATTGCCGCCAACAAGGTGGATTATTCAGGTGTGACCCCTGCGCTCAAACCCGGGGACATGCGGTTCAAGGATGTCAACAAGGATGGGAAGATCACCGCCGACGACCAGACCCGGCTGAGCAAAACACCCGATCCGACTTTCACCGGTGGGCTGAATATCAAGGCAGGCTATAAGTCTTTCGATATTTCCATATTATTCCAGGGCGCTACGGGAGGTTTGTTGTGGATCGGCACCGAGTCCGGCGATATCGGTAATTATCTGCAATATTCCTACGATCATCAGTGGACGATCGATCATCCCAGCAGCACCGATCCCCGTCTTGCCAACAGAGGCAATACCTATTTCACAGGAGGGGGTGCAGGTCTCAATACTTATTTTTTGCGGAACAACGATTATCTGCGCCTGAAGAATGTGGAGCTGGGGTATAATCTTTCCCAGTCGATCCTGAAGAGGGCCGGTATCGCCAATTTCCGCATCTATGCCAGCGGTCTCAACCTGCTGACCTGGGATAAGATGAAGATCTGGGATCCCGAATCGACATCGGGCAGCGGCCAATATTATCCCCAGTCAAGGATCATCAATGTAGGAGCCAGGGTAACCTTCTAAAAAGAAAATTATGACATACATATTAAAAAGTATTTGTGTGGTCTTTTCAGGTGTTGCGCTCCTTACGGCTTGTAAGCGCGATTTCCTGAATACACAACCACTGAACCAGATCTCCGCCGACGCCACATGGGCCGATGGCGGTCTTTCCGAAGCCTTTGTGACGAATATCTATAATGGCCTTGGCAACGGAGGTTTCGATGAGGAGCAGCTTTCCTCGTTGTCCGATGAAGCCGTATTCGTCCATCCCGGCCGCAGCATCAACACCATCAATGAAGGCACCTTAAATCCGTCCAATGTGGGCTGGGTAAGCGGCACCTACGAATGGGGCAGTATGTACAACCAGATCAGGGGTACGAATGTGGCGCTGGAGAACCTGAGAACGTCAACGTTCAGCGACACGGTCCTGAACCACCGGCTTCAGGGAGAAGCGCATTTCCTCCGGGCCTACTATTATCATCAGCTGGTGCGCTATTATGGAGGTGTGCCGCTGGTCACTCATTCCTATGGGCTGAACCAGGACTACAGCATTGTCAGGAGCTCATTTTCGGACTGCGTTAAATTCATCTCCTCCGATTGTGATTCGGCAGTTAGTTTGCTGACGGGCAAGAATCTGGCAAAAGGACGGGCTACGCCCATCTCCGCGCTGGCGCTGAAGTCCCGGATACTCCTTTATGCGGCCAGCGATCTGCATGATATGACGACGGCCAAGGCCAATTCGGCGACGATCAGCAGCTTTCCGAATCCTGAATTGCTGGGCTATACCAGCAGCGCGGACCGCACGGCGCGCTGGCAGGCAGCCAGGGATGCAGCCAACGCCGTTCTGCTTGCGGGCAGTGGTTATAAGCTGGGGCTTTCCGCACCGGCCACGGCCAGTGACGCACAGGCCAATTATGTTTCCATCTCCATGGGTGGTGGGAGCAATGCGCCGGGTGTAGACAAGGCCGCCTCCGCGGAATTATTGTTCGAAAGGGATTTTTCCTCTCAGACGGTGAGCGGCGGTCCGGGAACGGATGGCACTTCGGTCGGACTGGATAACGGGCCGAACGGCTATCATAACTGGGCGGGCAATGCGCCGATCCAGCAGCTGGTTGATGATTACGAAATGATGGATGGCACGAAATTCGCCTGGACGAATCTTGCCCAGGCTGCGGCACCATATAAGAACAGGGATCCCCGTCTCTATGCTACGATCCTGTTCGATGGGGCCAACTGGAAGCCCCGCGACAAGATCACCTCGAACCCCGATCCGGTCAACCAGATCCAGACCGGACAATACCAGACGGCGGGTTCATCGCTGCTGGCCGGTCTTGATACGCGGCAGAGCGTCGTGGAGAACTGGAACGGCACCTGGACGGGATATTATATGCGCAAGTTTATCGATCCGGACCCCAACGTCGTGGATAACAATACCCGGCAATATATCCCCTGGCCTTTTTTCCGTTATACGGAGGCGGTGCTCAATTATGTGGAAGCCTGTATCGAACTGGGTCAGGAGACCGAAGCCAGGAACTGGCTGAACAAGATCCGGTTCCGCGCCGGCATGCCTGCGGCAACGGAGAGCGGCAGCGCCCTGCGGGATCGTTACCGGAATGAACGGAGGGTGGAGCTTGCCTATGAGGAGCATCGCTATCATGATGCACGCAGATGGATGATCGCCGGCCCGACCCTTGGAAGGAAGCTGGTCTTTATCAATGTGGTCGGTATGCTGAAACCCGCGGCCCTTGCACCATCGCCATACCGGCACGATGAGGCTTTGTATAATTACAGCTATACGCCATTTGAAGATATATCATTGGAAAACCGTACCTGGCTGGACAAAATGTATTTCAGACCCATCCTCCTGGATGAGATGCATAAAAATTCCAAACTTGTTCAGAACCCGGGTTACTAAATTAACAAAGGGCCCGGCGGTAACCGGGCCCTTATTATGGCTGCTGGTATCCGCAGTCCTTTCGCTTTTTGCCTGTCATCCGTCTCCCGCGCCCGCGGATACCGAAAACCCGGGAGCGATAGCAGCCGCAGGCCACGGCGATGCAGCAGCCGATACCAATGCGCTTTTCCGGTTGCTGCCACAGGAGTTCACGCATATTGATTTTTCCAACAATCTCACCGAGGGGCTGAACACCAACGTACTGTTGTATGAATATTTTTATAACGGGGGTGGGGTCGCCGTCGGCGACCTGAACGGAGATGGGTTACAGGATCTTTATTTTTCGGGGAACATGACGGATAATAAGCTGTACCTGAACAAAGGTCATCTGCAGTTCGAGGATATCACGGCAGCTACCGGCGTCGCCGGCAGGCCAGGCCCCTGGAAGACGGGCGTATCCATTGCCGATGTGAACGGGGATGGAAGGCTGGATATCTTTCTCTGTTATTCCGGCAAGCTGCCCGGCTACAAAAGGGTCAAGCAATTGTTCATCAACGAAGGGAACGATGCCGCCGGGGTCCCGCATTTCAGCGAGCAGGCCGAACGTTATGGGCTGGCGGACTCCTCATACAGCACCCAGGCTTATTTTTTCGATTATGACAGGGACGGGGACCTCGACATGCTCCTGCTGAACCACAATCCCAGTTCCCTGCCTGTCCTGAACGAGGTGAGCACGGCGGCCATCCTGAAGCAGTCCGACCCGCTTCACGGCGTGCGGTTATTCAGGAATGACAAAGGCCATTTTCATGATGTGACGGAGCAGACCGGTATCAGCAGCTCGGCCCTGAGCTACGGGCTGGGCGCGGGAATAGCCGATATGAACGGGGATGGATGGCCCGATATCTATATCAGCAACGATTATACCGTACCGGATTATTTTTATATCAACGATCATAAAGGCCATTTCGTCAATATGCTCTCCACCGCGATGGGCCATGTTTCCCAGTTCTCCATGGGAAATGATGTCGCCGATATCAATAACGATGGGTTGCCGGATATTTTCACCCTCGACATGCTGCCCGGCGACAACCACCGGCAGAAATTACTGTTTGCACCGGACAACTATGAAAAATTCGATCTGAATATCCGCACCGGCTTCTACTACCAGTACATGCGCAATATGTTGCAGCTGAACAATGGCAACGGAGGATTCAGCGAGATCGGACAGCTGGCCGGGATCTCCAATACGGACTGGAGCTGGTCGCCGCTGTGGGCGGATTATGATAATGACGGGTGGAAGGACCTTTTCGTGACCAACGGGTATGTGAGGGATTATACCAATATGGATTTTATCAAATTCATGGAAGCTTATACCAAAAGCAAGGGAAGGCTGAAAAGAGAAGATGTGCTGGGCATCGTGGATCATATGCCTTCTTCCGGCGTTACCAGCTATCTTTTCCGGAATAACGGGGACAGCGCCCGGGATCCGGGGGGATCGGCGCAGGGGCTTCAATTTTCGGATATGGGTGCCCGGTGGGGGATAAGGCTGCCGTCCAACAGCAATGGGGCCGCGTATGTGGATCTCGATAATGACGGGGACCTCGACCTTGTCGTGAACAATATCAATCAGCCCGCCTTTGTGTATGAGAACAGGGCCAGTCAGAAAACGAATAACCATTATCTGCAGATAAAGCTCACCGGAGCCGGGGGTAACACCCAGGGGATCGGCGCGAAGGTGACCCTTCTGAACAAAGGCAAAAAGCAATACCTTGAACAACAGCCCACGCGGGGCTATCAGTCGACCGTAACGCCCATCCTTCATTTCGGGCTGGGACAGGATGTTACGGTCGATACCTTGCGCGTAGTCTGGCCAGGTGGCAGGGAACAGGTGCTCACGGATGTCAGAGCCGGGCAGCTGCTGGAATTGCAGGAAAAGAATGCCGGCGGCATATATCATGCGCCGGCGGCGTCCCCTCCTTTGTTCAGGGAAGTGAGGCCGCCGCTGGATTTTCATGATGCGGCGGCAGGAGTGAACGATTACAAGAGACAGCCCCTGATGCCCGGGCCCATGTCGTTCGCAGGTCCCTGCCTTGTGAAAGGGGATGTGAACGGGGACGGACTGGAAGATATCTATGCCGGCGCGGGGAATGGACAGGCCGGTGCGTTGTATATCCAGCAGAAGAACGGCCATTTTATAAAAAGACCAACACCGGCCTTTGAGGAAGATAAGATGGCCGTAGATGCAGATGCTCTGTTCTTCGATGCGGACGGGGATGGGAAGATGGACCTTTATGTGGCCAGCGGCGGGTATCATCATTTTGTACCCGGCGATAGTTTGTTAAGAGACCGGTTGTACCTTGGAGATGGTAAAGGCGGGTTCAGACGAAGCAGGGGCGCCCTTCCTGAAATGACGGTCAGCAAGAGCTGTGTGCGGGCGGCGGATATCAACGGTGATGGTTTTCCCGATCTGTTCGTCGGCGGGAGGGTCATCCCTGGCAATTACCCGGAAACGCCGCGAAGTTTCGTACTGATCAATGACGGGAAGGGGCGGTTTGCCGACCGTACGGCGGAGATCGCACCAGGGCTTTCGAAGATCGGCATGGTCACGGACGCGGCCTGGGTGGATCTGAACGGGGACAAGCGAAAAGATCTGATCCTGGTCGGGGAATGGATGCCGGTAACGGTGTTTATCAATGACGGGAGTGGGCAGGGGCCGCATGGCGCAGACCGGGCCGGGCTTGCACGAAAGAGCGGGGAGGACTTGCCAAGGCTTGTGAACAAGACGCGGGATTATTTCGACCGGGAATACAGCGGTTGGTGGAATAAATTGCTGGTTGGTGATTTTGACCGGGATGGGAGGCCGGACCTCGTGATCGGTAATCTGGGGCTGAACGCGCAGTGCAAGGCAGATGGGAAGCATCCCGCAGAGCTGTTCTACAAGGATTTCGACGGCAATGGCACGCTGGATCCTATTCTGTGCTTCTATATCGGAGACAGCAGCTATCCTTTTGTGACCAGGGATGAACTGTTGCAGCAGGTAGGCAATATGAGCAAACGGTTCCCGGATTATAAGAGCTATGCGGATGCGGGGCTAAAAAATATCTTTAAGGAGGAGGAATTGCGGGGTGCGGGGAGGTTGCGGGCGGATATGCTGGAGACTGCTTATTTTGGGGGAGGCGCGGACGGAAAGTTCCATAAAAAAAACTTGCCTGCCGAGGTGCAGTTCTCACCGGTCTACAGCATCACGGTGCTGGATTTTGACAAAGACGGTCATGATGACCTGTTGCTCTGCGGCAACAGCAGCCAGGCGAGATTGCGGTTTGGTAAAATGGACGCCAATTATGGGATCTTGCTGAAGGGGGATGGCCGGGGTAATTTCGGCTATATCGGCCAGCAGCGGTCGGGATTTCACCTGAGAGGGGATGTGCGGTCCGTCATCTCCGTTCATTCCACCCTGCTGTTCGGGATGAATCAGGATTCCCTCAGGGCCTACAGGCCGGAGGCTGGGGTAGTGCGGTGAGGGTGGTCAGGCAGATTTTTTTCATTTTCAGGCAAAATAGATGTTATTTTGACATTTCATACAAATGAACGGATTGCCCGACTATGATAATTACGGATAAAGAGACTTCCCTTGTCTCCCAGGTAGCTGAAAAATTCAAACGACTTTTCGCGGAAGATCCGCTGATCATACGGTCCCCGGGCAGGGTCAACCTCATCGGAGAGCATACCGATTATAATTGTGGATTTGTGTTACCCGCAGCCATCGACAAAGCCATCTATATGGCCGTCTCCCTCAGGGATGACGATGAACTGCATATTGTGTCAGGCGACCTTGATCAGACCTACCGGGGCAACACGACGCGGATAATGGCTTCTCCCTTGCTGTGGCCGGATTATATGCTGGGCGTTGTCCGGCAGTTGCAGATGAGTGGTCATACCATCGGGGGCTTCAATTGTGTGTTCCGGGGCGAGATCCCCCTTGGCGCCGGGCTTTCTTCTTCCGCGGCCCTTGAATGTGCGACGGCTTATTCTCTCAACGAACTGTCCGGCCTGGGTCTTGATACCCTGACCATGGTGAAGCTTTCTCAGAAGGCGGAAAATGAATTTGTTGGGGTGCAATGCGGTATCATGGATCAGTTCGCCAGCATGTTCGGGAAAAAGAACCATGTGATCCGGCTGGATTGTCAATCCCTGGATTATGAATATGTCCCTTTCAAAACAGAAGGGATCGCGATCGTTCTGTTCGATACCAATGTCAAACATTCGCTTGCTTCTTCGGAATACAATACCCGGCGGCAGCAGTGTGAGGCCGGCGTAAAGATGATACAGCCCCATCATCCGGAGGTGACCAGCCTCCGGGATGTGAGCATGGGGATGCTGGATGAATGGGTGGCGCCGGTGGATGCGCTGATCTACAAACGCTGCGGATACGTGGTGAAAGAAAATGCAAGACTGTTGGCGGCCTGTGATGATCTTCAGCAGGACGATATCCATTCATTCGGAGAGAAGATGTTCTCCACGCATGAAGGATTGAGCAGCCAGTATGAAGTAAGTTGCGTGGAGCTGGATTTCCTTGTCGACCAGGTGAAAGGAAACCCGGGAGTGCTGG
>DATHHO010000193.1:0-6988 GCA_035317125.1 Puia sp.
CATAGTCTGTCCAGCTCCGCAGGAAGTCGAACTGGAGGGAAGAATGGGTGGGGATATTTTCAAATACGGCCGTGACGCGGAGAGCTTCCTTGTCTTCGAAGCGGATCGTTTTGCCGACGGCCGCTTCGGGGCTGCCAAAAAAATAAGCGGCCAGGGAACGCGAGATCGCGATATCACCGGGGGACTGAAGCACCGTCTCCGCCCTGCCCTGCAACAGCGGAAAGCTGAACATCCGGAAGAAATCCTCGCCGGCAAAAAAACCGGTCATTTTTGTGATCTTGTCGTTTACCTGGAGGGTATTCTTAGTACCCGGCGGGGCGGCATAATCGAAAGCCGCAGCATATTGCACATCCGGGATGACCCTTTTCAATTCTTCGGCCAGCAATCCCTGCGTAGCATATCCTGCGTCCGTCTTCCCGTCGCGGATGGTGCGTTCGTATACCTGGAACAAGCGCGGGCCATTGGCGTGGAAAGCGTCAAAGGCGCGTTCGTCCCGGACCCAGAGCAGGATGAGCAGGCTGGTGGCGATGCCAAGCGCCAGGCCGAAAATATTGATGGCGGAGAACCTTTTGTTGCGGGTCAGGCTCCGCCAGGCGAGTTTCAAATAATTTTTAACCATCCCAATTTTCCGGAAGTAGTTCCAATAAAATGCCAGATTCTTAAACTATTAAAAATCAATTATATACGGTATGGCAAGAAGAGTGGTTGTCCGGTTTTGATACTGACGGTGTCCACTATTGTAAGCACGTCACTCGCCATTAACACAATTATTTTTCATGCTGGATCCCCCCGCATCATCCACTCATGGAGTTGATATAAACTGTCTTAATCTTTCCGGATCGTCAATCCGGATGCTTTTACCGGAGGTAGAAATGATCTTTGACTGAATCAGTTCCGTAAAAAACTTAAATATCGTCTCATACGTGGTGCCGGCATAAGAGGCAATATCCTGCCGGGTAATCGTAATGGCTATATATTTTTCTTCGGTCAACCCAAAAAAAAGGGCTATTTCCAGCAATGCATCGGCAATTCTGCCTTTGACCTCCATGTGGACCAGGTTGCGCATACGCCGCTCCGCATTCTGCAATTCAGCGGCATAGAAATGCATTAATTTATAGGTAAAGGGAAGGTTGGTCTTTAGTGTCGCTTCCAGGAATTCATTATTGATGAAGCACGCTTTTGTATCTTCCATGGCGGTAGCTGCTATAGGAAAGCTGTCGACACCCCCAAGGCCTCTATGCCCGACGATATCACCGGCTTTGGCGAAACGGAGTATCAGGTCCTTCTCATTGATCCATTTCTTGTGAACTTTGACGGATCCTGAATAGATAAAGAAAATTCCATTTACCTTTTCGCCTTCCGAAAACAGTTGTTTCCCTCGCTTTATATGAAGCGTTGATTTTTTTACGGCAATCGCTTCCTTCCATTCCGGTATACAATGCTTGCACAAAAAACAATCGGTCAGATTGCATGACAATTCTTGCATGACGCAATAATAAGTCATCTCCTGCAAAAAAGTAGCAG
The DNA here is from genome assembly GCA_035317125.1 of Puia sp. GTDB lineage: Bacteria > Bacteroidota > Bacteroidia > Chitinophagales > Chitinophagaceae > Puia. The sequence continues at coordinate 1,525 of DATHHO010000193.1, forward strand.
AATGACGCTTTAAACCAAGTTAAATGAGTAATAAAATATTAGCTACGCAATATTTAATGACTATTTAATTGCATTTTATATAATATTATATTGCAAAAACAATATATTTGCATTTTGAAGGTATAAATGATATTTCATGCGTAAGGCTCCGGTGAACAAGCGGGTTTTGTATTTAAGTTTTCAGGTAATGGCTAACGCAGTATTGATCGGCTTTATCGCCAAAGGCCTGGTGTTTCTCATCGATCTGATCACGAATTTGTCCTTTCATGGAAAGTTCTCTTTTGAACCTGCTTCTCCCGCCGGCAATCATCTGGGCTGGCTGGTAGTCCTGGTTCCCATTGGCGGCAGTATCCTGGTAGGATTTATGGCGCGGTTTGGTTCAGCGGCCATTAAGGGACATGGGATTCCCGAAGCGATGGAAAAAATTATCCTCGATGACAGCAAGATCCCCCCAGCCATTACATTTTTGAAACCATTGTCTGCAGCCTTGTCTATAGGTACGGGTGGGCCATTCGGCGCCGAAGGTCCTATCATTGCAACGGGAGGCGCTTTTGGATCGCTGACCGGTCAATGGATCCATATCTCCTCCAGCGAACGAAAGATCGTGTTGGCCGCCGGCGCCTGTTCAGGTATGGCGGCGATATTCGGAAGTCCGCTTGCGGCTTTGTTGCTGGCAGTGGAATTGCTGTTGTTTGAATTTTCTCCCCGGTCTATTATCCCGGTGGCCCTGGGATGCGTCACAGGAGCAGGCATGCATATTTTATTGTTTGGCAGCCAGCGGGTATTCAATATGGGAACTGTCGCTGCACCATCGGACCCGGCCCTGGTCATCTATGTGCTGTTCGGGCTCATCATCGGTGTCGTCGCTTCGCTGGTCTCCAGATCGGTGTATGCTGTAGAAGACCTGTTCGAAAAATTACCGGTTCACTGGATGTGGTGGCCTGCCATCGGTGGTATTGCCGTTGGCGTGATCGGCTACTTCGCTCCTCATACCATGGGTGTCGGGTATGATAATATCAGGTATCTTTTAAGCGGCTCCTGGTCCATGGCGCTGCTGCTCTCTCTCTGTCTGCTCAAATACCTGTCCTGGGTAATCGCATTGGGCAGTGGTACTTCGGGTGGCACCCTCGCTCCGCTGTTCACCATCGGCGGAGCCCTTGGAGCACTGATGGGACTGGCAGCCCTGCACTTTTTCCCTTCCCTTGAAATCAATTTAGCGATGTCCGCATTGGTCGGGATGGCAGCCATGTTTGCAGGCGCGTCCAGGGCCTTATTGACTTCTGTCGTATTTGCCCTGGAGACAACGGGGCAGTCCAATGCGTTGCTGCCCATACTCGGGGCCTGTGTGGCCGCTTATTTTGTTTCTTTCTTCCTGATGAAGGGAAGTATCATGACCGAAAAAATTATCCGTCGGGGAGTCAGAACGCCTGATTCCTATGAGCCTGATGTATTGCAGGGTCGCACGGTGAAACAGTTGTTAATACCGGTTGTGCCAGCCAATAAGGTAAATCAGCCTTACCTGTATGCATCCGATGACGCCAGCCTTGCTGCCGAAATGATGGGCAAGCACCATACGGATACCTTACTGGTATTCGATAACAAGGAGGCGAGAAAAATGATCGGGATCATTACATCGGCCTCCATCCTTGCCTATTATAGCAAGCAAAAGAGGAAGGAGCACATTTATAATTCGCCGGGCAAGACGCGGAGGATCCTGGTACGGGGCAGGAAGTTAATGCAGAAAGGCAGGGTCATGCCGGGGAAAATAATCTAAAAATCAATTTTATGGAACAGTTAAATCAGTTGACCTTATTTCAAAAATCATTGCTGACAGGAGTATTCGTCGGTTTTTCGTCTACGGTCATTTGTCTGGTCTTTAATGTAATCTATCGCAACAGCACGGGATTTACTCCATCCGCTATGATCAATGTATCATCCCTCATTTTTTCGATCAATATTCTCTTTACCATCATCGGGCTTCTCTATTATGTGTTTATAAAAGCATTCAGAAAGGGAAGCATAATTTTCATCGTCGTATTTGCCCTCTTCACCATTTTTCTTTTGTGGAAGGCGGAAGCTGTCCGGCGTTCCGATGACTATACTGTTACCCTACAATTCAGAGGCCTGTTAGTGGGTATTATACTGATTGCCGGTATCGGGGCATCCTTCTTTGTGCCTTTTCTTTGCCATAACAAATCGTTCGAGAGGCACGTATTATAAAATGTCTGCCGACCTGTCCCCACCCTATTTTGAAAAAAGATCGGGCCGGATGTTAAGAGAGATATAGGCCCAGTTACTGTTGTTGCTGGCGTTAGCGATATTTTTTACGCCAGCCGAAGTCAGTGAACCCGTGCTGAAAAAATGGCTGTACCCGGATTCGAGACCTATATATTTTGACAGGGTATAAGAGAGTACAAGATCGATCTCCGTTCCGAAATTCCTGTTCATCTGCTGGCCTGCGGCATTGTAGATTGCGCTGGCGCTGCCGAACTCGTGGAGGTCGGCGTTCAGCCCTATCGTTTTTGAAATGCTGTATTTAGTTTTCAGGTAATAGTCAGCGAGGCCTTTGTTGCCAAAACCGCTGGCTGCGTAGAAATAATCCATGAGCCCCCAGAACTTATGCGGGGTGCCATACAGAGGATCGAAGGCATTCGATCTGCCAGCCGTGGAACCGCCGGTCGTATAATCGTAACCTGGGCCGGCGCTGAATTTATCCGTGAAATTATACGTCGTGGCGAGTGAAAGCAATGCGCCGGAAAGCTTTGCCCCATCGGAATTCTTGCCAAACTGGTAATAGGCCGCACCGTTGAGATCGAGACGGTGAATATGACGGAGGAAATAGAAACCCGTGGTATAGCGGCCCCATACGCCGCTGTCAAAGACCTTTACGGCTTTGCCCGTAGCCATGTCGTTGTGGTATTTGTTAAACTGATCGGCGAAGGCAAGTAAGGAGATCGTGCCCCTGGTATTTTTTTTATTCAGATGAATGTACTGAAGGCTTTTATACATAGCGCCACCGTTGGTGTTGGCCGTATAGTTGCCTGCGGGTGTGGGATTGTAGATCGTGCTGCTGGCGTTTTCTTTATTCTGGCTGAATGCAAAACCCGCATGGGCCGTGAGTCCCCCGCTGAGATATTTGAACACAATGGCGTCATGGCGGCGTGCCTGCTGCAGCCAGTCGAGGTTGCCGATCAGCCGCTGGTCGTCATAGACCAGCTCCTGTCTGCCCAGTTTTACCGAAAAGGAATTCTTTTTATCGGCGGTGTCCGAGAGCAGGATCTCGGCCCAGGCTTCGTGGAGGAGCAATCCATTGTTGGATTCAGTTGTCGTGCGGTTGATCGTGGAGCCATCCTGGCCCCATACGCGTACGTCCTGGAGGGAAAGGCCCAGTTTCAGCCGGTATGTCGAATAGTTCAGCATCAGCCTGGAGCGTTGAGACGTGAAGACGGCGGGACTGACGCCTTTGGGTAGTGGTGCGCCCTGTCCATCGCGCAGTTCGGTACGGGTGCGTAGTTGGACGGACAGGGAAAGCTGTGCGGATGCGCTGGAAGAAAGGAGAAGGAGGGGCAGGATTTTGGTGAGCAAAGATGTGACCGATGTGATCTTAATGGGCAATAAGCGGCCCGTCAGCTGTAAAAGCGTATGCATTGGAGGTGATTGATATGGTGAATAAATGAATTGCTGTGGAGGACGGGATCAGGATTGAGGCAGCGACAGGGCTGGTGATGGTGATTGGGCAAGGGAAGATGCGGGCTGTAGATGCGGCGCCAACTGCGTCAGCGATGTGGCATGGGGCTGTGGCTGGGATGCAGGGTTGTCGGGTTGTTTGCCGAAAGTATAATAAATGGCTACTCCGGTGAACAGCAACCCGCCGACGATATTGCCGAGGGTGACGATCAGTTGGTTGTACATCCACCAGCCCCCAATGGTAACCTTCGCGCCGAACATCATGCCTGCGGGGATGATAAACATATTTACCACGGCGTGTTCGTATCCCAGCGCAAAGAAGATAAAGATGGGAAGGCCTGCGGCGAGGATCTTGCCGATGGTGGATCTGGAGGTCATGGCCATGACCACGCCCATGCATACCATCCAGTTACAGAGAATGGCTTTTACAAAAGCGCTTGTTAATCCCGCGGCCCCGTGCGAGGCATATACGATCGTCTTGTTCTCCGCTACGGTGACCAGCATTTTTTCGATGGCACCCGGGTTGCCGTTGGTACCCATTTCGGAGACGGCGGCCCAGTAGAGGACTGCATAGAGCAGGCTTCCGATGAGATTGCCGGTGAACACCCAGAAAAGGTTTTTGAGCATGGTGGGGCCGCTGATCTTATTTTCAAACCAGGCGAGGGGGATCAGGCAGAAGCTGCCCGTCACCAGTTCGAGACCGAGGAGGATGATGATCGCGAACCCTACCGGAAACACGATGGCGCCGGTGAGCGGTATTTTTGTCTGGGTGATCGCGGCATAGGCGAGCGTTACGGAGATGGCCAGCAGCGCACCGGACAACGATCCGCGGATCAGCAGGTCCTTTACGGATAAAGACGATTTGTTGATGGCGGCGGTCATCATGGAGCCGGCGACATCTTTGGGAGAAACATAATCCATGGTTGTTGGTTTTGGTGATGTTATTATGATTAAATACCGATAAAAATAGTGTTTTGCCGGATCTGCACCGGATAGGTCCTGATCGCGCATTCATCACCGTTGAGACAGTTGCCGGTGATGAGCGAGAACGTTTTTTTGTGAAAAGGGCAGGCGACTTTTGGTTCGTCTCCGGAGGAACCGGTCATGCCCCGGCTGAGGGCCATCTGCCGCTTGTGCGGGCATTCGTTCTGGGTCGCATACCATTCGTTGCGGCTGGTGAAATAAAACAGCGCGATCTGCTGTTCTTTGTACTTCACGCATACGCCGCCGTTCTCCGCTATGCCTGCAACATCCGTGACGTTGCAGACGGGGAACCATTCGATGACGGGAGGGATGCTGATGAGTTCTTTTTTCATGGTCGTATGTGTTGGGTTAAGAGACTTTGTTCCAGTCGGCGGCTTTTTTCTGTCCGCGGAGGGTCTCGAATTTTACGGCGGGGTCTTTCTCTGCGGGAGCGTTTATAAAATGGCTGAACCTTTTGCGGATGGCGGGATCTCCTATAGCAACCTTCCATTCACATTCGTAGCTGTCTACGAGCTGCTGCATTTCTTTTTCCCATTGTGCGGCCATGCCCAGACAGTCGTTCAGTACGACCTCGCGCAGATAATCCATGCCTCCCTCCATTTTATTCAGCCAGGTGGCGGTGCGGGTAAGGGGATCGGCTGTGCGGATGTAGAACATGAGGAACCTGTCGATATACCGGATGCAGGTGTCGCCGTCGAGGTCGGAGGTCAGCAGCAGAGCGTGCTGTGGCTTGCTGCCGCCATTGCCGCATACATACAGATTCCATCCTTTCTCGGTGGCGATGATGCCGAAA
>DATHHO010000194.1:0-86500 GCA_035317125.1 Puia sp.
ATATCGCTGAAACCATGGTCGCCCACGATGATCACGGCCGTACTGTCCTTAAGCCCGCTCCGCTCGATCGCCTCCAGCATATCCCCTATCGCCCGGTCATTGGCGGCGACAGCCAGCCGCACCGAGTCCCCTTCGCGGCCAAAATCATGCTCCCGCCCATCTACACAGGCAAAATGCAGGGCCAGCAATGAGGGCCTGTATTGCTTAAAAATATAGGCCGCGGCGCGGCCCGCATTTTCATCGAGGCTCAGATATCCTTCATTCATCGTATTGGAATCCAGCTTGCCCGTCGCAAACTGCTCGATCTCCTCGATCAATCCAGGGGTAGCATATTTCCTGGCTTCCGTGATCCGGTCTTCCGGATGTTCGGTACTCCAGATCTCCGGCATATCCCAGGTGATCTCATCCGTTACGCTGGGAGGCCATTCCACCGAAGCGGTGGTCATTCCCGCCTTCTTCAGCGCTTGCCAGATCGTAGGCACACGGATCGCCTTGTTATACCAATTCCATTCACCCTTGCTGTTCAGCGGCTGGTTGTAGGCAATTCCCGACCGGGCCGGCAAGGCGCCGGTGACCATGGCCACATGAGCAGGATAGGTATAGGCAGGAAAAACGCTTTTCAGGTGATGGGCGTAGACGCCTTTTTTCATCAGCAACTGCATATTGGGGGTAGGCCAGGATTTATCCCGGTACATCTCCGGCCGGAAGCCGTCAATACTGATAAGGACGACATGTTTAACGGGCTGGGCAAAGACCTGAGCCTGACATAGGCATAAGACGGCTAACAATTTTAAATATTTCATCTGATAATTTTGCCCTGGCGTGGGGAATACTGTGTTGAATTTTTGTCAACTACAAAACGAGCCAATGGAAGAAATAACCAAAATCAGCTGATCAGGCGCAGACGCAGAAGTTTTATGGCCCTTTCCTTCTGGGCCTGCACATTCTGGGGGCTGATCCCCATCAGGTCGGCGATTTCCGCCGTCTTCAGGCTGTCAAAGAAGACTAATTTGAAGACCTCTCTGCATTTGTCGGGCAACCCCTCTATCTGCCGGGTAATCTCCTTCAATACTTCGGCCTCGATCTGGGCATTTTCTATGGACACTTCCTCCTCATCCAATAAATACATGATTTCCTTTAGATTAATCCATTGCCGCTTCCTTCGTCTGATAAAGTCAATACATGAATTTCTGGCCACAAAATAGAGGAAGGCCTGGATGCCAGTCTGCGAAGCAAAGGTTTCTTTCAGCCTCCATAGCTTTACAAATCCATCGGAAGTAATATCCTGCGCCTCCGCCTCTGTCCCAATCATATTGTAGCAAAACATATAGATTATATCATAGTAATAATAAAAAATGAAATTGAATTCGGCCAAATCCCCTTTCCGGAATTTGTCGATGGAGAAATTGTGAGATGAGCTTTTTTTATTCATGGGATAATTTCAGCGGTTTAGTTTCGAAATAAAAAGACCTTGCGGTTTCCCATAGACTACAGGAATTGGGATTCTGATCGCAGCATTCGGGAGGTAAGCGAATTTTTGTCTAACAGGAACGGGCTCGAAATTATCTGATGAATTATAGCATTTGTGATTGTGTCATTGATAAGACGTATGAGTCGTCAAAATCCTAAAAGATTTTCTCAAAATTTTGCAAGATTTTACCTAAGGATTTCTAAGGGTTTTTAGTTGCTGCGGTCTTATAAGACCATATCTTGTCGGATCTTTAAAATATATCCAGGCCATTCTTTTAGGAATTATCCCATCTGTACGTCTTATACACAGAACAACCCACCTTTCGCAAAAGATTTTATAACCATTGAACCAGTATGCAACCAAAAGACCTTATACTTAAATACCATAAAGATCAACTGACGCCGGCGGAGATGCTGGAATTACAGGACTGGCTGCATGCTTCGGAGGCCAACCGGAAATTCTTCAACAAGATGTCCGACCCGGAATATATAAAAGACAAACTGATGCTGCGCCAACGGGTAAACAAACAGGCTGAGTGGGAAAAAGTTCAGGAAGCCATTTCGAGGGACGAGAATGGAGAACCGGTTCATAAAGATGAAACAAAACAGATCGGCTGGAGACGCATTGGAATAACGGCTGCTTCTATAATGGTCATCTCCGCAGGCATTTCATTACTAATAATATACCGGCAGCCTTCCAAAACCTCCTCACCTGCCTCTGTTGGGGCACACCTGAGGGCTAATGACCCGCCACCGGGCAGTAACAAGGCAACGCTTATATTATCAGATGGATCTACGATCACGCTGGACAGTACGGGTAAAGGCACTATCGCGCTACAGGGCAATGCCCGGATCAGCAAGCCGGCCAGCGGACAGCTGACTTATAACAAACTGAACGATAAACCCGGTAACATCGTTTACAATACGCTGACTACTCCGCGTAGTGCCCAATATCGGGTCACCTTACCTGACGGCACCAAAGTCTGGCTCAATAGCGTCTCCTCCTTACGGTTTCCTTCCGCCTTCGTTGGAAAGACCCGGGAGGTTATACTCACGGGAGAAGCCTATTTCGAAATTGCACCCAACGCCTCCGCACCCTTTACCGTAAAGGTGGACAACGGCAGGGATACCCTGACCGCCATAGCATTGGGCACCAGCTTCAATATCATGGCCTATGAGAATGAAGACAATATAGCGACGACCCTCCTTACCGGAAAAGTGGATATAGAAAAGAACGGCGCCCTGCATATCCTGAAGCCTGGGCAGCAGGCTCAACTGACAGCAGACGGCATGCTGCATATCGATACGGATTCCAGCGCCGGTAAAGTAGCCGCCTGGAAAGATGGGACCTTTTATTTTGAAAAAGCCGATATCCAGTCCGTCATGAGGACCCTCGAGCGATGGTATGACGTCACTGTTGAATATAAAGGTCCGATATCACATCACTATAAATTCGTTGGCCCTGTCTCGAGGAGCATCAATCTTTCACAGGTCCTTGATATCCTGAAAGGCAACGATGTACACCTGGAGATCGAAGGCAAAAAAATAATTGTTACGCCCTGAACGGATTCCCATTAGCTGTTAAACCTATCCTTTCTTCCACCTATCTTTTTGCCGCAAGCACGCGGCCCTGACGGTCGTTTGCTAAATAAATCATATTATTATGTTATTACCCATTACGGGCGACCTGCCCATGACCAACAACAGCGACTTTCTCCATATTGCCATGAACCTGACCACGGGCGTCATCACCGGTTGCGTCATCTTCTTCTCGATGTCTGCTGCCTGGTATCAGGACAAGCTGCAAAGAGAAAAAGCAAGAGCGTCAATGGATTGGGACAATGAAGGCTCCGAACTGATCACCTCGACAGCCGAAAAAAAGCTGCGTGATCACATCGATCTAAATTGGTCGAAGATGTATTGGGGGCTTTTCTGTATAACGCTAGGCCTGTCTATCGGGACGATGATCGTCCTCATGGGAATATCACGTGCTCATCCATCACCGGCAAGTAGCCAGGTCCTGATGACCACGGCGGCAGCCGCATTTTTTACCGGAATCCTGGGCATCTTCTCAACCCTATACTATCTGCTGGCCGCATTGAAATCTCAAAAGTCTATGTTGATGCTTCAGCGGACGGTATCGCCCGCCGCAAAAGTCTGGCTGCCATCTGGAAAAGAGCTGTCCGAGTCTGCCCTGATGGAGTTGTGCAGGAAAATATTAAAGATGTATACCACGGTATGAAGAAAAGAAGGATCAAAGAAGACAAATAATGGTCCATGTGGATAGGTGAAAATACTTATTGTTCGTCTTGAAGAGAATATCAACAACAGTACATTTAGTAACAAAAATGATTCTAAAGTAGACCTACGATGTTCGCGGATACGAGAAGGATAACGGAACTGATCTATCGTTACAATTACGATGGAAGGTTGAATGCCTCCGAATCCACGGAATTGCACGAATGGATCGATGCATCTGAACACAACCGAGGGCTTTTTGAAAGCCTTACAGATCACGATCGCCTATCAATAACTGCGGAAGATCTGGTCACTTTGCAACGGATCAGGGAGAAAGTGCGGGATAGGCTGCAGAACATGGACAGTAAGTTTGCAGCGTACGGATTCCCGGTAATTGACATCCCACATGTTCCCCGCTGGCGTCATCGTCTGGCGCAAACCGCCCTCTTAATCCTTTTTGCGGCCAGCGCCTGGTTCTGGCATGGTAAAGGAGCTATGGTGGAAAACATTATCCAGAATGAGTCTATCGAAGACCAGAATAATATATGTACGGACCTTGAACCCCAGCCACAGGGAATAGAACTGATTTCTTATTTTGTTCAGGCCCGCACTGAAGCTGTTCTCAGGCAGATGCCTCGCGAATATAAAAAATTGGTGAATATTCACCTTGGCAGCGTTGGGTTAAAAATGATTTCTGGGATTGCCTGTACACCCAGGCAACGCCGTTATATTCGTGACAGAAAAATAGTAATCCGAAAGGATTATCGGGGGCGGAGATTGCATGATAAAAATTATGAAACTTGGAGGGTGGCCTGCATTACCGCATGCAGACACATTTATGCTAAGCGGAATTCCAAAGACACCGATTCTTTTCCATTTCTTCTATGAGATCGGCCCTCACAAATGAGGGGACACATCCCCGCGATCAGCGATTAATCTGATCATTCAGATCACAATTTAACAAGTGAACCTTATCGGAATGCCGTGGATGGCCCTGCCATTACTTGTGCGTACGAAAGGGGTTGTATTGTTTAACATCGGCCTAAAAAACTATTGTTCAAATTATGCTTTATATACCTATTTTTCGCTCCTATACTTATACCCGGATTTTATTAGGGATCAAATTATTTCTTTTCACGCTGATATTTTTTTGTCATTTCCATGTTTTTGCCCAGGAAAACATCGGGATGGAGACCATCACTTTGTATGACAGTGCTGCCGTCCTCGTCCCTTATTATGAAGGCAACTATGATCTTGAAATAAGGACAACACCCATAGGCAACTATAGAAGAAAAGTAGTTTTTAATACCCTATTTGTCGGGTTGAATGATCTTTTAATAGACCGCGAGGGCCATTCAATAAAAATTGTAAGGCATATTCAGGGGATGGATATTTCCATCCTAAAGATCTCAAAGGATGCAAATGCAGGAACGCCTTATGGTCCTTGTATCGTTACGCTTATCCGGTTAGTCTTTAAAAATACGATGAACCTTGGAGGTTTTTCCAAAGTCACTGTGATCTTGAAAAAAAATGATACCCGGGAAGACCTGTATGTTACCAATACTTCCAGACAACATGTCAATTCAGTCGTAGGATTGCTGATCTTATTCAGTTTGCTCACGGCACTCTCGGCGGAGTACTTTTATCGCCGAACGAATGTGAATGGGCGCACCCTGGGGCGGACAAAGTTATTTTTTACGCTCTTCTTAGTGGTTATCGGCTCGCTGCTCGTGAGACTGGGGGTTCTGAACGTTGAGCTATTCGATTTCGCCAACCGTACTTTTCTGATGATTGAAATGGGCGTATCCATCCACCGGAGTTGGTTTCAGGATCCACCCGATCAGTCCGATAAAGAGCAACCATAAGACTGTCCGGTTGGCCATCTGGTCCGATAAGGTTTCTCCGTACCCTATTTATTTAATTCCGATTCTTTGAGCTTGACATCGGTCCCTTCTTTTTTTATATCGGTACGGATCAGCAAGAAGAGGCTCATATAAATATTGGCGACCCACACCAGGGAGAACCCTCCGATCAGGTAGCCTCTCCAATCGGTGAACAATAACTGATACTTTGTAATGATCAGCAATAAGGCAGTGACATAGAAACTAAAACAGTATTCGCAGGTGAACAGGTAGAAAAATTTTCTCCTGAGCAGGGTCTTAGCCTCCAGGCTCTGCTTGCGGCAATATTCCCTCGGCTCGAAGAAGATCTGCTCATGCGTCACCGTCCACGCAATACAGGCAATGGGTATAGCGAGGATGAACAGGGAGACGATCTGTGTAGAGAGTGTCATAGAATGTCCACAGGGTTTATGGGTACGGAAAAATAGAAGGTCGAGCCCTTTCCTTCCAGGCTTTCGGCCCAGGTATGACCGTTGTGCGATTTTATGATCTGGCGACACAGGAACAGGCCAAGCCCCAGCCCTTCCAGGTCCTTGGTCTTCTCCGCCCTGAAGAACCGGTTGAAGATATAGGGTAATTCCTTTGCCGGAATACCCACCCCATGGTCCCTTACGGACAAGATAACCGCATTTTCCTCGCATCGGATCGTCACTTCGATCCCCAGACTGTCCTTTGAATATTTTATAGCATTGGACAGATAATTGGTAACGACCTGGATAAGCTTATCCCTGTCCCCGTAAATACTGCATGCCTCACTGCTCTGCAGCGCAATCGTAAAAGCCGGGTGGATCTGCCGGGTGCTGTGGATAGCCTCGGTTACCATGTCGACAAAATCGAACTCATTCCCCTGAAGGTTCAGATTGCCCGAGCTGACGCTGCTGGAATTATACAGTTCTTTCACCAGCTTATTGATCCGGCGGGCATTGTTCCGTGCGATGGCCAGGGCCCCGCTCAGTTCAGGCCGATCTTTTTCTTTGAGCAGCCCTTCCATCAGCTCGATGCTCAGGATCACGCTGGTCAGCGGATTCCTTAATTCATGGCCGACAAAATTGAGGATGTCTTCGATCTGCTTTTCAAAAAGTTTCTGTGTCGTGACGTCATGAAAGATGATCACCAGGTTGCTCAGCCCGTCCCCTGGATTCAGTCTGGTAAAGCTGATATCGAATACCTTTTTATCCGACCCGTTATTCCCATTGAACTCGGCCTGCATTCTTGAAGAAACGGCCCCAGGCCTGAATGCATTTGAAATATGCTTAAAAATTGAAAAAGGGGAATCAAAGGATTGCAGGATCACATTAAAATTTATCTTCGCGAGATCTTCCTGTTCAGGGGCGAACAGCTTAAAGAAACTTTGGTTTGCCTTTACAATGTCGTGATCGCTGCCCAGCACGATCACGGCATCCTCGATCGAGCTTAAAATATTCTCGTTAAATACATTGAGCTGTACGATCGAATTCTCGGATTCTTTCTGGGTGTGTATATTCTGGATGATCTTGAGCACGCATTTTTCACCCTGGTCGTTCCGGATCAGTATCGATTCCCCGGATACCCAGGTCAGCGTTTTATCCTTGTTCACCAGGTAATTATTATCGGAACATTGTCCTTCATCCAGTACCGTCTTGATCTCCCGGCCTGGCTTGTCCTTTTGCCTGTCTTCTTCGGTGAACAAAATATCAAGATGCTGTCCGACGACTTCGTGTTCGGCATAGCCGAACGACAAAAGAAAGGCCCGGTTTACCTTCTGGACGATCCCGTTCGGACTTATAAACAGGACCGAATTTTCTTTGGGATGGTTGGTCAGGGCTTTAAAATAATCAAAGGAAGTGAAAGTCAGCTTAGTATCCTGTGTCATAATATGTTAGGATCAGTTTCAGGAAAAGCCTGAAAAAACCATGCCACCCGACAAGACAGGAAAAGGGTAGGGCTGGCGCCCTACCCTGGTGGTTATCGCCGGATCACCTGTGGTTATCACCGGATCACCTGGATCTGCTGCCTTTCTTTATACGTTCCATCCGTTATTTCTATATAATAGATACCGGCGCCCAGTCCGGATACGTTGAGCGATGCCGAAGCCACTTTATTAAAAGCCTGATGTTTTCTGACATTGCCAAGGGCATCATAAATGGTCAGGGAAGTAATAGAAGGGGCCTTGACGGAAGCTTTCATATCCGTTACGGGGGCGACGGTGACCGTCGAACTGGCCGGATTGGGTGATACGACGAATGAATGGTTGCAGTTGCTCCAGATCGTTATACCATTACGCAAAGAGGTCACTCCGCAGGCGCTGTAGGTTATCGATACGCCCCCTCCCCTGGATACATCGAAAAACGTGCTGGGCGATCCTGGATTGTTGATGTATATACCGGAATTGGGATTATCAACGGTCCATTGCCAGTTAGTGGCTCCGGGCATATTGGGCGTCGCGCTCGCATACCAGCTTTGGATGCCGCCGTTGCAGCCGCCCGACATATTATATGTGATGTTGCTTACCTGCGGCTGCGTGGTGATGTATGCGACGACCGTGCTGCCATTGATCGTAGCCGTAAGCGTGGCGCTTCCTACGCTTTGTTTGGTGGCAGTGACCGACAAGCCCGTGCTACCCGAGAGGCCGACGACCCCTGCCGGCGATACGGTCCAGGTCGGCACATACCACGATGGTACGTTGGTAAGCGTAAAACTGGACGAAGTGCAAAAGGCGGTGGTGCCATTGATCACCGGTGAATTATCCGCCACGGCTACATAGTTCTGCCACTGTCCCGATCGGTTGTCCATCCATGCGGGATAGGCCTTCCATCCATAGGCGGCAATGCCGATATAGTCTCCCGCGTACCCGCCCCCGAATTCCGGGATGGGGGCTGTAGTATGAGCAGCGCTGCTGACCACCTGGTTGGTAAACGTAGTTCCTGCATCGACGGAAGTAGCCACATAGGTACTGGTGGAAAATCCAGATGTCTGATCCAGACTGTAATACGTTATAAAAACAACCCCGTTATTGTCCACCGCCACCCATGGGAACCAGTTCTGGCGACCTGCGGCAATGCTGACAATAGCCGGCGCCGACCAGTTGACGCCCTGATTGTCCGACCAGTTCGTCTGGATAACGGCCTTCCCATTCCCATTTTGTTTAGCGGCATACACCACGTAAATACGGCCACGGTGCGGGCTGTTGCTTTTATCCACCGCCATCGAAGGGAAACTGTTCACTCTTGTATTGTTAAACTCAGCCTGGCCACCGTTGCTGGTCCTTATTCCCGTGTAATTGAAGGCTACGGCCGCGGCAGCAAAGGTGACCCCTCCGTCGAGCGAACGGGTAAAGCCAAGCCCCTTCTCGGGAAGGGCGCCATTGGTATAGTCGGCCCAGCATACATACACCTGGCCGGTAGGGCCCGTCTGGACATTGGCGCCCTGGCCCCAGTGATTATTCAGGGTGATGGGATTTGAAAAATTAACGCCGTGGTTGGTTGAACGGTTGAATTGTACGAAATTATTTGCGCCCATCCAGACCCCATACAGGTTATTGGCAAAAGGACTGGTAGCTACATCATCGGTACCGATCATGTCTTTATCGAATTCGATATTGGCCGCACCGGCAACCTGTGGCTGCCAGGTGGTCCCATTATTTGCCGTACTCTGTACCAGGTATCCCGTGGGTTCGGCATTGATATCGGTGGGCACAGGTGTCATCGTGGCGATAAACCCATTTCCCGCAGCATCGAAGGCGGTGGAAGGATCTCCCCGTCCCGGTGCGTTATTGGGTAAGTTGTCCGATCCTGTCCAGGTGATGGACCCGTTGGAACTCCACCAGGCCCCCTGCCACGAATTGGTTACGGGGAAAGTCTGCGAAGAAAGCAATAATACCTGTGGATTGGTCTTGTTGATGCTGATATTAACCTCCGACTGCGGATGAACGGATGAGGCAACAAGCGTATTGCGCGAAATAACCGCCGAAAAAGGCGTAACCTTTGTGTTTGCGCCAACAGGCCTGGTCACCCCCGGAGCGAGGGATACCGCGGTCTTCTGGCCGTTCTGCGGAGACTGGCCGGATGTTGTCGCAGCCCAAAAAATGAAAAGCATCGCGGAGAGAACTCCTTTAGAGGATAAATGTGTCATAGTATGAAAGTTTAATGTAAAGAATATCTTTTAAGCTGCCATGTTGCGATGGTCAGCACTCCCATGTTGTATTGGTGGTAATCTATTCTGACCATGCCGGTGTAGGGCTTGAACCAAAAGCGGTCCTTGTATTCCAGGTTGGGACCTCTGTAATGGCGGACCAGGGTATAGCATCCGGTAAATGTTTGCGCGGGAGTGGTCACGGTGGATCGGTCCACCACCCGAAAGCTGTCGGTAAAAAGCAATTTACCCTCCCAGGAGGAATTCAATACAAAGGGCTGAATGAAGAGCTGCCTGGGAAAACTCAGCGCCCGGACTGACGAGGAGTAGATGCGGTCGAATATTTTGATCGTATCGCCATCCATCCGGACATATCCGGTGTCTTTGCCCCAGGGGTATTGATATTGCCAGACCGTGGCTGGTTTTCCATCGGCAAGGTTGACGCTGCCGCCGACCGTTATCCTGACCGTATAGTCACGTTGAAAATCTGGGTGGTCGCGCGTCTTGCTGGAGTCGTACACGGCATATTCCCAGTAGTCGCCGCGTGTATTGGGGAAATACGTTTTTGAAGGCCTGGAGGGCTGGCCGGATGGCAGACCAAGACATTGTAGTATGGCGCTGAAAATGAAAACAACAATCATGGCAATCGTTTTTGCATAGCAGGGCTATGCCAACGGAACCTAACTATTGCAAGCGGTTAACGGATCTGTTTTCGTCCGGGGGTCGATGGGAAGGGAATGAGGGGGTTGTTAACCATAATGAGTAATAGATAAGGTTTTTGTCGGTAACAGGAAGTTATTGAAAAATTTAATCCCTGTCAAAAAAATCGGTCCGATATAAAGCGATCTGTAATTTAATTTCCTGACGGTAAGGGGAACCCTTTAGCCGATGATTAGTACAGGCCTTATCAACGGACGTGAGTCACCGGATTACCCTTAATTTTGCGTGCCTGACACCTCCAACATGAACAGCTCGCTTCCTTTTTTTTCGACACCATTAACGGTCGCTATCTTCCTTCTGGCTGGAATGTTCCTCAGCGTCCGGTCGCGCAAGCTCACCCTCCTGGCCGCGCTGACAGGCGGGGTGGTCGGCTGGATCATATATAGTGACGGAGGCATCACCAGCTTCCTGCTGCTCGTCACCTTCTTCCTGCTCGGCACGCTGGCGACCGGCTGGCGAAGGACCGAAAAAAACAAGGTCGATCATGAAGGCCACACCGCGCAGCAAAGAACGCCGGGGCAGGTGCTGGCCAATGCGGGTGTTGCTACGATCCTCGCCCTGTCAACAAATTTTTTCCACCGGCATGTACATGCGCTTCACCTGATGATCG
This sequence comes from Puia sp., assembly GCA_035317125.1. GTDB lineage: Bacteria > Bacteroidota > Bacteroidia > Chitinophagales > Chitinophagaceae > Puia. The sequence goes on from DATHHO010000194.1 coordinate 11,050, forward strand.
CCGCTAGTTTTGCCGCGGCTACGGCCGACACCCTCGCCTCCGAGCTGGGGACTTTGTACGGCCGGCGATTCTACAACTGCCTCATCTGGAAGGCCGAGCCCAAAGGGCTGAATGGCGTCATCAGTCTCGAAGGCACCCTCATCGGTATAGCAGGTGCAGCCATCATCGCGCTTATCTATGGCGCCGGTCTTGGCTGGACCCGGGATCTTCTGGTGATTGTCATTGCCGGCGCCGTCGGTAATCTCACGGATTCTATCCTCGGCGCCGCGCTGGAGCGAAAGGGCCAGCTCAGCAACAACTGGGTGAATTTTTGGAGCGTGGCCGCGGCAGCCCTGGTGGCAGGGGCGCTTGCCTGATATAGCCTTACCGATCCGCCCGATCACCGATAAGTACAAAGGCAACCCGGAGAGCCGGGTTCCGTGGAGTCACCCCGCAGGACGCCATCGTCTGCTGCGTGTCGGTTCACATGAGAAATGTTTAATGGTTATTGGCATCTGAACGGCAATGCGCTCTGCAGCGAATGCCTGCAGAGCTTATTTTCTAAAGGGGATGATATGGCAACTTTTGGAGGATGCCCTGAACTGGCAGGCAATATTTTATAACGACTATCCGTAGACTACTATACGATGAGCATTATGATTTAACCATCCGAACACTTAATTATTTTTTACATTTGAGCAATTTGCTAAAATTATAAAGAATGTAAATTATTGTATATATTTCAGTTATATATAATGAAAATAACAAGTGTGAGTATTATTTTTCAGCCATCTGGAGTAGGTATTGCTCGTATATCAGGTTGAGGATCATCGCTTCTTCCACTTCTAAAAAGTAAGCAATCAGAAAAATCTCTTTGAGCCGGAAGCGGGAAACATTTTGTCTGAGCTTTTCGAAGCGGTCCGGTCTGTTCGCCGGTGACAGGATGCTACTAGATTGTCCCCTTCAAAAATATGCACTAAATACGCTTTTATCCGTATCAGCCTGTAACCCATGTAACTAATTTATGATGTTAGCTGGAAACCAATATCATAAAGACCCAAAAAGTTATTTAAAAAATGAACATTTGGGATGGTTACGTTCAATAGTTCCCTTTTTCCGGGGCAAATCCATTGTCGTGGGGGCAGGTGACATTTCTTAGTTTTGTAAAAATATCATGGCTATGAAAAAGGATGCCAGGTGCCAGATCTGAAGTCTGGTCCCCAGCCGTTCATTATTGACATTGCGGAATGCAACTGATAATAAATAATAACAAGATAAAATATAACTAATTGAGAACACTGCTAATCCTTTCAGCAATGACCATTTTCAACTGGACTCCCTCTGTTCGTATATTCGAAAGGGCTGTCCAGCCTTCCTATTTTATTGCAATGGAATATAAGGGTCTGTTGAACTGCATTTACAAGGTTTATGTAACAGACAGTCTGATTATGGGAGCCAGGGTCAACGGGTATATTGTCTGCGGACCGAATCTTGGAATTGGAACGACTATTCCGATGCGGGATATCCGAAATCCAGCTGCCTATGTTAATAAAAAAATGGACCAGTCCTACGCCGATTCTTTACGCACAGATGAACCGAAATTTTTGAAAAGAGATAAGGCTAACTTCATTGTCCATCGCTCAGAAGTAAAAAAAATCTGGTATGATCCGAGCCATAAATGGGGCATGGGTTATTACCCCGATCACGGAAAGATTTACCTTGAGTCTCCTAAAACAACTTCTAATAAAGAGATCGTCCGGGAACTCATTCTGGTAGGGGATCAGAATCCGGATTTCATAATGAGCCTGCTTGTTAAGGGCTGATGCCCGCCGGGAGGGCCATACATACCCTGACCATTCTGCGCCGGGGCCGGAGCCTCAGCCCCAGCCGCGTCGAAAGCCGGCCGGACCTCCACCCCCCCCGCGGCACGGCTTTTGAATACCTACCCCATATCTAACAAAAAACCATGGAAAAGCGAATTTTGGGCATCATCCTCTCGATCCTGGGCCTCATTGGCCTCGTAATGGCCGCAATCGGCTTCATCAACACCAATGGCGGCAGCGGCCGCAGGATAAAGGAGATCGCCGTCTACAGCATCCTCGGCGTCATCTTCTTCTTCGCAGGCATCAGCCTCATCCGCAATACAAAGGATAAGCCAACCTAGACCCGCCATGCACCCCTGCATTTCATGGCTACATCCGGACATTCCAGTGTAATTTTGCGGCAAAACGACCGGACGCATGGAAAAAATAACCATCAGAAAGGCTACTCTCGAAGACATGGACTCCCTCCTGCTATTCGAACAGGGCGTCATCACGGCCGAACGGCCCTTCGACCACACCCTCCGGCCGGGGAAGATCCACTATTATAACCTCCGCGAACTGATCACCGCCGATCATATCGAGCTGCTAGTAGCCATACTAGGCGGCGAACCTGCGCAGACGCCAGGCGGGGAAGTGAAAGGCGGCAAATTGATCGGCTCCGGCTACGCCCGCATCGAAAATTCCAAACACTATCTCATACACCCCCAACACGCCTACCTCGGCTTTATGTATGTCCTGCCCGAATACCGGGGCAAAGGCGTCAATCAGCTCATCATCGACGGCTTGAAGGACTGGGCGCTTACAAAAGGCATGATCGAAATGTATCTCGAAGTCTACCCGCAGAACGCGGGCGCCATAAAGGCCTATGAGCGGGCGGGCTTCAGCAATTATCTGTTAAAAATGCGCATGGGGATCGGGGAGTGATCTGTTTCCATTCATAAAGACAAGTTTTCCGTGAGCCACACGGGAAAGTAAATTGAGCCGTACAGACAATCATCCGCTGCACTTTGTTTTCCATCTTTGCATGGTAATTCAAAAAACATCAGAAATGAAAACAGTAACAAAAAAAAACCTTGGTAAGAATGGACCATCTGTTTCAACACTTGGATTAGGTTGTATGCGAATGTCTGCCAGTTTTGGCGGACAAGCAAAAGATGAGGCAGAAAGTATTGCAACGATTCAGGCCGCACTGGATAACGGGATCAATTTCATCAATACGGCAGATTTTTATGGTAGCGGTCACAATGAACTACTGGTGGGGCGGGCATTAAAAGGCAGAAGAGACCAGGCGGTTATCAGTGTAAAGTTTGGCGTACAGATGACCCCGGGCGGAGGTTTTGGTGGATTAGATTTAAGGCCGGCATCCATTAAAAATTATATTACCTATTCATTGGTGCGCTTAGGTGTGGAAACAATTGATATTTATCAGCCAGCCCGGTTAGACCCTTCTGTCCCGGTTGAAGAGGTGATAGGCGCTGTGGCCGACCTCATAAAAGAAGGAAAGGTACGTTACCTTGGCATGTCTGAAGTAAATGCAGTACAATTACGCAAAGCGCACAGCATACATCCGGTAACGGCATTGGAAATTGAGTATTCATTAGCAAAAAGGCAAATAGAACCGGAAATCCTTCCTGCGGCAAGAGCATTAGGAATTGGAATAGTAGCCTATGGTAATACTGCGCAAGGATTGTTAACAGGCACGGTAAAGGCTCCGCTTGAACCAAATGATTACCACAACCGTCTGCCACGCTTTCAGGGAGAAAACTTGTCAAAGAACCTGAAGAAGGTGGAAGTACTTACATCTTTGGCAAACCAAAAAGGATATACACCCACCCAACTGGCAATTGCATGGCTGCTTACACGGGGACAGGATATCATGCCATTGATAGGTATGAGCAAACGGTCACGACTGACCGAGAATTTGCAGGCGCTTGAAATTACTTTTACGGAGGAGGAGCTTAATATGCTGAACACGACTTTTGCCATAGGCGCTATTCTTGGTGACCCTTATCCGGCACCCAGGTAAGGCGGGAAAGTGCAGCAATGGTTAGACTGCCTGAGCAGGTATAAATAACCTTATCTTAGTATGGTGAATAATTCGACTGACATCATTCCGGGTAGTATTGTTTACTCCTGGATTACAGAAAAGGAAAGAGAAAAGGATGGTTTTCTTTCGGAAAGTGTATTAGCACTGCAAATTTCCGGACAACTGACGCTTGAAACTTCCAGTCAAAAAATTTCAACAAAGCGGGGAGACGTACTGTTGATGCGTAAGCATCAATTTGTGAAAATGACGAAAACACCTTTACCTGGGGAAGATTATAAAATCATATTCATTCTGTTAAGCCAGGATATTATAAAGAAATATGCCCTTGAAAACCAGGTAGAAGTGCGGGAGAAATACAAAGGTAAACCGAATGTCTTTATCCCCAAAAATGAGTTCATACAAGGTTTTTTTCAATCCTTGATTCCTTATATGGACAAGCCGCAGACCGTAATAACAAACAAGTTAGGTATGTTAAAAGTAAAAGAAGCCGTTGAGTTATTGCTGTATGCCACGCCCGGGTTAAACGCATTTCTGTTTGACTTTTCCGAGCCACATAAAATTGATCTGGAAAAATTCATGCTCGGTAATTTTCATTTCAATGTTCCTGTTGAAAAATTTGCACAACTGACAGGAAGAAGTCTTGCAGGCTTCAAGAGGGACTTTCAAAAAACATTCGGCACATCGCCCCGACAGTGGTTACAGGACAAACGCCTGACAGAAGCTCGTTACCAGATAGAAAAGAAAAGTAAAAAACCATCTGCGATCTATTCAGACCTTGGATTTGAAAGCCTCTCCCATTTCTCCAATTCGTTTAAGCAGAAGTTTGGTATAGCTCCGACTGAATTACTGTAAGGGACAACCCTTTATGGGACGGAGCAGCAGGTTTACAGTCACTACCTTTAAATCGGTGGATCCCACCGGAGGAAAAGGCATGTCAACCACTTGCACAGGGGAACCCGACCGGGCCCCAGGATCTCCTACTTTTATATTTCCCAAAAAAATGCAGGCATGAAAGCGAGATATTTACTGGTGGTTTCCTTCGTCATGATCATGGTCTCCTGTCATAAGGACCCTGTGGTCCCGATGGACCCACCCACCAACGCACCCGCGGTGAAGTTGAAGGACATGAATGTGCGCAGCCTCCCTTCTCCATACTATCATTTTGACTATACCGATTCGGGAAATATTGCAAGGGCTGGCTTTTCCGGGGGATTGGCGGTCTATGATATCAGTTATGCCGGCAAGGACATCCTGAAAATGGAAAATAAAGCCGGCAACCGGGACAGGCTTCAATACGGGTACGCCAACGGCGAGCTTTCCGCCATCCAGATCATCAATGAGAATGGGACCCTTTACCGGCAATGTATCCTTACGTACGCGGCTTCTCACCAATTGCAAAGGCTCGAATGGGAGGTAAGGGACGGCAATGGCTTTGCCCCGGATCAGACGATGCAGTTCAGTTATTATCCGGATGGCAATCTGAAGGAGCTGGTCAATCAGTTCCACCCGGTCGGTCCGCAGACGGCCTCTACGTCTACCGACCGGTTTGAGAACTACGATGATAAAGTAAATGCGGATGGGTTTTCACTGCTGCAGGTCGATCAGAACCATCACCTTATCCTGTTACCGGCGTCGGGATTGCAACGGAACAACCCCCGGCGGAATATCCGTACAGGTGACGGCATCAATTACCAGGTCAATTATACCTACACCTACGATGCGGCGGGCAGGCCATTGGTAAAAACCGGCGATCTCCTGTTGACCAACGGATCGGATAACGGAAAGCATATTGAAACACATACTGACTTCTCCTATTACGATTAGGCGGACAGATCCCCCACCCTGATAAACGTCTTCTTCAATCCATCCAGCACGCGGATGATCTTCCCAGGGTTCTTCCATTCGAAGACATGCACCAGCCAGAGCGTCAGCCGGATAAACCCCTTGAGCTGGATCAGCGCCCCCGCCAGCTTCGCAATATCGCCATCGCGCGAGACGATACAGGCCGCATACGCATTGCCCGTATGCTTGTCCAGCTCCTCCGCAAAACACCAGGCCCCGTCCCGCGCATTGCCGATGCTGAACTGGATCAGCAACAGCTCCGGCCGGTCCCCATGCAGCCCCAGCAGCGATAACAACGGCGACACCCGATTGATCTCGTTGATCACTTCATAGGTCAGCGAACCGATGATCGCATTGATGGCGTCATAGTCCTTCCGGATGTCTGACAAGGATTGCCCGCAGGCACGCACCGTCTCCACCGTCGCGATCGCCAGATCGAGATTGATATGCGCATTCACGCCCAGCAAAAGATGCTGGAGGACCAGCACCGATGAGCGCTTCGTAGAGTCCAGCGCCACACTCCACGATCCCGTCGGCGCAACGCCCCGCTGCCAGCCTTCCAACGCGGCCAGATAGCGGTTGGCAAAAGTTACATCCAGCTTCTCCATCCTTGCCCCATCCTCGAATTCATTCCTGGCTATGCCGTCCTTCACCCGCGCCGTCACCTTATAATACAGCGCCGCGAAATAGCCGGTCCGTTCATCCTTGCCCTGACTGTCCGCGATAATGCGGGTCAGCCGCGACAGGACTTCGTCGATGTGGGTTGCCGGACCGGTCGGTGCGACCGTCGCCGGGTCCGTGGCGTTCGGGATTGCGTCTCCCTGGGCGTCTCCCTGGGTGTTTCCTTGTATGGGGCTCGATGACATAGCGATGGGGTTTATTGCTTGAGGAAGCTCCGCACCTCCTCACCGGCAAAGATATAATAAAGCCCCTTCTGCAGACTGCTGATATCCACCTGCGTCGAGACCGTGCCTGTACCCGGTATGCTCAGGCTCTTTACTGTCTTACCCGCCGCATCCACGATACGCAGGCTCAGCATCGCCGCCGCCGTCGTCCTTGGCGTCGCGATCCCCGCCGGCAGACTCCACTGCACATGCAAGACATTCTTAGCCGGATTAGGGAAGACGGTAAATTGTTCGCTGCCGCCCATCCGTATGGCCAGGGTCGGACTGTATGTCCCCTTCCCCTGTACATCGATCATCCGCAACCGGTAGTATCCGATGGCCGGCAGCGGTTGATCGTCGGAAAAGGAATAAAGATCGTTAATGGTCGAGCCGCTTATGACCGATCCGCCCATCGCCGGGCTGCCGTTGCCGGCAGCCGCTGTGCCCGTGGACGCAGGCCCCGCAATCGTCCCGATCCGGCTGAAATCCGCCCCACCCGCACTCCTTTCTATTTCGATACGGGAAAGCTCCTTATCATCCGTCAGCGTAAAATGCAGCAACACCGACTCACCCGCCTTTGTGCCCGTAAAATTCAGCAGCGACAGCGGCAGCACCGTCTGCAAACCCGCCACCTGCATGGATGTCACCGACATGGGCGCAAGACTCAGTTGCAGGCTGCCGCCAGCCGGTGAAATACTCGTCGTCTGCAGCGCATTCTGCGTGTGGCTGACAAAGGTCTCCGACCCCGCCGGCAACCCCGACAGCGTCAGTATGGTAAAGGCCTGGTTCACCGGCGCGAAACCCGAGAACTGGACCGTCACATTTTCCGTCTGGCTTTGCGACTTGTTGACCAGCACCACCGTCACCGAATCGTTTGTGTTATTCACCGTCGCGTACGACCCTACATCCGGCTCATCGCTGGACACCGCGCTCACGCTGGTGCCTTTGTTATACCGGCTGTACAGATGCAGCGTCTCCCACATCCCTGCACCCCAGGTCCAGGGCGTAAAGAACTCCACCCCATGTTTCATAAACTCCCCCATCGTCGACGCATACCAGACGGCCAGCAGATTGGCATCGTTCCCCGAATTGATCCCCGTCTCGGACACCGCGAAATGCACCCCATGGTTCATGCCCATATATTTGTTCAGCCAGCTCTGGCATCGTCCAAAAATATCTTCTACCTGGATCGAGTTATCCCATCCGCCATTCACCACCTTCACCCCGTTGGCTTCCGGGAAGGCATAGCTGCTGTCAAAGAAGACCCGGTGCATCTGCGTGATGACCGCTGCGCTGCTGCTGCCCGGATAAAAATGCAGATCGATCACATCCAGCAGCCGGATGCCCGTCGACGCCTGCTCTTCGGCGACCCGCTTGATAAAATATTCCATCCACGGATATTGTTTGCCGTCACTGCCCGTGACCGGCGCGTTGTTCCAGTTATACCACTGCCATTCGTTGGGGCTCACAGGTCCGGTCAGTTTGATCCCCGGATACAACGCCCTCGCCTTCTTCGCCACCGCGAAATACAGTTGCATAAACGCCTCCGCGCTGGGCTGCACCGGCATCACATCGTCATGCGTGCTCGACCAGATCTCCACTTCGTTGTCCATATTCCAGTAGCGGATCTTTGTCGAGTCCAGCCCCTGGCCGCCCGGCCCGAACCAATGCCCGATGATCCCCGTCGTCGAATCCGCCGGCCAGTGCCCGAGATAGCGACTGGTATCGCCGTTCTGCGTCGCCTGCGCTCCGCCCGCCGCATTGGGGATACCGCCTCCCGCAAGGTTCTGCACCGTGCCCGTCCACCAGTTCGATCCGTTATAATCCCAGTCGTCGAAATTATTCGTGTTGTTCCTGGCGGATTGGCCGATCAGCTGGAACCCCCACATCCCCTGCGCCGCTGGAATATGCTGCTGCAGGGAGGCCGCGGCAAAATCCCAGTCATGCGCATAGACATTGTTATACCAGTCGGGATGGCTCGACAGCTTCTGCCGCCAGTTGTATTTCGTGAGATTGTTGCCGCCATTCTCGCGGAAGAAATTCAGCCCCGCATCCTTATACAGCTGCCACTGCGTGGCGCTAAGCGGGCTGCCCGCATTGTCCGACAGGGAATTGTTGCGGCCATAGATATACGGGGACACCGTCCGGCGACCGGACAAAATATCGACCTGGACCTGTACGGTCTGGGCTATGCAATTAAAAATGGAAAAGCTGGCTGCTGCCAGCAGAAGGCAGGATAGAAAGGGTTGTTTCTTCATGGGTCACAGGCTTTTAGGTTCGCCGGTGTCGGGTTGGAAGGGGCTATACGTACTGCAAGGACAGTGCCAAATGAGCCTGCTTTTGTCCATGCGCGATGACCGTGCTTTTGCCCATGCGCGGCGACCGCTGAACCCATGCTTCCCCCGCTGTCCGGCTATTGGCTCCTTACTTTCCCATAAAAAAATCAAGCAGGTCCTGCTGCACCTGGGCGGTATTCTCCTGTACCATCCAGTGTCCCACGCCTTTGATCTCCGATTCTTTTACATGCTCCGCCACCAGCCGGCAATGATCCCCAAGGAACGATGCGGCCTGGTATTCCCCGCCCATAGCCAGCAGGGGCATTTTCAGCTTGTGTTTCGCCAGCTCCTTATTATCTTTTGCATCCTGTTCGAAATTGCCAAACCAATGGAAGGCCCCCGTTGTGGCGCCGGGCTGCGAATAAGCCCTGACAAATTCATCGACCTCTGCCCTGGTAAAGGCGTCGTTCACATGCCCGACCACCGGCCAGAAATTCGTGAGGAACAACCGTTCCCTTCCCGCGACCAGCGCGCCCGATGCGGAAAAATTAAAAAAGCCAAACCACCAGGCCTGCGCCCTGACCATGCTCCACACCGGCTCGATCCCCGGCAGCAAAGCATCCATAAGCGCTATTTTCTTTACCTCGTCGCCAAACTGTGCGGCATAGGCATAGGCTACCATCAGCCCGATGTCATGCCCGGCGAGGTTGATACTCTTGTAACCCAATTTTTTGATCAGCTCGTGCAGATCGGCGGCCATCGTCTTCTTGTCATACCCACCGGCTGGTTTGTCCGACTCGCCGACACCGCGCAGATCGGGCGCGATCACCGTAAAATGTTTGGAGAATTCGGGCAGGAGCCGGTTCCACATATACCAGTTCTGACCAAAACCATGCACCAGCAGCAGGGGCTCGCCTTCGCCGCCGATGACATAGTGGATCTTCACCCCGTTGACCGTCGCATACTGATCTTTGAAATTGGCGGGCGGGGTCGCGGGTTTGAGAGAGGCGTCCGCGTTGGCTGTTCCGGAGGCTCCGGAGGCGGAGGGACTTGCGCTTGGTGCGTCTGTGACGGAGGCTGCGCTGGCGGAGTCGGTCGGGTTGGTCGCCGGGGCCGTTCCGGATGCCTTGTCGCCGTTGTTGCAGGCGGAAAGAAGCAGGAGACAGCAGATGGACGCGAAGGCCATGGACCGCGCGGGGCGGGGGAGTATTATCTTTTTAAACATGGGTTTTTTTGAGTGGGTTGTATGTAATTTAAACTAAAATTTTTTATATCCTCTATTCCGGGATGCAGAGGACGGCGGAGATCATCCCGGAAATAGTACATTTGATCCTGATGATCCCATCCACCAAGAAATGGCCTTTCCCCGAGCCGGACCCGAATGTCTGCGGCGCCAGCGTCGACAAGGCCGCTTACTGGAATTTTATCAATACGCAGCTCGGCAACGGCGATCTGATCAATGATCCGGTCACGGATCCCGTCACAGGCCCAGGCGCCGATCCAGTCACGGACCCAGCGACAGAAAAGGACCAGCCCGTACTGCGAAGATATTTCGGCTGGGGCGCCGCGGCGGGCATAGGGCTGCAATCTGCCGGTCAATTACTAAAAGATATTTGCGCGGGCGATGAACCCCGCTGTCCGGTCTGTCCGCTGAAATACAACTGCGCCTGGTATGCGGGGCAACGCGGGACAGACAGCCTGTCGGGCCATGAGACGGGTCGGGCGGCAACGGAGCGGGCAGCGAAGGATCGGTCCGCCCCTTCCTTTGCGGATTTTTTCTGCGGGGCCGGTGGGCTTTCGCTGGGCTTCGAATGGGCGGGGCTGAACCCGAAGATCGCCACCGATCTCGATCCCTGGTGCATGGCCACCTATGCATACAACCGCAGCAACGCCACGATCGAAATGTCGGCGGGCGATATCAGGGACTGGCTGGCCAGCCACAAGCGGAGAAAAAGCTGGGATATCGACATCGTTACGGGTGGCGTCCCCTGCCAGAGCTTCAGCACGGCCAACCGGCAGCGCAGGGACAACGACCCCCGCGACAAGCTTTATACCTCCCTGCTCGATGCCTGCCGGATGATCGGCCCCAGGTTCATCCTGATCGAGAACGTTTCGGGTATGCTGAAAGAATACGATGGGGTCATCCATGACCTCGACAGGCTGGGTTATCATGCGGCGCATATCCTCCTCAATGCAAAGGACTATGGCATCCCGCAAAACAGACGCCGGGTCTTCTTCCTCGCCGTCTCCGGCAAACATTACCCCGATGCGGAGGCAAGACTGCGGTCCACCATCGCGGCCATCGTGGACAAAAAGACCGGTGTACCCATTCCCCTGGCGGCGGCTATCGGTGATCTGCCAACGCTGCTGGCGCATTCCAAAAGGAACGATACCAGTTTTAATAATGCCGCCTCGGGTCGTGCTTTTACGATGCATACCCTTTCGGGAGCCAGCGGCTGGGTACGGTCCCTCCATGCCGGGGCCACAACGGTCCCTCTGTTCCATCACAAGGCGAGATATAACAACCGGCGCGATATCGAGATCTTCGGGCGGCTCAGACCGGGAGAGAATTCGCTGGCCGCCTCCATCCGGGAGATCATGCCCTATGCTAACAGGAACGGGATCTTCAAGGACAAATATTTCAAGCTGCGGCATGATGAATATTGCAGGACCATCACGGCGCATATGCGGTATGACTGCAACATGTATATCCATCCGGAGCAGGCCCGCGGACTGACGGCGCGGGAAGCCGCACGGGTACAGAGCTTCCCGGACGATTATGTATTCCTCGGCAATTTCCAGCGCCTCTACCACCAGATCGGGAATGCCGTACCACCCATGCTGGCAAGGGTCCTCGGCGAGGCCATCCGCGAAAATCTCCATGCAGCCAGCGGGGGAAGTGCCGGGCACACGACGGCCATCGGGGGAAGCCCTGATCACGCGCCGCTGGTTAAAAAAATTCAGGCCATGGGGCGATCACCGAAAAAACAGCTTAATGAAAGCATTTGATCTGTGCTCCGGGATCGGCGGGTTCAGGGTCGGGGCGGAGCTGTCGCGCATAGGCCACCGGGTTAGCTTTGCCGCACACAGCGACATGGATGCCTATGCCAACAGGGGTTATGCCGCGATCTTCGGGGACAGCCTCAGCCTTGGAGATATCCAGCAACACACCCGTCTGCCGGATGAATATGGGATCGGGGGTCCGCTGCCAGCCCAGGAAGAAAGAGCTGCGCGGATCGCGGAGGCCTTGCCGGACTTCGATCTGTTGTTTGCCGGCTTCCCCTGTCAGCCGCATTCGCTGATGGGCAACCGCAGAGGCACGGGGGACGATCGCGGAAATCTTTTCTATGACATCGCCGGGATCATCAGGGTAAAACAGCCGGAGTATTTTATCCTGGAAAACGTCAAGGCCATCCTGTCCGTGAACGGGGGCGCTTTCTACCGGGAGATCGTCGACACCCTTGAACGCCGGTTGAACTACAAGCTGCGGGTCTGGTCGCTGAATGCGCTGGATTATGGAGTGCCGCAGATCAGAAGAAGAGTGTTCTTTGTCGGATCAAGGGACAACGATCTTCCCACCGGACCTCCGCCGCGTGTCGATATCGCGGGATCGGAATACCCCACCACCTGGCATCTGCTGGAGCGTGGCGCCGGCGAAAAATATTTTCTCTCCGGGAAAATCCTGAAGACCATCCTCAAGAGCGAACACAAAGGGTACAAAAGAAAAGCGGAGATCAACAAGCTGATCGCAAGACCCCTGTGTAAGAGCATGCATAAGATGCACCGCGCCAGCCAGGACAACTATTATTCGGAAGATTTTATCCAGGGTCATTATCAGGCAGACAGCCTCGCCGTGCAGCTCGCGCCTGTCCCCGATCCAAAGATCCGGAAGATCACGCCCCGGGAGGCCTTCCGTATACAGTCCTTTCCCGACGGGCATATCGACCGGCTGCTCGATGCCGGTCTTTCCGACACCCGCCTCTATATGCTGGCCGGAAATGCCGTACCCCCTCTCCTCGTAAAGGCGATCCTTGATCATGTGTTCGGGGAATGAGCACGGGACCGGGCCCGCGGGTTTTACCGGGTGGGTTGCCCAGGAATGTTTCCCTCAAAAAAGAATAGTTTCCGGTGCAGCTCATTAAATTTATTATGAAAGATCCCTGCTATGGCGCTGTCGATATTACCCATGCTCCGGGTCGACAAAACCCAGTTCAGGGGCACTTCCCCCGCCGTCGCCTCCAGCGGCACCTGGATAAAATTGCCGCCCAGTTCCCGCTCCGTATAGTTTTTCAGCAATTCGGTATAGGTCCTCGAATATCCACCCCGTATGTCATAGATCCCATAGCCGACCGAACTGATTTCGTTCAGGAACCCCGTATTCGTATACTCATCCTTATCGCCAAACCGGAGCTGGATGACATAAGGCTTTATATGCCGGTGGCACAGGCTATCTTTCAGGGATTGCAAAATTTCCAGCATAGTCTTGGCGCCCGTGTTCTCGACATACCCCCCGTCCACATAGTGGTACGTGCGGTCTCCATTCTGTCTGACGGCGGCCGAAGGGGAGATCAGGGGAAAACGGGAACTGAAATTGACCGCTGTGCTATAATTGACACCACCCCTTAATTTCTCCAGCAAAAGGTCTCTGTCTCTGTAAAACAAAAAGCTGTCCGGTTTCGTGTTGCTGAGAAAGCATTGCAACCCGCTTTCTACCTCCGTCGTGTTGATAAACCAGGCCGGGGCGACATCGGGGTTGCAGGTCTGGCTCCGGATAAAGTCCGAGGAATAAATATTTCTATCCCCTGTCTTCTTAAATATTTTATGATAATCATGTTCCCAGGCTTCTTCCAGCGCGATCGCCCTGTCCAGACGCCCGATGTGAACAGGCCAGAAATAATTGAGGATATCCCCGTAAAACATCTTTGACAGCACCGGGCTCAGCAGATCTTTGCTAAAGAACTCCCTGCTCTTCCGGCGGTAGTAGGTCGTGTCGTAGATGGCCGTCGTATCGACCTCCAGATAATTTACGGCATTGAAAAAACTAACGCCAACGGACCCTCCGGAGACCGTAGAAAAGGCATAGATGTCCTTTCTGAATTCCGGGAAATGGTCCTGTATCCCGGCGAGGAGCATCGCCGTAAACGCGCCTGTCCGAAGAGCCCCTCCTTCCGCGGTGATGAAGATCACCGGATAGACCCAGTCCGGATCGGAGTGGCAGGTATCGGATAAGGCCGTCCCGCCTTTCCACCGGGTAAGATGCGCCGAATCTTGTAAATGCCGGCCGAACCATCTGTTGAAATGGCTGTTCAGGGACAGACGCGTATCTGCCATTTTTCCTTGTTCGTTATAGTGTACCGGGTGATCTGCGTCGACATACGACACGATCAGGAACCAGGCCACGAGGAGCCACCGGATAGAGATAAAGACCCCTTTCCTGTACCGGTAATCGATATACAACAAGCCGGAATATACCCCCTGCCAGCATCCAAAGGACAGACAGACAAGCCCCGGAGCGCCTATCCAGTCGCTGGCATACAAAAAGTTCACCGAAATGAGCAATATGACAGCAAGTGAACTCAGGGCAATGGTCCTCACCTGCCGGTGCAGGGTCCTGTAGAACGCAGGGACATTCTTATAAACCCACCGGTAGGAACCGGCGTTGTTAATCACATATTTGTAGCGCTGGCGCCTGAAGTTCGGCAGATATTCGTTCTCAAAATGGGTGGGTGGCCGGAAAGCCAGCGGGGCCTGCTCGCTCTCGAGGATCAGGTGATCCGGAAAACTCCCCGCCGGCATGGATTTTACGATTGCGACAAACCGCTTATAGGCCTTTTTCAGCTTTTTCGCCGGCTCGCTGTTATTAAAAAAACTTGTCTTCCGGATGGTGAAAATATAATCGTTGTAGATCCCATAGAGTTTGTTTGCCCAGTCTTCCTCTTCCTTGGGCAGTTTAAAAAAGTCCACCGCCCATTTCCACGAAGGGTCCTTCCTGAATCTGACATTGAAGCCGTCATCCAGATAAAACCGGGCAAGCCCCGCGGACACCAGGATGAGCAGGATAATGACCGTCGAAAAGGGCCAGGCCACCGACCAGAAGCTTTTTTCCGATCCCCCGTCCAACACGTGGAGATTGCTCAGGGTGACCGTCACGACGCCAAGCAGGACGACCAGGAAAGGCAGCAGAAGATAGACCATACTGAAGAACCGCTGAAGTTGTTTACGGTAATTCACGCGGCTGCCGGAAAGCGATTTCCCCGAGTTGTCGCTGATATAGATCTTATACCGCGCGCCGAATTCGGCCAGGACTGCCCATCCCGCGACGCCCACCAGCAAAGACAGCAGGGAGCCGAAATGAAAGGCCGACAAGTCTTCTATGACGATCAGAACGACATCCTTTCCCTGAGGCAACGCGAGGAAAATTACCCCGGCAAGAATATTAAATACAAAGAATAAACGGGTCGGCTTGAATACTTCCATAAAGTCCGTAACCTTGTCGGATATCGCGATGCTGTCTTTGGGCTCCGGTCCCCTTGAGGCAAACTGCAGTTTTCTGATCTCGATCCCGACAAGCCGGAATATATACAATAAGATGTCCAGGAGACGGGTGATCCATTTAAATAAGTTCATGGCATACTGTTTTAGGACGGGTTATCAGAATTTAATGGGGCCGCCGATCGGCACTTCCACGGCAAGCCTGTACATAAAATCTTTTGCGGTAGGCCTGACCGCATCACCGGACACCAGATTCCCGCTGGCATCTTTCTTTGCGGATGCCACGGGCAACAACAATCCGAATTTTAGCCGGATAGACTGCAGCGCCTTTGGAGCATTCTCGCCAAAGGCATTGAAGGCCGACTCGAAATAAAGGTTCTGCCGGTAATAATTGTAAGGAATGGAGTCGGTCTTTACGCCGGTCAGCCAGGGTGAATAATAATACCCCGCCATCAGATAGGACCCCTGGAATATCCCGTTGATCTCCATGATCCCCACATGACCGCCCACATAGGCATTTCCGTTAAAGACCTTCAGCCCGCCACCGATGAATCCGGCCCTCATCGTCCAGGGATGTATCCGGTTCAGGGAATAGTTGAGGCTTACCACGGCCTCGTTCAACCGCAGGGGAATGGAATTACTGCTGTCGCTGGAAGACAGTCCCGCATCCGCCCCGATCAGGGCAAACGAAAAATGGCGCCCATACATACGCCTCCTGTCGGTAAGGTTTACCTTAAATAAGATATCCAGGAGCTCGCTGTTCACTTTGATCCCGGCTATCGACTTGATAAAAGAGCCCACAAAGAAATTCGGACTGGGATTTCCGGTCGTGAAATGTATGATGATGACATTACTATTGGAAAAGATGAGGGTGACGGTAAACCCCGAAGTCGCGGTGTCCAGGACAAACATCCTGTTACAGGTGGCCATATGGGCCGCCACGGCCAGGTTGCCGGAGATGGCTAATCCATTCCTCCCGTTAAAATCATACAGCACCGATCCCGACACCGAGTTGACGTCCGCGGGAAGGTTGATCACGCTGAAGGTAAAGGGGTGTCCGTTCAGTACTGTCCTTTCCACCTGCTGGCTCGATGTCCCGCCGGAAAAGGTGGACGTATAATCGAACACCAGGTTGTCGGGTGGCGTCTGCCCGAATGAATGGATGAACAACAATAGGATGGAAAGGGTAGAAAGGGCGGCTGGAATTGCCTTTTTCATACAATGAGTTTTTGGTTTGCCTACTCTATATCCCGTTTTCGGCGATCCGGGCGACCAGAAGATGGTTGGTCGGACAAAGCTCCATAGCCCGGAAATCCCTTCCTAACGTCATTCCGCCTGTCCAGACCACGTATTATTCTGGTAGAGAAAGAGGTGTTTTCACGTAGACTCGGAATTTTATTTAGATATATTATTGCATTTCAACCTTAAATCTTAATTTATGTCACAAACAAGATCCACAGTCATTGTAGTTATTGGCTGCCTTGCAGCCGGGTTTCTTGCCGGATACCTGGCATTTAAACCCAGGACGGAGACCACGAACACAACCGCACCCGCCGCCGCAGCCACATCCGACATCCCTGACGAACACGCATTCGATCAACTGGAAATCAGGGGCCACCGGTGGGGACCTCATCCGACCCCGGGAGCGAACGACAACCTTGATGCCTATAGAAAATCGACGGCATTATTAAATCTGTCACTGTTCCATAATGGAGGAAAGACAAAATGCATTGTTCATGAACCTTCGACCGCACTCGATTATGATACCGGCTTTTTTCCCGATTTCATCGCCACTCATCCCGTGGTAAGTAGCAACTACAGATGGGTCATCGGCTTATACCCCGAGATATGCAGGGAAAAAATGCGCGATGGCACCATCCGGCCGAGGGTCAGTATTTTTATGATCCCTACCATGCGCAACATAGATACGGTAAATCATCGTTATGATATACTGGATTATGATTCTATAAAGAATACGCCAGGTTTCGACATTTATTATAAGACCGACCCGGCCAGAATCAAGCCCAATACGGCGCTGGCAAATAGGATAAAGCTGTATGGCGATCAATTCATTTATGACCTGGGGACCATTTTCCCATAAACCCGACCGAGCATGCTTTTCTTCTACAGCACCGTGATCGCCATCGAGCTTATCTGTCTGATCTTTTCCCTGTTCTTACTTTCCGGTAAAAGGACAGGATGGTACAGGCAGCTGATCTGGTTGCTGGTTTTAGTAGTGGGCGTAGAATCATCGGGCTTCTATATTTATTTTATCAGACATTTCAGAAGCAATTATCTGCTGTTCAACATTTTCCTGCCGGTGTATGTTTTTTACACCGGCTGGATCATGTACCAAATGTACCGGCCATTATCCAACAGCAGGATCCTGATAACGGGCATGCTGGCCGTCTTCAGCGCGATCTACCTGTTGGAAAGCATACCAACCCATTTTATCGTGTTCAGCGCCAACGCCAATACCTCATTTTCCATATGCATGGTGATCATTTGTCTGGTCTACTATTATTTCCTGATTAAGACGGAAGATTTTATCGACGTGTACAGGTATGCGGATTTCTGGCTGGTGACCGGATTGTTCTTTTTCCATTTTGTAAGCACCGCCAGCAATTTCTTTTTTAAATATATGACCATCATAAATAAGGATTCGATCGTCCCGATCAGGTATAGTATTGAGATCCTGATCAATTTTATCCTATATTCCTGTTGGGTTTATGCCTTTATATGCAGATACAGAAAGACAATATCATCCTGATCATTGCCGTGATCACCGGCATTTTCCTGATGGCCGCGCTCTTTATGTTTTTTTATATATCGATCTTTATCGAACGTAAGAAAAGGCATAAGGAGGAGAAAGAGCGGATGAACCAGCTGTTCGGGAATGAGCTGATCCGGACGGAAGTGGAAGTACAGGAACAGACGAGGAAGAACCTCGCCAGTGATCTGCATGACAATATAGGACAGCTGCTGAGCCTTACCAGCATGATCCTCGGGTCGCTCAACATAAAAGATGCGGAAAAGGCGGAGCAGAAAATTTCCGAAGCACAGGGCCTGGTGATCCGTTCCATAAAAGAACTGAGGCAACTTTCAAAGCTTATCCATGGAGAGCAGCTTATCCAGCAGGGCCTGACCGAGGCCATAAGACAGGAGATCAACTGGCTCGAACGTAACGGGCATTATTCGATAGCGTTTCACGGGCCGGAGGGGACTGCCCCCTTTGAGGATGCGGAGAAGAACCTGTTCATGTACCGCCTCTTTCAGGAATCACTCAATAATATTATCAAACATGCGGAGGCCGACAAGATAACCGTTGAATTGAAGTATATTGAAAACAGGGTCGCGCTGTCCATCGGGGACAACGGCATAGGCTTCGGGCCCCGGGACGCGGCGGCGGAGGGACAGGGTTTGGGGCTGAAGAATATGCAGCGGAGGGTCGCCATGCTGAATGGCGCCATGAACATTCAATCCGAGCCAGGACGGGGTACCCTTATTTATTTTTCCATTCCATACGCATGATCATGGCCACTCAGAAAATAAATATTGCCCTGGTAGACGATCACGCCCTGTTCCGCAGCGGCATTGCCAACCTTTTATCCGAATTCGCCGATCTGTCCATTGTATTTGAAGCAGCGAACGGTAAAGAGTTGCAACAACTTCTGCCGGGTCATCAGGAGGTGGATGTCATATTAATGGATATCAATATGCCCTTGGTGGATGGTTATGCGGCCACGGTCTGGGTCAGGCAACATTACCCGCTTATCCAGATATTGGCTTTAAGCATGTTTGACGATGACCTGGCTATCATAAAAATGGTGAAGGCGGGTGCAGGCGGATATGTTTTGAAGGAATCGAAGCCCGCGGAACTATACCGTGCCATCAATGAGATAAAGGAGAAGGGACTTTATATCAATGAAATAGTCTCCGGCAGGATCATGCGCTCCATGCAGCAGCCCGAACAACCACCCGCGGGCGAATCCTTGATCACGGTGAGAGAGGCGGAGTTTATACAATATTGCGCCTCCGAACTTACCTATAAGGAGATCGCGGATAAAATGAAGGTAGCCGCAAGGACCGTGGATAACTATCGTCAGTCCCTTTTTGACAAACTGGACCTGAGATCGAGAGTGGGGCTGGTGCTGTATGCCATAAAGAACGGGATCGTAAAATTATAGACCGGGGTATAGAGGTTGAACTTTTTGCAACAAATTGAAAATGAACCGTCTGCAAAAAGTTCAACCTCTAGTATGACTTTGCGATAGTGGAGGGGTGGCCATTTACCGCAGCCAATCCGCAGGGAAGGCCGCCCCCCCCACACCGGGCCAATTCATGAATTCGCCACCCGCAGCCCACCCGTGCCGCCCGCTCCTTTCGCAGGCATGGCCGCCGGTACTTTACGCGACCGGCGGGCAGGCGCCGGGGCCGATGCGGCCTGGGGCCCCTCCTTATCCCGAAGGACCAGCAGCCAGGCGGCCTCCAGCAATTCTTCGAGGTCCTTATAATGCAGCAGCAGGCTGGCCCGCTCACCCGCCTCGGCAAAAAGATCATTATCGGTGGACACACAGGCCTCCACCATATTCCAGAGATAAGCCCTCCATTCATGCAGGCGGTAATCGACAAAGAAATCTTTCATCACCTGGAAAGGGTCCTCCCGCTGTCCAGGCTCAAGCCGTATAGGCTGATCAAACAACCCAGGCTGTTCCAGAAAATATGACATAAAATTTAATTTAAAAGGTGCTGTAAGATGAACACTAACCTGTCCGGCAGCACACTCAAATCAGCCGGGTTGAAGGAGGGAGGCCCCGGCATTTTGGTGTCCACGAAATTACGATTAAAGAAATTTAAGCGGGCACAACTTATGACCGGGAACCAATTAGTTTTCCACATCAGGATTAATGCGCGGCCCGCTGCTCATTTCCCAGCATTGTTTTTTAAATTGTGCGATATTGAACCTGTCCCTTCGGAAAGCATTAAACCAAGTCCTTGCATAATAAATCAACCCCAGCATGACGCCAGCTGAAAAGGAGACCCTGAAAAAGAATTTCGGGAAATATGTCAAGCATCTCAGGGAAGCAAAGGGCCTCACCCTTGAAGAAGTTGCCCTGCGCTGCAAAATGGACGATAGCAATATCTCCAAGATCGAGCACGGCAAACGCGACAGCAGCCTGACCACCATGGCTCAGCTGGCGCATGGGCTGGGCATGACTCTCCAGGAATTATTCAGGGGAAAATTCTGACGGGGCCGCGGAGCACGGCGTACAGCCATAGGGCGGGACCCGGGGCCGCGGAGCGCAATGGCCTCCCCGGATGCCCCATCCTCAGGGTATGCAGCTCAATATAATCGCGCAGGCCTCCCCAATCTGTGCTTCCGTGATCGGCAGCGGCGGCGCTATCCGCATACACTGCGGGGCGAAAAGGAACCAGTCGGTGAGCAATCCCTTTTTCAGACAGGCGGCAATCGTCTGCTTATTGATCGCATGACTTCCAAACTCGACGGCGATCAGCAATCCACAACTCCGCACGGCCTTTATCGAAGGATGAACAAGCAACTTCCGGAACAGCGCCTCTTTCTTTGCGACCTGCGCGATCCAATCCTCCTCCAGCAAGAGCTGCAACGATGCCAGCCCCGCTGCACAACTGACCGGATGGCCTCCGAAGGTCGTGATATGGCCCAGCATCGGCCCTCCCGTCAGCGCAATCATTTTATCCCTGCCGGCAACGAATGCTCCCAGCGGCATCCCGCCTCCCAGCGCCTTGCCCAGCAACAAAATATCCGGTACGACCCCATATTGCTCAAACCCCCACAGGCTGCCCGTACGGCCAAAGCCGGCCTGGATCTCGTCCAGCACCAGCAACGCGCCGGATGCATCACATTTTGCCCGCAACGCACGCAGCCAGGTTTTATCGGGTGCAAAAACCCCTCTTTCGGCCTGCACCGTCTCCGCGATCACACAAGCCGTATCCTCCGTGATCCTGCCGAGGGCTGCGGCGGAATTATATTCTTCATGCCAGACGCCCGGCAGCAGTGGCCGGAAAGCATTCCGCCAGTATTCATCTCCGATCAGGCTCAGCGAGCCTTGCGTTGATCCATGATACGATTGCCGGAAGGCTACGATCTCCGTGCGTCCCGTAACCCGCTTAGCCAGCTTCATGGCCCCTTCCGTGGCCTCCGTCCCCGAGTTGGTGAAATAAACGCTGTTCAGGGATGCTGGCAGGTTCGCCGCCAGCAGGCTGGCATACTGCACCTGCGGGGTCTGGATCAGCTCGCCATACACCAGCACATGCAGATAACGGTCTGCCTGATCTTTGATCGCCTGTACGACGCGCGGATGACGATGCCCGGTATTACACACGCTGATCCCTCCGATGAGATCGATATATTCCCTGCCGGCCGGATCGTATAAATGGATGCCTTCCGCACGCGCGATCTCCAGCCCCAGCGGCTCGGGCGATGTCTGCGCAACATGCCGGAAGAAAAGTCGGGAATTCGTGTCCATGGACCGCAAAGTTCGGCAAAATTGCACGTTTCCCCGTAGATTTGCTGAAACAAAAAGTCTGGCCATGGCTACTATCCTCCCCGTAGAAGGTGTATTCCCCAAGTTCGGTAAAAATTGTTTTGTAGCGCCAAACGCCACCGTGGTCGGGGACGTCATCATCGGTGACGAAAGCAGCATATGGTTCAACACCGTGATCCGCGGTGACGTCAACAGCATCCGCATCGGCAACAAAGTAAATATCCAGGACGGAGCGGTGCTGCACTGCACATATAAAAAAACACAGACGATCATCGGCAACAACGTCAGCATCGGGCACAACGCCATCGTGCACGGATGCAAGATCGCAGATAAGGTGCTGATCGGGATGGGCGCCATCATCATGGACAATGCGGAGATCGGCAGCAACTCCATCGTCGCCGCCGGGGCCGTCGTCCTCGAGAACACCAAGATCGAAGAAGGCACCATTTACGGTGGCGTCCCCGCAAGGAAAATAAAGGACATCCCGCCCGATCTGATCAGCGGACAGATAGACCGCATCGCCGAACACTACATGAAATATGCAAGCTGGTTCAAAGATTCCAATGCCGTCAACGAAGGCCAGCCCGCCGCAAAATAAACTTAGCATTTACGCAATAATCAAAAGCCTCATACAAGGCCGCAAGCCACCGATCACATAACCCTGTATCCCATAGGGAATTGTCCCTCAAAACCCCCATTTCCCCTTATAACCCTTACATACTAATCCGGGCTAAATTCCGCGCCAGGCTTGCAAATACAGGATAATATTTGTAGGTTTAAAATGTTTAAATTCTATCCCGTTGAAAGCACCCATACTACACCCAACCCCCAGCCACGGCCGGAATCAAATCCCGCCGTCTTGCAAAGCAAAATTGCCAAAAAGCAAACCCATTTTATTTTTCCTGCTGATCGCCGTTCTTTCCACAGGCAACAGTTCCTGCGGAATGATCCATAATCTATTCGGTCAGAAGACCGGCTGCCCCAGCGATGGTAAAAATGTGGGGGCGGAACGGTTGTTAAGCGGCGAGAAAGTCCCCAAAGCGCCGAAATTCAAAGCCTGATACACCGATACCCTAATATAAAATCTAAATCCCTACACTATGAGCCCTCTGACGCTACGCACCGATTTCGGTTGCACCGAAGCTGTCATCGACGAAGATTGCGGCCTGAAACGCTTTTACGAAGTGGCCAACATTCTCTCCGATGACCTTGATATTAAATTCACCCAGAAAACAGACGATTTTGATTCGCTGATGTGGGATTTCAGTTACAAGGGGCATGTGCTGACCTTGCACTACAATATCTACACCGGCATCTCGATCTACCCCCGCAAATTCCGCGAGGCGCCGCGAAAGGATAATGACGCGGTGGTCGAGGTCGCAAAATTCCTCGAAAGCAAACTCCTTATCAATACCGCCAAACGATATATGGCGTAGAAGTCCACGGGCTCATTGCTTGCCATACTCCTTACCGCTAAACCCGCCTTCCGCGGGTTTATTTTTTTTGCCCCGGACTTTGCTTAGTATATTGCTAAAGAATGGCTTCCTCCAAACAAAGCGCCCCGTTCTATACAAGGCTGGCAATGGTGCTGATCAGCCTGATCTCGCTGTTTTACATCGCCATCGCTGGTAAGGAAGTGCTGGCTCCCCTCCTTTTCGCCCTGCTCTTCTCGGTGCTGCTCCTGCCCCTCGCCAATTTTCTGGAGCGGCGGCTGAAGCTCCCCCGTAGTCTGGCCGCCCTATCTTCGGTCCTATTGCTGTTGCTGTCTATCGCCGCGGTCTTATATCTCGTCGGCTCGCAGATCAGCAGCCTGGCAAACGACTGGCCTTTGTTCAAGAAACAGGTCTCTTCTTCGCTGCAGGACGTCCAGCACTGGATCTCGCAGACCTTCCACGTGGAAGTCGAGGACCAGATGAATTATGTTGAAAACACGACCAGCCATATCCTCAGCACCGGACCTGCCGTGATCGGCGGCGCCGTCCTGTCCGTATCCTCCCTCCTGCTGTTCCTGGCCTTTACCATGATCGATACCTTCTTCCTGCTGTATTACCGCCGGCTGCTGGTGCGCTTCCTCGTCGCCGTATTCAAGGAAGATAATTCCGTCACCGTGTACGAGATCATCGCGCAGGTGCAGACCCGCATCCGGCAATATATCCTCGGACTGCTGCTGGAAATGATCATCGTGTCCAGCGCCTCCTGTCTCGGTCTGTGGATCATCGGGGTCCGGTATTCGATCCTGCTCGGTCTGCTGGCCGGTCTGCTGAACTTCGTTCCCTATATCGGCATCTTTATCGCGCTGCTGCTCAGCACCCTCGTCACGTTTGCCACGGCCGGCGTGGCGAAACTGCTCTGGGTGATCTTCACCCTGCTGGGCATTCATCTGGTGGACGCCAACGTGCTCCTGCCCATGATCGTCGGATCCAAGGTAAAGGTCAATGGCCTGATCACCATCCTGGGCGTGATCATCGGTGGCAGCGCCTGGGGCATCACCGGCGCATTCCTCGCCCTGCCGGTCATCGCCATTATCAAGATCGTATTCGACCGTATAGAGCCACTCAAGCCCTGGGGCATGTTGCTGGGAGATGAAATTGACGAGAAACAGCCCGAGCCGCTGAAGGAGGAGATCAAAGAAGAAGGAGCACAGAACGGCAATACTACTCATAACCAATCAGCGACGAACCCGTGAATACCGCCTTGCAACAAAGCCTGCTCTCCCTCGTGAACAACAGCACGGACTATATGGCCACCGCCGACAAGGATGGCAATGTGCTCTACATGAACCTCGCGGGCAGAAAGCTGGTGGGCCTCGATCCCACGCAGAACCTCGCGGGATTGAATACACGCGATTACCTGTCGTCCTGGGATCTTGAAAAAGTGACCACAGAAGTGCTGCCCTGCGTGGAAGGTTCCGGAAGATGGACCGGAAGGCTCAGCCTCCGGCACCTGCTCACCTCCGAGGTCATCCCCTGCCAGGCCAGCTTCATCCGCATCGACGATCCGGAGACCAGCGCCTATATCGGAAGAGGAGTCACCCTGCGGGACCTGCGGCCCGAGATCAACGCCAGACAGGCCCTTTCCACCAGCGAACAGCAGCTGAGGATGGCCGTTGAGCTGGCACAGCTCGGCACCTGGAGCATCGATCTGTCCACCATGACCGCGACCTTCTCCAAAAGATCGAAGGAACTGTATGGCTTCACGGGCGACGAAGTATCGTTTGCCGACGGCATCATGGCCATCGACGAAGACGACCGTGACCGCGCCATCGTCAATTTCCAGAAATCCCTTGACCCCCGGAACGGAGGCATCTATGAAGACACCTATGCCATCCGCAACCTGATCACCGGCCGGCAGCACGCGATCAACCTGCAGGCAAAAGTTTATTTTAACGAAAAGAACGAGGCCTGGCTGATCGCCGGCACCCTCCAGGACATCACAGAACAGAAGACCGCGGAAAAAGACCTCGAAGACCAGGTGCAGCGCAGGACCGAAGAGCTGAACAAAGCGAATTCCAATCTTTCCCGCAGCAACCAGGAGCTGGAGCAGTTCGCCTTCATCGCCTCCCACGACCTCCAGGAGCCCCTGCGCAAGATCCGCATCTTCTCCGGGCTGCTGGAAGAAAAAAGCCGGGAAGCCTTCAGTGAAGAAGGCCTCCGCCATCTCTCCAAAATCAGGGCCTCTGCGGAACGGATGGACCGGCTCATCCGGGACCTGCTGGAGTTCTCGAGGGTAAACATAAAGAATGAACTGAGGGTCCCGGTGGACCTGAACGAGGTGATCCGGAAAGTGCTGGACGACTTCGACCTCGCGATAAAAGAAAAAAGGGCCATGATCCATGCCCAGCAGCTCCCGGTGATCGAGGCGATCCCCCTGCAGATGAACCAGCTGTTCTACAACCTTATCGGCAACGCCCTGAAATTCAGCCGCCCCGGCGTGCCGCCGCTCATACAGATCACGGCCAGACGCCTGTCTTCGCGGGAAGCGATGAAATTCTCGGGTCTTGAAGCCGGACAGCTCTACTGGGCATTCGAGATCGCCGACAACGGCATCGGGTTCGACCCATCCGTGGCCGATAAGATCTTCACCATCTTCCAAAGGCTGAATACCCGGGACAAATATGAGGGCACCGGCATCGGGCTGGCCCTTTGCCGGAAGATCGTCAACGCACATGAAGGTCTGATCTTCGCTAGTTCGGAAAAGAAGGCGGGGGCCGTATTCCACCTGTTCCTGCCCGTAAAGTCCCTTTCGTAGACGGCTCACCGGCGAAACCCGGCGTCAGGCCGCCCAACCTCGGGCCGCCCACCCTCAGACCGTAAGCCCCCGGTTGTTTTTGGCAATAGCATGCGGATAATGCCGATTTGTCGCTTACACCCTTAACTTTGTCCGAATAATTTGACGGTATGCCAAGATCAGGACCTATCATCCTTGTAGAAGACGATATAGACGACCAGGAACTCATCACGGAGATCATTGGGGGATCTCCTGTCAGGAATCCGCTGAAGATCTTCCACAACGGGCTGCAGGCTTTAGAATACCTGAAAAACTCCACGGAATATCCCTTTCTCATAATCTGCGATGTCAACATGCCCGTAATGAACGGGCTGGAACTGAGACAGCATATGCAAGATGACCTGTCCATGCACAACAGGAGTGCACCCTTTATCTTTTTGTCGACCACGGAAGACCGCGAAGTAGTGAAGAAGGCCTTTGCGCTTTCGGTCCAGGGGTTCTTCAAGAAGCCCTCCGAATTCCGGGAGCTACAACGGCTGCTGGAACTGGCCCTGAATTACTGGAAGCATTGCGAATATCCGAAGAAGTAAGGAGCATGACCGTAGCGGGTGCGGCCCTCTATTTCTCCAGGATGGCCCTGAGATTGGAGAGGCTGGTCTCCATATCCTTGCCCAGCATCTTTTTCAGATTGAGCAACACATGAAAGATCCGCATGGGGAAATTGCGGGTGCCGCTGAACACCCAGCTCAGCCTGGTCTGATCCTGCGCCAGGGACCGGGTCGTCATATAGGCGAAGGATACCCCTTTGAAGGGCCGCTCGAAGCGGATCTCCAGATCGATCCTTTCCCCTTCGGTGAGCTTCTTTATTTCCTGCTCGCCCTTGCCTACGTTCTTATTAGCGCTGTCCCAGGTGGCCACGAAACCAGGCGTACCATCCGTACCCCTGTATTCTTTTTTGGCGTCAGGGTCCATCATCACCCATTTATTATACTCATTCTGATGGCGGAGGAGTTTGACATAGCCAAAAACGTCCTGTCTGGGCCTGGCGATGGTCACTTCTTTTTCGATAGCGTATTCTTCTTTTGCAAAGAAGGCCACGACGAGGAGGAGGAGGATAAGGATCCCGAGGATGCTGAGGATGATCAGTAGCGTGTTCATGCAGCAAACATACGGCGTTCCTTCCGTTGGGATGGGGTGTATTTACGGCAAATTACCAGGGTAATTGCGACATTCGGCGCACCGGCTGCCAGTAGCTCATCACATACTGGATCAGCAGGATCGCGGCCAGGATGCCGGCGATATTTTGCGACATCGACGTATAGAAGCCAGTGATCTCCAGCAGAACGCCAAGGCTATAGACATGCAGGATACCCTGACCGGCTATTTCAAAGTATTTATAAATACCGCCTGCGATAAGGGTTGTTACGATAAGGATGACATAGGAGTTGACCCTGCCGATGTGCAGCCGGAAACTACAGAGGACATAGATGCAGGAAGCCAGCAAAAAGCTCATGCCCACATGCGCGGAAAAATGCACCAGCTTCTCATGGTCGGAGAACGAATCGGGGAAAATAAACCCGAAATAGAGTATACCCAACAACAAGGCGAACTTTACTATGCGGCCGGTCCAGGCTTTTCTTTTACTGATCTCCATGATACGATCCGAATTTCCCTGTACTAAACGAATCTCATGCCGGGATCGGGGCGCCCCACCCCAAAAGCGTTAATTAAATTGTAAAAGCCCGGCCGCCGCCCGGCCATAAATCTCCCGCCGTTCGCTTTTATACAATTCCGGGGTCGGCCGTCGTCCTATTTTTGGGGCATGAAAAAACATAAACGCTTTGCGGTGATCCCGCTGCTGGCCGTTGCCTGGCTGCCCTTTTCCTGCATCACTCCGCAATCAAAAACAAAGACCGGCCTGGACGAGGCCCGCGCGGCGATTGCGAAAAGCAATGCCCTTTATTTCCAATCATTTGCAAAAAACGATTCCTCGGTATTCATCGACCGCTATGCAAAAGATTGCTGCATCATGGCGCCGGGCATGCCTGCACAGTGCGGACCGGATGCACCGCTGAATTTCTTCCGGATCGCCTACGGCGAGATCGGGCTCAGGGATGGTAAATTCATCACCACGGATGTCTATGGCGACGGCGAAGAATTCGTCACCGAAGAAGGGCTCTGGCAATCCTTCAATGCGGTCGACAAGCTGTTCGACAACGGAAAATTCCTCGTCCTCTGGAAGAAGACCCCGGATGGGTGGAAGATGTTCCGGGATTCTTTCAGCAGTGACAGGGGGAAATAGGGAAGGCATCATCATTCCCCCATCTTCGCAATCGTCTGTTGCAGCAGCGCGTTAAATTCCTGCGGCTTCTCCACCATGGGGAAATGCCCGGTGGCATGTATATACCGTATTTCGAAGGGGAGCTTATTGGCTATGAATCCTGAAGTGTCCGTAGGCGTGACATCGCTGTTGATCAGACATAATTTCCGGTGGGTCGCCCGCAGCTTAGCCACCTCATCGAAATGGCTGTCCTCCATGCACGCAATGGCGATGGCGGAATCCGCATGGACAACATCGTTCAGCACTCTTTTTCGGATGCTGCTGTCCGTGGTCTTATAGAACAAGGCCTGGTTGAAATATTCGGTCGCCACGGCCCGGAAATCATGTTTGAGGGCGATGATCGCATTGGCTTCGTCCTGTTTAGACTGTGTGTCCTGCGGCTGGCCAAATCCCTTGAAGTTGTCGATCCCTACCAGACCGACGACACGGCTGGTATCGTTTGCTGCTGCCTCGAGGATGATGCCGCCGGCCATGGAGTGTCCCACCAGAATGACCTTTTTCAGGCCCAGCCTCGACATCACCGTATCGATATCCCTCCCATAAGCCTGCGTAGTCCACAGTTTTCTGTTCTTGCCGGACTGGCCAAAGCCCGGAAGATCGACGGCGACGACCCGGTAATTTTTGCTGAAAAAGGCTTCCTGATCCGACCAGTACCCCTTATTAATACACCATCCGTGGACAAAAAGCAGCGTGGTATCTCCCTTGCCGCTGTCGGTATAATCGATCTTAACGCCCTGGTCTTCGATGCCGGTCTTCTCCGCAGCGGTTGCGGTGGCAGCAGTGTTGTCGGGGGTGTTGGTACAGGAAAATTGCGAACAGGCCAGGAGGATAACAGGAAGGAGATACTTCTTCATAAGCGTAACTATTGAATAATATAGTCAAAATTCCCATACCACGATGCTCCAGTCTTCCCCATCCGGGGCCTCGTACTCATGCAGAAGGGTAAAGCCGATGCGCTCATGCGCGCGGATGGAACGGGTGTTCCTGACCGAGACCTCGGTGATGGCGAAATCATAGCGCCCCTGCATACGACGCCGGTACCCGGCATAACAACGATCGAGGATGCCCTGCCCGCGATATTCCTTGCCGACACACACCTGTCCCACCACGATATAATGATAGCCCGATACCGGCTTGCCCTTATACGGGACCTTGCCGAACATTTCAAACATGGGGATCAGCACGGGGATGTCTTTCTCCGAGGCGGCGGTCATGGCAAGGAGATAAGCAACGACGCGATCGCCGTCCTTTGCGATGACATGCTGCTCGATATCGTTCATTTTCTTCAGATCGTCAAGGCTATGCACCACCGTTACGAACCCCTGTCCCGCCATCTCTTCCGGGCTGAGGTTTACCGGCAGATTGCTTCGCTGCAGGGCCATGATCCCTGCGAGGTCTTTGTCGGATGTTGCGATGGTATAGGTTATCATGACCGCCCTCCCACGACCAATCTTCTCAGAGCCATGGTATAGCCCAGATGCAGCCCTTCATGATAGGGAAGAAAAGCAAGCACGTCCCCGATCGTGTTCAGCTGGACCCCATAGCGGTTGGTCCATGGGATATAATTGGAAAAAAGCCCGCTCCGCCAGTCGGATTCGAACCGGTCGATCGTAGAAAGGAATAAGCTTTTGATGGCATCCACCTCGTCTGCATTGAGCACCCGCACCGGCTTCGTATCCGGCTTGTTCGCGTTGAAGAAGCCCTCGTCCACGACAACATTCTGCCCTGCCCGCACATAGGATACGTTCTGCTGGGCAGCGATCATATGCGAGATGTTCCAGATGATGTTATTGTTAAATCCCTGTGGGATCAGGTTCAGCTCCTCCACCGTCAGATCGGCGACGAGGTTGAGCAAAAATTTTCGGGTGTTTCGGATGATCTCGAATTGTTTGTCCATTTGCCAGGCTGATTTGGGGAAGGACAAATGTACAAAAAAAGTGCAGGTGGTAAAAACCACCCGCAGAGTCACATGAGAAAACTGTGAATTAGGAAAAAATTTAAAAGGCTATGCTGTCTGAATCCAGATACTCTACCCGCATGGCGCCGCGCGCCATAGAATGTTTATAATTTTCGCCCATCATGATCCATTTTTTAAACCCCTGGGCGTTCAGCTGGCTGATGATGATCTTTTCTCCCGGATCGGGCGCCAGTATGATCTCCATCCTCCCCTTCCCGCAAACCCGGAACTTTTCCACCGAATCGATATTGACCAGATATTTTTTATTGATGCGATAAAAATTCGCCGAGTCCAGGCTCATTTCAATATCCCTCAGCGGCCGGGAAAGAATATATTTCAACCCCTTTGCTTTTTCTACAAGGAAGCAGAGCTTGTTCTCCAGATAGATATAGGCGATGCTCTCCTGCTTGAATACAAAATACTCTTTGCCTTTCCGCACGATGATCCGTCTGCAATCGGATTTTTCTGAATTGAGCTGAATATTCATGGAAGTATGTATTACAGCATAAAAATAACCACATACTCCGAAGAAAAAGAACCCTTCATCAAAATACCGCCATAAGGGGGATACCGCGCTGGATCAGGGTTCCATCGTTACACTCTGTGCTGCCAACGGACCATATCCTTTCGCTGATACGGCCCCGGCAGACTCCGGCCTCCGCTACTGATCCTTATAATCATCCTCGATAAATCCCGTCCTCGCCGTGCCGCTGATGACATAATTGAGTTTATCGGGATCGTCCGAGAAATTGATCTGCATATAGATGCTGTCGGATTTATTACCGCCTTTTGTTGTCCCCGCGCCAGCCAATATCTTGCCATTGAGGATGTTCACATAGCTGCTGTCGCCGTTATAATTATTCGATGCGTGAGTAGCCGTAAAGGTCTGACTGGAAAAACTGGCCGCTGCCTTGCATTTGAAGATCCACGAATGCTGCAGATCATCCACCCAGATCGAGTCGCCGCTGGCTGCCGTATTATAGGTGTCGAGAAAAAAAGTGCCCAGACTGTAGATATCATCTCCATTGTACGTCAGCGTCACATACCAGCCATTGGCTATCTTATGGGCCTTTGTCGTTCCCGGATCGAAGGCCTTTTTACAGGAAGAGACCACGATGACCGCGGTGAAAAAAAAGAGAAAAAATATTTTTTTCATGTTGTTGTTTTTATTGTTTCTGCCATTTCTTGGTTAAGATCAATCCGCCGGCCTGGAAATCTTCCCGGTCGATCGTCCAGGTGATCAGCCCTCCCACATAGGTTCCGTCTGGTGTGCTTTTTACATGTCCGACCGTGGTGACCTGCTCGGGAACGGTCAGCGTCGTACCGTCCAGACAGAAGAAATAGACGGCTATGGTCACCGAACTTCCCCCGCCCCAGCAATTGCTGGTATAGTACAATCCCTTATCGAGTTTGGTGATGACGGCGTTGGCTGGGGCCGAGCCGCCGACGGGCGCATAGGTACCCGAAAAGTCCGCCGTGGAGGTCTCGGGCCCGGGGATGACCCATACGATACGGGTTGCCGTGGCCTGATAGCCATCCTTATTGGAGGCGGTATAGGTCAGGGTATAGGGGCCCACCTCTGCGGTGTTCACCGTCCCGTCGATGGTGACGGGAACGGCCTGGCCATTGACCTCGGCCTTTACGCCGGGGTCCGTAAATGGGGTGCCTTTGACGACGGACATCGCCGCCAGTCCCACCCGGGTAATGACGGGGAAGTAGATGATCTTCGCGCCGGCCGGTGGTCCCTTGGGGTCGCTTGCCGTAAATTTATTACAGGACAGGAATGATCCTGTCAACAACAGGGAAAGGAACAGATAAGAAATTTTCATGTAGCTCATTTTATAAATGAAGTTTATTTAGCCCACCATACCGGTGTCGTACTCGGCACCTGGGCCGGCGTGTTACTGTTTTTTGTGCTTTCCGTGGATGGCCAGACAAATCGTTTGGGCATCAGTCCCGGTCCCAGCGATGAATTCCTGGTTATGACCAGTCGTCCCGGAACGTAGGCGGCATCGGTCGAATACACGCTGCTGCTGGCGGGAAATCCCGTACGGTTCTTTTCCATATATGCTTCGAGGGCATGACATCCAAAAGCGCAGGAGGCCCATTTCTGCCGGATGACCTGTTCGATCTGGCCCAGCGCCACGCCTCCCTCCATTTCTTTGCCCCATTCATAAGCGCCTCCGGGTGCGACAAAGGACGACCCATCAAGGTTGATGGAGGCAAACGCTGCGATCACACCCTGGTCATAAAGGCCCTTCGCCTTGCTCCCGCCGAAATAACGGATATCCGCCTCTGTCTGCATGAAGTAGGATTCTGCAAGAGAAATAAATTCCACCGGGTCCGTGGCCGCCCGGTGATCGGTGCCGCGGAAAACAGGCGCCGATGCATAGGTTGGATCGCTGCCCGCAAAATCCCCCTGGTTGATGGAAGCCGGATGAGCGGCAAGAAAATAATATACGATCCGGGGATCGCTGTTCGACAACAGCCAGCTGACGAAGGTAGTGCTGGCCCTGATATTGGAGGGGCTGTTCAGGCTCCTTTTATCCTGTTCGTACAGCGGATTGTCCAGAGACGGCGCGTCGGTGAAACGGGTAACCGCCGCATCCGTGGTCAGAAAGACCGCTCCGCTGTTATACAAGGCCGTTATACCCGCCGTGGCGACATCCGCATGCGCATTGATCATCCGCAGGTACATCTTCAGCTTCAGGGTATTGGCAAAGGCCTTCCAGTTGTCCATGTTACCGGAAAAGACCAGGTCCTGCTTACCGGGCAGCGTATTGGTGATGGCGGAGAAATCCCTCGCCAATGCCGAATCGATGCTGCTGAGGAGGCTGGTATAGATAAAATAGCCGTCGTCGAATTTTGGGTCCAGTTTCTGCGACCCTTTCAGGGCTTCCGAATAAGGCACCTTATCGTAGAGGTCCACCAGCACCTGCAGCGTGTAGGCCTTCATCACCGTGGCCATCAGATAATAGTTCCAGTCGCCGCTGGCCCCGGCCTGATCGATGACGAACTGATAATTCTTCAGCCCGGTCGTATACAGAGAGGTCCATGAATCATTGACAAAGCCAATGGAGGGTGGCAGATCGTAGGTATCGATCTTCGTGTACTGCTCCGCGCCATTCGCCTGCGTAAAGAATTCGGACCACATGCCGCCGACGATCTCCAGATCGCCGCCGACCATGCCGGTCGTGGCCAGCACGGCCACCGGTAATACGAGTGCGGGGGTGCCCAGCTCCAGCGATGGGAAATTCGGATCGTGGTTGATGTCCAGCTGCTTCCTGCAGGAGCCGGCCATAAGGACCAGACAAAGCAGGCTGCCTGTCCTGAGCGTTCGTTTGCTTACTGTTCGCATGAATAATATTTTAGAAGGTAATTTTTAAAGTTGCGCCATAGCTTTTCGAGAGAGGCCCGCTGGAGAATTCGCCGAGCTGGCCCGCAAGGTCATTGCCGATATTCGTCTGCTCCGGATCCACATATACATTTGACTTTGGCGTCCACAGCAGGAAATTCTTTCCGAAGATGCCGATGGAGGCCGCGGATGCCCCGATCCTTGTGATCCAGGCATGCGGCAGCGTGAAAGAAATATTCACGTCCCTTAATTTCAGAAAGGACCGGTCGAAGATCTCCAGGCCGTAGCCGGAGCCGGCATTATACGCGGGGTTATAATAACCAAAGGTGAAATCGTTTTGTCCGCTGCCATGTCCGCCCAATGCCGGCGACCCTGCGCCTATCTGCGTTTTGTTCTCCGAATATACCAGCTTGCCACCCGCATCCAGACTTGCGTTCACCGAATTGGGCAGCGTGAAGGGTTTGCGGTCGTTATATGTCGTGGCGATGCCGTTGCCGTCGAAGAGCACGGTATTGGCCGTATTGCTGAACATGACGCCGCCATAACGGAAGTCAAGGGAAAAGCTCAGCGCAAAGCTCTTGTACGCAAAACTATTGCTCAGGCCCATGGTATAATCGTAGATGCCGGCGCCGAAATAGCCGTCCGCCAGACCGAATTTATCCAGGGGGGTGGCGTTGACCATCGGGAAACCCGAGTTGGCATCGACCACGACCCTTCCATCCGATGTCTTCTGCG
Source organism: Puia sp. (assembly GCA_035317125.1). Lineage (GTDB taxonomy): Bacteria > Bacteroidota > Bacteroidia > Chitinophagales > Chitinophagaceae > Puia. The sequence goes on from DATHHO010000194.1 coordinate 45,535, forward strand.
GGACGGGCGCATAAATGGAGGCCACCGATTTGCCCAGGACGGACCGGAGCCCGGCGCCGCCACTGACGCCATAGATCAGCGGGTTCTTCGTGGCCCCGGTCAGTTCGTCCACCTTATTCCAGTTCCTCGCGAACGTATAGACGAAGTTCCACGTGAAGTCCTTCGTCTGCAACGGCACGGCGTTCAGCGTAAGCTCGATGCCTTTATTGCTCACGACCCCAAGGTTCTCCACGACGTTGGTGTATCCCGTTGTCGGCGCGGTGGGGATCTTGAAGATCTGACCTTTGTCCTTTCTGTCATAGCCGGTGATATCGAGCCCCAGCCGGTCGTGGAAGAATTTGATCTCGGTCCCGAATTCCAGTTCGTCGACCAATATGGGTTTCAGATTCGTATTCCCGATGACATCGCTGATCCCAAATCCGCTGACCCCGTTGAACGGCGTGGTCAGGGTGCCGAATGGCAGGTTGACGGTGCCCGCGCCAAGACTGGGATAGACCAGATAGGGCGCTGCATCCGAGCCGGTACGTCCATAAGCGGCCCTGAATTTGAGGAACGAAATGGTGTTCCTCGACTTCAGCATTTCCGAGGCTACCCACGAAAGGTTGGCGCCTGGATAAAAAATGGAATTGTGATCGATGGGCAGTGTGGATGACCAGTCGTTACGGACATTCCCCGTGAGGAATAACTGGTTCTGGTACGAGAGGGTCACCTGTCCGTAGACGCCCATTTTCCTGCGCAGCGCGCTCTGGTCGAGGACGACGGGCGCGAGGCTGGTATTGGACAGGCTGTAGAAGCCCGGTATGACCAGATTGGTGATCGCCGATGCCGCGGACTGTTGGTTGACCTGGTAATAATTGGCGCCGGCCAGTGCATCCAGCGAGAAATCCTTTCCGAGGTCGGTATTGTATTTCAGGATGAAGTCCCCGTTGATGATCCCGTAGAAATCCGCGGAACGGGTCACGGAGCCCGCATCTTCGCTCCTGGTCCATTGTTCGGGGTTGCCGGCTGAATTCCAGCTGCCGGGGCTGGCGGAGGCTACCTGCTTCCAGGTCAGGGTCCTGGCGTTGGTAAAGTCACCGCCAATTCTCAGCACGGCGCTGAGGGAATGGCTGATCTTATAGCCCATGTCCAGGTCCCCGAAGAAACGGTCCGACCGCTGCTGGTTGCCATTCTCGTTCAATCCAAAATAGGCGTTCTCCGAGAAAGGGGTAAAATAATTATCGATGTTGAAGAACTTGTTTTTATAATCCCGGAATTGCCGGATAGAGATATCGACGGGGATCTGCAGGACATTCAGGAAGATCCCCCCACCGTCGGAACCGTTCTGGCCCGTACCGGGAATGCTCAGCTTGCGGTTGATATAGTTGAAAGAGGTATTGAACGAAAAATTGCCATAGTTGCTGTTGGTCCTCAACGCAAAGGAATTCCGCTGAAGGAAATCGGACTTCGTGGGTACGACCCCGTCACTGTTGGTGTTGCCATACGAGAAGTAGAATCGGTTGGCGTCCGTGCCGCCGGAGATCGCCAGGTTGTTGGTGGTCTCCAGACCCGTCTCGTAAAAATCCCGCAGGCCGTTCTTCACGGCGGAGAAGGGCTTGATCAGCTGAGAATTATCGACCTTGGATCCCCAGAGCCTGGGCTTGCCATCGAGGCGGGGTCCCCAGGAGCCGTTCTCGCTGAGCACGAATACTCCCCCCCATCCCTGACCGAACTCCGTCTGGTAATCGGGCAGCTTGCCAACCTTGCTGACGGTGACGGCGCTGTTGAATTCTATTTTTAGTTTGCCGGCATGGCCTTTCTTGGTAGTGATCATGATGGCGCCGTTCTTGGCCAGCCCGCCATACAGCGATGAGGCCGCCGTTCCTTTCAGCACGGTGATGCTTTCAATATCGTTGGGGTTGACATCGTTCATCCCGTTACCGAAGTCCTGCTGGTTTGACAGGAGGTTACCCCCATTGGTAAGGCTGCTGTTGTTCTGGATCTGCACATCGCTGAGTGGTACGCCGTCGATGACGTACAGCGGCTGGTTGTTGCCACCGGCGATGACACCATATCCTCTCAGGATCACTTTTGTGGAAGACCCCGGCCCGCCGGTGTTGGAGATCTCGGCGCCGGCGATTTTACCCTGTAGTCCGTCGCGCATGCCGACGGGGGCGTTCTTGTTGATGGCTGCGGTTCCAAAGGTAGTCGTGGAGTAGCCAAGCCTGGCCTTGCTCTGGGATTGCCCCAGGGCCGTAACGACCACTTCCGTCAACGCCGTTTCCTTGGGGATCAGCGTCACGTCGAGGCTGGTCCCGTTGACGACGACCTCGGCGGTCTGGTAGGCGGCGGATGTGATGACGAGGGTCTGCCCGCGGGTAAGCCGCAGATGGAAGGCGCCGTCCACATCCGCGGCGATGGAGGCCTTGCTGCCTTTGATCCGGATGGTGGCGAAGGGAACGGCCTCGCCCTTGTTGTTGCTGATCTTGCCGGTGATGGTTTCGGGCTGTGCGGCGGGCTGCCGTTGCGTCGGCGACTGTGCAACGGACGGTGCGATCCCTCCCAACACGCCAAAGAAGAAGGAGAACAGAAGAAAAATTCGCATAGACAGTTTTTTTGATTAAGCTGATAGAATAGTATGGGGTAGACAAGCGAATTTGCGCCGGAGGGGAGATTATCGGCGGGGCAGGCGCTCAATATGGACTCTCGCTGCCGGAACGAGTGAAAAATCCTGCTGATCGGATGGCGGGGAAAGCAGCGGGGTGCTAGATAAATCTGTTCTTTTTCGCCTCGCTGATGGCGTCGGCGCGGGAGTGGACGTTTAGCTTGAAGTAAATGTTCTTGATATGCGTCTTTACGGTCTCGAGGTCGATGAATAATTCCTTGCCGATGCGGGTGCGGCTGACTCCGTTGGAGATCATCTCCAGGATCTGGGTCTCCCGTTTGGTCAGCGGCGTATCCTGGTTCTTTTGAAAGGACCGGATGACCAGGCGTGCGATATTCGCGCTCATGGGACCGCCGCCCTCCATCACATCATAGATGGACTGGATCACCTTGTCCGAGCTGGTATTCTTGGTAAGGTATCCCGAAGCGCCCCGGGTGAGCGCATCGAGGATGACCGACTCCGAATCATATACGGTCAGGATGATGATATGAGCGCCGGGGGCCAGGGCTTTTATCCTGGGTATGGCCTCTGTACCCGTCATGCCGGGGAGTCCGATATCCAGCAGGATCACGTCCGGGTTATCATCCCTGATCGTCCTGAACGCCTCTTCCGCCGAGTCATAGGTATTGACGACCCGGTAGGCCGGGTTGGAGTTGATCAGGTAACCGTACCCGTCCCTGATCGTCGCGTCGTCTTCGATCAGAACGACCCTGATCACATATTTTCCGGTCATTTGTGTGGATGTCATACTATCCTATTTTAATGGTCAGTTCTATACGGGTGCCGGAGGGCGCCACAATTCCTGCGGGTTGTCCTCTGCCCGGCGCCGCAATTGCCTTGGATTCTCCTTCCCGGCTGCCGGCGGCGGAAACGATCTTCAGACCGGCATGGATCCTGGAGGAGCGCATATGCATATTGTTTACCCCATACCCTTTTTTGTTTTGCTGGAGATGACGGACGGATGGCGATCCCGACGGGTCTTGCGCGACAAACCCTTTCCCATCGTCCTCCAGCGAAAAAATCATGGCATGCTGCCCATCGGACCGGATCCGGAAAATGACATTGCGGCAACCGGAATGCTTCAGGACATTGTTCATCGCCTCCTTAAAGATCATGGTGATGTTGCGGCTGTAATCGCTGGGCAGCCGCGTGCTCATCGTCCCGGGCGTCTCCGTCACGAACTGGAACTGGATGGCCGTCTCCTGAAAGAGCTCGATGCCAAAATCCTGAAGGCGCGTGGAGATCCCGTCCACACTGTCGCTCTCGGGGTTCAGGGACCAGAGGATATCCTTGGTCCCGGTATAAAGCGCGGCTACATTCTCTTTGATCTGTGTGAGGATCCTGGCCGTGTCTGCGGAAGTGGAGGACGCGGCGGGCCGTGCGTCCCCGGGCAGCGCGGCAGCATGGGCCGGCGCAGCAGTGGATGATGCCGGTCCGGATGATCCGGCGGCTGGAGGCGAGGCAGCGGCAAGGGCCGGCGTGCCGGACAATTTATTCTGTAGTATATCCGTCAGCACGGAGATCCGCGTCAGCTTGTTTCCCAGCTCATCATGAAAATCTTCGGATGTGCGCTGCCGGATGATAAGCTGCTCCTCCTGTTTAAGCTTCTCGATCTGCCGCTGTCGTCTGACCTTCGACCGGATGCGGTAGCTCTGGATCCAGAGCGTCAGGCCGATCAACAGCATGATCAGCAGCAGATCGAACAGCTTTGTTTTATAAAAAGGCGCGATGATCTCAAAGGGAAAAGCCGCCTCATTATCCGAATAGCCCGCATCCGCGGTGTAGGAACGGACGAGGAAGCGGTATTTGCCGGGTGGCAGGCCGGGATATACGACAAAAGGGTCCGGCGTCAGATCGGAGAACCGCTTGTCCGCCCCTTCCAGCATATACTCATAATACACGGCGTCCGGATTGGCCAGGCTGATGCCCCTGAACTCAAAGCTCAGATGGTTGCTGTCATGGGCCAGACGCAGACCGGGGGGAATGGCATATCCCTCCGTCAGGCTGTCTGCATAGCTGACGGGGCTCCCCGGCGCAACCGGCCCCATCTCCTTTGAGAAAAGCCTCACTTTCTGCAGGACGATATGAGAAGGAAAGGATTGACGGGCAACGGTGGATGGAGTATATATGACGGCGCCGTTGTTCGTTCCCCACCAGATGCTGCGGTCCCTGCGCATAAAGCTTACATTCTCGCTGCATTCGCTGGCCGTCATCGATCCCTTCACGGCGTAGCTGATGATCCGCGCCTTCTCCGCCAAGGTCCCGGACGCCGCGCCGACCTTGCCAGCCGCAGTTCCGGCACCTCCGCCCGCTCTGCTGCCTCCGGCTCCCCCACTCCCGCCGAAGGCCAGTTTGTTGATGCCGCGACCCGTACCCGCCCAGACATCGCCCTGTCCATCCACCAGCAGGCTGTATATAAAATCCGAACTGAGGCCGTCGGCCGCCCGGTAGCCGCTCATGCTGTTCCGGGTCAGGTCCCAGGCTACGATCCCTTTATCCTCGGTCCCGATAAAAATAATGTTATCCCTGCGGGTCATGCACATCACCGGCGAATTACCCAGCGGCTTCACCAATTCCGGCGCGCCGCCTTTTCCGATCAGGAAGAGCCCTTCCGGCGTACCGGCCAGCACGGAATCCTTACCCGCGACGAACACGCAATTGGTAAAATTCGTAAGCCGGATGATCTGCGCATGACCGTCATGGTAATGAAATAATCCGAACGGGGTGGCGAACCAGTAGTTGACGCTCCGCCCGCGCCGCGTGTTGTCGCCTGTCTTGTTGCTGTCTCCGGCTTTGTCGCTGTCGCCCGTCTGGCTGCTGTCCTCCGCCGCCGCATTGATGAACGCGGGGAGGCCCGTGCCGGGCCGGTCCATCCGGGAGAAGCGTTCGGCGCCAGCCGCCACGTCTGTCCTTCCGGGCCGGCCGGCTCCACCAGTTCCACCAGCCCCATCACCCACGCCTGCGCGCCCTGCCCCGGGTCCATATTCCCAGATGCCTTCATTCTCCGTTCCGATCAGCAGTCCGCCTCCCCGGCTGGGGTATATGCTGGTGATCTTTTTTATCGTTACCCCCGCGGGTACGCTGATCCTCGCGAGCCGCCCTCCTTCATAACGGTAAAGCCCATCCCCATACACGCCCATCACGATCCGGTGCTGTCCATCCTCTGCGATGCCCGTGATAAGGGTGCCCGTAAGCCCCTGCGACCGGTCGAGGAAACTGAAGTCCTCATAAGAATACCGGAAGATCCCCGATCCGTTGGTGGCAAACCAGACATTGTTCTCCCTGTCCCGGAAGATATCGCCGACCGGGCTCTCGGTAAATCCGTTGGCGGTAGAGAACCGCGTCAGGGCATGATCCGCCCAGCGGTATAACCCCTTGGTGCTGGAGATCCAGAGATCGGAGAAAGGCCCCTGGGCTGCCGTGATCAGATCGCCTTCAAGGCCTTTCAACGCCGCATCCTGCACAGGATGGACCTTTCCATGCAGGGCTTCCAGCATTCCCCGCGCATGCAGCAGCCAGATCCTGCCTTCCACCGCATCGTCGAACAGTATCTTCGAAATGACAAGCGGGTTACCGGACAAACCGATCTTAGGGACCCAGCTTCCATTTTCCAGTGCATAAATACCTTTTTTATAAATGGCAACCCAGGGCCGTCCCGATCTGTCCAGCGAGATCGTGCTGTAGATCGAGACGCTGTCGCCGTCGGCGAACACGGGGGAGAAGACCTGGTTGCCGGATGCCCGCATATCGGGAGTGGTCCGCGCATCGGGGGAGGGGACGGGATCGGGGAACGGTCCAGCACCGGGGTTTGCGCCCACATTGATCCGGTACAGCCCCCGCCCGGCGAGGGCCCAGAGCACGCCCTGCGTATCCTGCACCACCATGCGGATAAAGTTGGTGCCTGAACGGCCGGGAAAGGGATAATTGGTAAACCGGTTGCCGTTAAAATAACAAAGACCGGAGGTCGTGCCGACCCAGATGCCCTTTCTGCGGTCATTGATCACCGAGGTGGAAAAATTATAGAGAAGGCCGTCGGCCTGGGAAAAATTCCGGAACTGTCGCCCGTCAAACCGGGAGATGCCGCCCACCGTTGCGATCCACAGATGATGCGCCGCGTCCTGGCAGAAAGCATTCGCCTGGGATTGCACCAACCCTTCTTCCACATTGTATTTAAAAAAGCTGTATTTCTGGCCGCACAGATCACGCGGGGCCACAAAGAACAGAAAGAGGAACAACCAACTGTACCGGTCGCTGAACGGCCCGCCAGACGGCTTACCCAATGAAAGTAAACAGATTCTCATGCTTGAGATAAAATTGCCGTTTAAATGTAATACATAAAATCCCCCTTTCAGGGGGATTTTGATGGCTGGCATACTCCCGCAGGGCGGCAATCAGCCATTGCTGGTGGCGGCGCGGCTTTTTTCCTGTTCGGCCCCTCCGCTCCTTTTCGGTGCGGCGCCGATGGTGCGGCTGCCAAAGCCGTAGCTGAAACTGATGGTGGCGATCCTCGTCTCCCTCCGGGTGGTAAAGGATTCGAAATAATCGGTGAAGGTCGTGGTCCCCCGCACGTAATTGGAGAAGAAGATATCCGACACGTTCAGCTTGATCGTGCCTTTATTTTTCAGGATGGTCCGCTGAACGCCTGCCGTTACCTGCCATTGAGGCCTGATATAATAAAATCCATAGACCTCGCCCGCCCGGTAGAAGCCATTCAGTTCTCCTTTCCAGATCTTGCCCATCGTGAGGCTGTTGTTGCTGTTCAGGTTCCAGGTGAGATTGCCCTTGTCGAGATCCGTATTCGCCAGGCTGCCTTTATAATGACCGTAGTACAGAGAAAGATCGGTGCTGGTGTTCCACCATCTGGTCACCTGCAAGGGCAGGGAAAAAGAAAGCGTATAATAGCGCACTTTGTCAAGGTTCTTATTGCCCTGGACGGTGACATGCCCGTTCGACTCCAGGGGATACAGCACTTCGGTGATATTATCGCGGGTGACGCTGTAGGATACCGTGGTGGTCAGCTTCTGCCGGAAGGTATGGGACAATTCGAAATTATAGGTTTCCTGCGGCCGCAGATAAGGATTGCCGGCCGTATAGGTCGTGGGATCGATATAGAATTTGAAGGGGTTCAGCTGCTTGTAGGTTGGCCGGTCGATCCTCCTGCCCGCCGCAAAGGAGAATTCATGTTTGTCCGAGAGGGTGTACTTCACCGTGAGATGCGGGAACAACTGCAGATAGCTGCTGTCGAAGGCCTCGGCCGTGGTCAGCTGATCCCCCCGGACCCTTGTCTGTTCAGCCCGGACGCCCAGCTCATAATTCCATTTCTTATGGTCAAGGGTCCACGTAAAATAGGCGGCCTGGATATTTTCCTTGTAAATAAAGTGGTTGCTCTTGGAGGTGTCCAGTACCGGTGAGCCGCCGCTCTCGTCGAAGAAGGCGATATCATTGTCGGAATGGACATAGCTTGTCTTGAACCCCATCTCTATCTTTACCCCATGCCCCAACGGTCGCGTATAGGCGGCCTTCAGCGATTCGATCCGGAGCCGGCCGGGCAGGGAGCCGGATAAAATATAGGAAGGCGACAGCGGGGAGCCATCGGGCTTGAAATAATTCGTGGTGAAATCCTGCACCGTATTGTTCCAGTAACGGGCATAGTCGAGGTCTACATCGAGCTCGGTTCCGCTCGTGTCGAAATGATGCCGGAGACTCGCGTTGAGCGCATAATTGTACCAGCGTTCGTCGGAGCGGTTGGTAGTGCGGAACGTAGATACCTGCCGGTCGGCCGGGTCCAGCACATCCGAGGAGTTGTCCCCCTTCAGCGTATAGCTGTTCTTCAGGCCATTCGCCACCCATCCGATCACCGTGTGGGGCGAGAGGTTGTAGTCCATGCCCAGTCTGGCCACCTGGGTGTGGAAGGGAAAAATAATATTATCCCGTTGCCGGTAGGCGCCCACGGCCGTATCGCCGCTGAAAAAACGACGATACAGCAGGGGGTTGACAAAGCCTTTGCGGTAGGAATAATTGTAGCTGCCAAAGATATTCAGCGCGCCGTGGCGATAGTTGAGCGTGATGCCTTCGCTCATTTTTGAATACAGCCCTTGTCCGGCGCTGAGATTGAGGGTGCCATTAAAGCCCGATAACTGGTTTTTCTTAGTCCGTATGTTGATGATCCCCGCACTGCCCGCCGCCTCGTATTTTGCGCCGGGGTTGGTGATCAGTTCTATTTTTTCGATCGTGTTGGCGGGCATGGCCCTGAGCTGATTGGCGAGGTCGGTGCCCGACAGGGGAGACAGCTTCCCGTCGATCATGATGATGACCCCCTGCCGGCCCTTCAGACTGATGTTGTCGTTCTGGTCCGTAGATACGCCAGGGGAGCGGGCGAGGATCTCGAAGACGGAACTTCCGGCGGCGGTGATGCTGCTCTCGACATTGATGATGGTCATGCCCGGCCGGTGTTCGATGAGGGGTTTCTTACCGGCGACGATCACGCTCTTCAGGGTTTTGGCGCCGGAGGCAGGCAGGCTGTCCCCCGTACCAGTGGCTGCGAGACTGTCCTGCTTTTGAGCCTGACCAAAGGCCCGCGGGGCGGCCGCCAAAAAGAGAAGGGTGCAGATGGACGCCAGGACTGCCTTGACCGGCGCGAAGGCCCTGCCGGGAGCGTCGGCCGTTATCCGCGTGAGCCGGGGGAAATGAGCCATACGATTGTTTAAAGATGGCCCAAAGTAATTTCTTTTTGAGGGGGCGTCTATCCCCCCAATGGGGTGATATGGATGAGTGGTTCTATTTGTATTTCTTCCTGGGGCTTTGCGAAGTGTGGAATACTGAAATTATCCTTATTGTTCTTTTACTGTTGATCTTATAAATGATTAAAAAGGGGAAAGTAGGAACAGGTGTTTCTTTGTAAGATTTATATCGGCTGGGATATCTGCCAGGGGTCTTCTCTATATCTTTGATCCGGTCAAGGACTTCTGCAAGAAATCTGTCCCCGAGTCCTCGCTGTCTTTCTTCATACCAATCCCAGGATATTGCCATCTCTTTTTGCGCCCGGCTTGATAAGATGCTGAAATGATTCAGCTTATTTGCCATAACGTTTCTTTCGCAGTTTGTCAATAGACGCTTCCAGCTGTGGAACGGTAAAGCCCTTATCCGCGCCTGATTCTAACGCTTCGTAGCGATTATCTAATTCAGCAATAAAACCCTTGTTTTTCCACCATTCATTCGTTTCCTCAATTTCGTTTTCGAGAAGGTTATAAATGGCGTTTAATTTCTTATCATCCGCTACGCGGATATAATCATATAATTTATGGCGGATTGAAGCGCTTTGATTTGGACTCATACAAAGATTCTTATTTACAAAGATAACCTTTACAAAGAAAGAATAAAAATGATCGGTCATAGATTAAACAATTGATATTCAATCAATTACATTGAATAAACAGTAGAGCACCTTAATAGCTCTTTTCTTCGATCGAGTCGAGGATGCCGCAATAACCGATATAGCGGTCTTCGTGGATCAGCCCGTCCCGCACGGCCTGTTTCACCATGCATCCGGGCTCTTCCATGTGCAGGCAGTTATTGAACTGGCACTGACCGGCCAGGACACGCATCTCGGGATAGTAGCCCGAAAGTTCCTGTCTGGAGATATCCACCAGCCCGAATTCGCGCATACCGGGGGTGTCGATGATCTGGCCGCCGCCGGCCGCAGCAGATCCGCCGCTGGCTGCATCGCCCGCATTGCCGCGATGAGATCCGCCGGTCACGATGCCCGCGCCGTCCTGCCCCGCAGGCAGATCAAACATCTCCGCAAACGTAGTCGTATGGATGCCCTTGCCGCTCCACCCGCTGACCTCGTGCGTCTTACGGTTAAGCGATGGGAAGATAGCATTCAGAAAAGAAGATTTCCCCACGCCGGAATGCCCGCTGAGCAGACTGATCTTACCCAGGAGGGTCTCCTTCAGCTCGTCCACTCCTTCCCCCTTCTGGACGCTCATCCGGATCACCCGGTAGCCGATGGCCCCGTACATATCCTTCCACTGTCCGAACCTATCCTCCTCCTTTTTCCGGTAAAGGTCGGTCTTGTTGAATACCAGGATGGCGGGTACATGATAGGCCTCGCAGGCTACGAGGAAACGGTCGATAAAACCCTGCGATGTGCGCGGGTCCTTCAGGGTGGCGATGAGCAGGGATTGATCGATATTGGCAGCGATGATATGATGCTGCATCTTATGGGATGGGGATTGCCGGTTGATATAATTCCTCCGGTCGTGGATCTCCGTTATATTGGCCGTCCTTTCTTCCGTGCTCTCCATTTCCAGTTCCACGTCGTCGCCTACGGCAAGGGGATTGGTCGAGGTGATCTCGTCCAGCTTGAAGACTCCTCTGATACGGGCATTCCACATCGTTCCGTCCTCCGCCTTGACGATATACCAGCTTCCCGTCGATTTATAGACTTTTGCGCGCATGGGGGCGAAATTACAATAAATAAGGTCTGGAATGTCTGGGCGGGAGACCGGCGGCGCAGATTCGCGGGCCTATGGGAACTTGCGGAATACCGTCCAGCGCAGCAGGAATTCCAGCATCAGGAACAGGACGGCGGCGAAGGCGAATGGAAAGAACTGCTCGCTGTAGCGCCGGATGGCCGTTACCTCGATCCGGGATTTTTCCAGGTGGTCGATCTCGCTGTAGATACTGTGAAGGCTCTCGTTATCTTTTGCGCGGTAATATTTTCCACCCGTCTCCTGTGCGATCTGGGTGAGCAGCTTCTCATCGATGTTCACTTTCTCCCGCTGCATGACCACTCCGTTGGCCGTCTGGAAGGGCACCATCGCAAAGCCTTCCGTTCCCATCCCGACCGTGTACACCCGCACGCCGACCGACTTGGCGATCTCCTTGGCGCTGTTGGGGTCGATGAGGCCACCATTGTTCTCCCCATCCGTCAGCAGGATAATGACCTTGCTCTTCGAAGGGGAATTGCGCAGCCGGTCGACCCCGGTGGCGAGGCCCGAACCGATGGCGGTGCCATCCTCCAGCAATCCGCTCTGTACATTATTCAGTTGTGTCTTCAGCACGGAACGGTCGGTGGTCAGCGGGCACATGGTAAAGCTCTCCCCGGAAAAGATCACCAGCCCGATCCTGTCGGTAGGACGGTTGTCGATAAATTCGCCGGCCACGGCCTTGGCAGCCTCCATACGGTTGGGGGTGAAATCCGTTGCCAGCATGCTGCCGCTGATATCCAGACAAAGTACGATATCGATCCCCTCTCCGTTGACCAGCTGCTCGTCATTGCGGGTCTGGGGCCTTGCCAGCGCAAAGATCAGGCTGCTGACGGCCAGCAGTCTCAGCACAAAAGGGATGGGCCGCAGCGCATTCTTCCAGGAACGCGGACCCCTCGCAAACGGGCGCACCGTGGACACCAGCACCGTCCCCTGCGCCATGCCGGATCTTTTCCATTCCCAGTACAGCAAGAGGGGTACCAGGGCAAAGAGCCCGAAGAACGCCGGCTGGCCAAAGCTGATATGTTGATACCACTCGTAGATCAATTATTTCTCTTGTTTATTTAGTTGGTTGACCGGTCCTCCCGTTGCGTCCGGGCCCTTCAGGTTATAGTTTGTCTGTGGTCCCGCAGTGGTCATTGTCTGCGCGCGTTCCGCCTCCTTTGCCCTCTCCAGCTCATCGAGGCTTCCGAGGGAGGCGCGGATCACTTCGAAACTTTGCTCATTATCACCGGCGCCCGGCTGGTATTTCGCGAATTTTACAAAGTCGGTCATCCGCAAGGTGTCCGACAGCCTTGTGAATTCTTCGGCAGGAAGAGGCAGCTTGCGCAGCTTCCCGATCAGCTCTTCATTGGTCTCCGAAAGGCTGGCGATACCCAGCCGGCGAAGGATGAACTGGCGGAGGATATCATTGAGCCGGGTATAATATATTTTTACCTGGCCATTCTCGGCAAGCCGCTGCTGCCGCAGCTCTTCGAGCTGCCGGACGGCTTCCTCATAAGGCGACAGCCTTGGCCTGAGCAGTTCCTGCAACGCACCCGCCTTCAGCAGCTTCTTCTTCCGCACCAGCCAGATGACGATGGCGAGCGCCAGCAGGGTGAAGCCGCCGACGATCCAGCCGATCCATTTCGCAAAGGGGTTGGGTATGTCGATAATATCCCTGATATCATGATAATCTTTGGAGGCGTCGAATTTGGAATAGCCGACCCCGACGCGTACGGAGTCGGTGAAATATTTTTTTGTACCCACGGCAAAGGGCAGCCGCGGAATGGACCAGGCCCCGGAATCGAAGCTGGTGATGGTGAGGTACTGCCGGTAATAGCGTTCGCCGGTGCGTATCACGGAATCCGTCTTGCCCCTTTCCACAAAATCGAAATGCGGAAGGCTGTCCAGCGGGGGCCAGGACAGTTGCGCATCGGCAGGTACGGTGGCTTCCAGCATGAGCTGGATGGGCTCGCCGATAAGGATCTCGTGTTTGTCAACGGTGGCTTTTACCGGAGAGGGCAGTTGCGGCGCGGGCGCGGATGATCGCCGGGTATGCGGGGCTTGCTGATGCGGAGCCTGCGCGGGGACAGTCCGGGCCTGGAGCAGGAGAATGAGGGTGCATGCTAACGCTATATGTAGGGGTTGTTGTCTCATTTTCTAAGCCGGGCGGTTGCGCCCGACGAAAAACCGTTGTAATATTTTAACATAATCCTCATCCGTACGCAGATGGAGGAGATCGCAACCGGCTTTGCTGAAAATACTTTTGCAATGTTCCGTATGATCAAAAAAATATTGCTGATAAGCGGTACGCACAAGGAAGTCGCTGGTGTCGACCCAATACCTTTTCCCCGTCTCCGCGTCCTCCGCCTCGATCATGCCGATGGCGGGCAGCTCCATATCCATTTTGTCGTATACTTTTATCCCGATCATGTCGTGTTTCTTCCCGGCCACTCTCAGCGCCTCTTCGAACCGGACGGTGTGATCTTCGCGGCGGAGACGGGAGGCGGATACCGCGCCGGCGGAAGACCCGGTATTGGCGGCGGTTCCGGCGTTGGGCGTCCCCGGCTCGGGGCCCGAGTCCTCTGCAAAATCGCTGAGGAGGAACACGATGCTCTTCGAGCGGACCGACCGGGTGAGGAAGCGGATGGCCTCGTTCACGCTGGTGCCTTTTTGTTTGGGCTCCGTGGTCAGCAGCTGTCTCACGATATAGAGTACATGGTCCCGTCCTTTCTTTGGCGGGATATATCCTTCGATCTTGTCGCTGAACATGATCATCCCTACCTTATCGTTGTTGTTGATGGCGGAGAAAGCCAGCACCGAACAGATCTCGGTGATGAGGTCCTTCTTACGCGCATGGACCGTCCCGAACAAAGAGCTGGCGCTCACATCGACCAGCAGCATCACGGTCAGCTCCCGTTCTTCCTCGAACAGCTTGCTGAAGGGATGGTTGAAGCGCGCCGAGACATTCCAGTCGATGAAGCGGATATCGTCCCCCGCCGCATATTCCCGCACTTCCCGGAAGCTCATCCCCCTGCCCTTGAAGGCGCTATGGTATTCACCCGTGAACAGGTGTCGGGTGAGCCGCTTGCTTTTTATTTCCAGCTCACGGACCTTCTTTAATATTTCGGCAGTGGTCAGCATGTATCCTGCGGGTCGTCTTTTATTATGGAATGGGTATGGCTTTTAAGATCTCATCGATGATCTGCTCCACTTTCATGCTCTCCGCCTCCGCCTCGTAGGTGAGGCCGATGCGATGACGGAGCACGTCTTTGGAGATGGTGCGGACATCCTCGGGAATGGTATAGCCCCGCTTGTTGAGGAAGGCGTTGGCCTTGGCGGCGAGGGCCAGATTGATGCTTGCACGGGGGCTGCCTCCGTAGGCGATCATGGGCTTCAGCCTTTCCAGCTTGTATTTCTCGGGCGTCCGCGTGGCGAATACGATATCCAGGATATAGTGCTCTACTTTTTCGTCCATATAGATCTGCCGGGTAAGTTCCCTGGCCTGGATGATCTCCTGCATCGAAACCACCTGTTCTACTTTGGGCGCCTTCATGCCCTGCACGTTCTGCCGGATGATCATCTGCTCCTCCTGTTTGGTCGGATAATCCACGATCACTTTCATGATGAACCGGTCCTGCTGCGCCTCGGGAAGCGGATAGGTGCCTTCCTGTTCGAGGGGATTCTGCGTGGCCAGCACCAGAAAAGGCTCTTCCAGCTTGTGGCTGGTGTCGCCGATGGTGACCTGTCTTTCCTGCATGGCCTCGAGCAGCGCGCTCTGCACCTTAGCGGGGGCGCGGTTGATCTCATCGGCGAGCACGAAATTGGCGAAGATGGGTCCCTTGCGGACCACGAATTCGTGTTTCTGCTGGTTGAAGATCATGGTGCCGATCACGTCGGCGGGCAGGAGGTCGGGGGTGAACTGGATACGGCTGAATTTTCCATGGATGGCCTCCGCCAGGGATTTTATCGCCAGCGTCTTCGCAAGGCCAGGCACCCCTTCGAGCAGGACATGCCCATTGGTCAGCAGGCCCATAAGAAGGCGGTCGAGCATATAATGTTGTCCCACGATGACGCGGCCTATCTCATCGCGCAGTCTGTCGATAAAGGCAGCCTGGTACTGGATCTTATCATTGAGTTGTCTGATATCCTCGGCCGTATAAAGCATTGTTTATTAGATTAGGTTGCAAAATACGAATTCAGTGGGCAAGTAGCTTGCCAAGTTCAGGGATTATCATTTTAATGTCGTTTTAATAGAGGACGCGGGCAATAATTTTTTACCGGGGGAGTTTTAAACCTGGAGGGCCTTCGACCTTCCAAGATAAATGATGAGAAGGATAAATTCGATATCCATATTATCCGTCCTTGTCGCCTGCCTCTCCCTGGCCTCCTGCGACAGCAACAGCTCTTCCGGCGAAAAGCTGAAATTGCTTACTCATTCTCCCTGGAAATACGAAAAAGCGGGCTTCGGCTCGGATGATGATGGGGTATTCAATGCCCTGGACCCGCGTATTGCGGGCAATGAAAAGGACAATACCATCTTTTTCCGGACAGATGGTTCCGGGGCTTTTGTGCAATGCTCCGTCAAGGGCAAGCTTCCCCGTGCCGACAGTCTGCCCTTTATGTGGGCCTTTCAGAATAATGACAGCACCATTTATTTCAGGGACCAGTATTATAAGCTGCAGGAGCTGAATAACGACCATATGGTGATCTATGCGGACCAGAAACTGGGCGGGGTCAACAGGCGATATACCATCGTATTCCGGCACGCCGCGAACAAGCAATAAAAAGCGGGCTTTTTCGTTAGAGCCTTATGCGAAAACAAGTGTTGATCGTACCTTTTCTGTTTTCTCTTCTGTTCCTGGCCATCTTTGTGGGCTGTGGCAAGAAATCGTCCCCTGCTCCCGATCCAGGCGCTTCGCCGATCACCCTGTCTTCCTGGAAATACGACACTTCGGGCGTCGATTTCGACAAGAACGGCACCATCGACTTTGCGGATACCCTCCTCAAAGCCTGCCAGAAGGACAATACCTATCTTTTCAAGAATGACAGCAGCGGCGTCAGCGATGAGTCGACCACCAGATGCAAGGTCTCGGACCCACAGACCGTTCCGTTTAACTGGGGCCTGCGGAATAATGGGACCATCCTGTTGCTGGCGGGAAATACCGTCCTTAGCGGCAGCCTGAATATCTCCAGCGTCACCTCCACCAAATTCAATCTTTACAAAGACACCACCGTCTCCGGGATACCGATCCGGTATCTGATCATGCTGAAACATTAGCCTTCTTCTTTGAACATGGGAGGATGACTTGCGTTTTTGCTGATAGAGGTTGAACTTTTGGAAAAGGTTCATTCTCAAGGTGTTCGAAAAAGTTCAACCTCTATTGCTGTTTGCGTATAGTGTGGGGGCGTCTTCACTGCGGAGTGAGTGCAGGCGGACTGGCCCGTGACGGGCCGAAAAGGACGGCGGACCGTAGGGCGAAGGGCGAAGGCAGCAAGCCGGAGACCCCCCGATGCCGGATCAGCCCTTTACGCCAGATATTTCCCGACAATGGGCATACGACGTCCCACGCCAAAGGCCTTGCAACTGACCCGGATAATGGGGCAGAACTGATTGCGCTTGTATTCATTGGCATTGACCAGTCTGAGGATCCTGGTGACCATTTCAGCCCCGATGCCCAT
This sequence comes from Puia sp., assembly GCA_035317125.1. Lineage (GTDB taxonomy): Bacteria > Bacteroidota > Bacteroidia > Chitinophagales > Chitinophagaceae > Puia. The sequence continues at coordinate 62,332 of DATHHO010000194.1, forward strand.
CGCCACGATCTCTCCCGGCCCCTGCCTCTTCTCTATATACTGGTACAACACCTTATCGAGGATATCGTATTCCGGCAGGCTGTCGCTGTCCTTCTGATCGGGTCTTAATTCCGCCGAGGGCGCCTTGGTGAGGATGTTCTGGGGGATGATCTCCCCATTGCCCGAAAGGGATCCCGGCCCCTGTCTGCGGTTGATATACCGCGCCAGGGCATAGACCTGCAGCTTGTACACGTCTCCCAGTACGCTCAGCCCGCCCGCCATATCGCCATACAGCGTACCATAGCCCGTGGACAGCTCGCTCTTATTGGAGGTGTTCAGCAGGATATAACCGTATTTATTGGCGATGGCCATGAGGATATTGCCCCGGGTACGGCTCTGAAGGTTCTCCTCCGCGAGACCAAAGGGCGAGTCTTTAAAGATGGGCTTCAGCGTTTGCAGCAGCGATCCATAGACCTCCTGGATAGGCACTATGTCGTATGGATTGCCCAGATTGCGCGAGAGCTGTTCCGCATCGCCGATGGAATGCGAACTGGAATACGGTGAGGGGAGCAGGATGGCGCGTACATTGTCCTTACCGAGGGCTTCGCAGGCGAGAGCCAGGGTGACGGCGCTGTCGATACCCCCGCTGCTGCCCAGGATGGCTTTTGTAAAGCCCATCTTGACAAAATAGTCGCGGATGCCCAGCACCAGGGCCTCATGGATCTCGTGGATATTCTTATCGGCTACCAGATATTCGATCACTTTATCGGGGTCCTGAATTTTGGACACCCGCATTTCGCGGTCGAAAAAGCCGGATTCTTCAAGGGGCGCGCCTGCGGATGGGGTCCGGACGGAACGGAAACCCGTGGACAAGCGATGCTGAGTTGCGGTGTGTGCGTTTACCGTCTGCGGGGCCGCGGTCTGCGGGGTTTCGGTCTGCGCGGCGAGATGTGCCGGATCGGTCTGTGGATGGTGATGCACCGACAGCACGGATGGGGTCTCCCCAACCCCATCGACGGGAATGGAAAAACCCGGCAGGATCTCTTCGTACAAAGGAGCCACCAGATGCGGGTGGGCGGGGGAGACTGCTGGCGCGGGGCCGGAACCGGAGATGGCGGACGTGAGGCCGGAAACGGAGGCCGCTGGCGTGGGGCCGGAACCCGGAACCGCAGCCGCCACGTCGGGGTGGAGCGTTTCATCGGCGATGCCGACGACCGCAAAATCTTCCTGGAAATAGTTCATTTCCTTCAGCAGCCGGCCCGATGCATCATAGACAAGGCTGCCGCCATCGAAGACGATCTCGGTCTGCGAGCCCACGGCATTACAATAGAACATGGGGAGCCGGTATTTGAGCACGTTGCGGCGCACCACTTCCCTGCGGTCCTCGTCATGGTCATAGTCGAACGGCGAAGCGGAGATATTGATCATCAGGTCGGGCGACTGCTCCACCAGATGGTCCATGGGACAGACACGGTACAGAGGGTTGTCCCCCAGGTTCCAGATATCCTCGCAGATGGTGAGCGCGATCTTCTTCCCTTTGAAGGGGATAACGTTCCACGCATACCCCGGCTCGAAATACCGGTATTCATCAAAGACGTCATAGGTCGGCAGACAGGTCTTGTGCGCCACGCCTTTGACCTCCTTTTCATAGAGGAGCCACGCGGCGTTGAAGAGGCCCTTGCCCTTTGGCGCGGGGTTCCGCGCGGGCGAACCGATGATCACCCCGATGGTATCCGCTTCCTCCCGGATGAGGTCTACCGCTGCATGGCATTCCGCGATGAAGTCCTCGAATTCGAGGAAGTCGCGGGGTGGGTATCCGCAGACCGATAATTCGGAAAATACCACCAGATCGGCGCCTGCCTCTTTTGCCTGGCGGATGCCTCCGATGATCCTGCGGGTATTCGCCGCGAAGTTGCCGATATGATAATTCTGTTGTGCGAGCGCGATCTTCATTCTGCAAATTTACGTCGGACTGGATTATTGTACTAATTTGCGTGCCACAACGTTTGTATGGACATGAAGAGAATATTCCTGACCGGGCTGCCCTTGCTGCTGCTGCTGGCCTGCGGTCATAAGAAACAGGGTCCAGATGTCTCCGGTGTTATGGTAGAAGATGTGCATATCGAACGGTTTGATACGGCCTTCTTCGCGCTGGACTCGAATAATATCCTTACCGGGCTGCATCGCCTCGCCCGCGAATTCCCCTGGTTTACCAATGATTTCGTGGCGAATGTCCTCGGCGCCGGGCCGCTGTCCGATACGAACCGGGTCGCCCTGCAGGCCTCCCGTCAGTTCATGGTCAGCTATCTGCCGGTAAAAGATTCGCTGGAAGGCAGATACCGGCAGCTGGGCTGGCTGGAAAAAGAGCTGAAGAACGGGTTCCAGCATGTAAAATATTATTTCCCGAAATATCCACTGCCCCGCAAAGTAGTCTGCTTTATCGGTCCTTTCGACGGCCCCGGGGTCGCCATCACTCCTTTCGCGCTGGCCATCGGGCTGCAGTCCTGGGCCGGCAAAGATTTCCCCTTCTATCTCACCGGCAAAGGACAGGACATGTACCCGCTGTATATATCGAGACGCTTCGAACCGGCCTATATCACCGCAGGCTGTATGAAGGCCATTGCCGACGATCTGTTCCCAGACAACAGCGATAACGCCCCCCTCATCGAGCAGATGATCGGCAAGGGCAGGTATTGGTGGCTGTTAGACAAGTTCCTACCCGACGCGCCGGACAGCATAAAGTCGGGCTTTACCGCAAGACAACTGAACTGGTGCGCCGCCAACGAAGGCATCATCTGGAATTTCTTCCTGACGAACACCGATCTTTTTACGATCGACCCCGAGATCATCAAGAATTATATCGGCGAAGGGCCCGGTACGCAGGGCATGCCCGATGTCGCACCCGGCAATATCGGCGTCTGGACCGGCTGGCAGATCGTAAAGAAATATGCGGATGCCCACAGCGATCTGACGCCCGAACAGCTCATGCGCATCCCCGTCCGGAAGATCTTCGACGAAGCGAAGTATAAGCCGAAGTAGGCCGGCGGTCACCCGGCGATCATCCGGCCATTGCGGGGCGTCGGTCAGTGCGGACATCCTACAGCCCCAGTTTCTTCTTCTCTTTTTTGGTCAGTTCCGCGCCGATGACCTCTTTCGGATGTCCTACGGTATAGGTCTTGTGGATCTGGAGCGGCTCTTTATCGTTTTCTCCGGTATAGAACAGCACCGGCACTTCGAGGAAGAAAGGCAGCGGCTTAGCACTGGCGTCCACCTTCTCGTCGGTCAGTCTCCGCTGGTCGAGCCAGGTCACGGACATGAATACCTGGTATTTGTCGCTCTCTTTATTGAATATGGCCAGCGGCTGTCCGGGGATGACCCAGTCGCCAGGCGCGATAAGCAGTTGTACCGGGGCCAGGATCGAATAATGACCCAGTGTGCCATCCCGGTGCTCGATGGCGATCCTGTTGCGCTTGTCGGTATAGGCCTGCTGTTTCTTCTCGCCTTCCTTGTCGTCATCCGTCGCTATATAAACGATCCCCGCACGGGAGGCGCAGATGGTATCGCCTTGTTTATAGGTGAAGCCGGTGGCATGGAACTCATCGGTCCTTTTCTGCCCAAGCCGCTCTTCCAGCGAAGAGACCTTTGCGATGCGCAACGCGTTGCCGGATGTGGAGGGCATCAGATAAACGAAATTGGTATCGGGTGGTCTGGAGAATGCCCGGCCCGGAAAATAGCGGTAGGTATAATTGAACATGCGGCTGCCATTGGAGTTGACCCGCGGGGTCAGCTTCATGACCTCCGTCCTGCCTCTGGTCACCGTTCTGAAAAAAAAGCCGGTGGGCAGGCTGGTCGTATATCCCGTCAGCGTGTTGAAATTCAGCTTGACCGTGTAGTCCACGAAGGCCCTGCTGTCGGAATAGATAATAAAGGAATTGTCTGCACTCCGCTCGCTGCTGCAGGTGATCAGTCCCTCCTGCGAAAGGACCCGCTGATGAAAAAAAAGAAATAATGCCGCGGTGACCAGGGTCTTGTTCATATCGAAAAGGTTTTATAAAAGAGGCTTAATGAGGCAATTATAAATAAAAATCCTGATTCCGGGCCGGGAGGGCCGGAAAAAGTTTACCGGATAAGCAACCTCTGCGTTAAACCAAGACGTTTATAAACCGGCAGATCTCCTGTGGGACTGCTTCCAGGGATATCTCTCTGTGGGTATCGGATGATAGACCTACCCTGGAATTTTCATTCATATCAACCTATAATTAACATGAAAAAGTTAACCGGAATTTCCGCAGGCATCACTATGCTTGCACTCGTCCTTAGCCTCAGTATGTGTTCGAAAAAATCTGATCCCGCTCCCCCTCCAGGCCCTCCTGCTAAAACAGTGAGCCTCAAGACAAGCGCGACCCTCGGCAGCTACCTCTCCAACAGCAAAGGACAAACTCTTTATTTCTTTGCAAACGATGCAAACGGATTGAACAATTGCTCGGGTGGCTGCGCTACATTATGGACCGCCTCCACTTCCACGGCCGCTCTCACGGCTGATTCGCTGGGCACCGGTCTCAACCTCACGGATTTTGGGGTCGTCACCGGCGGAGCACAGCTCACGTACAAAGGATGGCCGCTGTACACCTACAATCCCGGTGGATCGCCTGAGGCTTCGGGCGTGGTCTCGGGTGATGGGTTCGGTGGAATTTGGTTTGTCGCCAAGCCCGATTATTCCATCATGCTGGCCAACACGCAGCTGATCGGAAGTGATGCCATCCATTACAAGTCCGACTATACTGCAGGTGATGCCAGCACCACCTACTTTACGGATGCCAAAGGTGGGACGCTGTACATCTTCAAAAAAGACAGCGCCAACCATAATAAATTCACCAAGGCCGATTTTTCAAACAATACGACCTTCCCTATCTACGATACGGTAACGACCCTGGCCGTTCCGTCCGTGCTGGACAAGACGCAGTTCACCTCTACCACGGTGTTTGGAAAGGTGCAGCTGAGCTACAAGGGATGGCCGTTGTATTATTTCGGGGCCGATGCCGGCACGCGTAGTTCCAACAAGGGGATAACGATCGGTGGGATCGGCACGATCTGGCCTGTGGCAGTGCTGGGTTTGCCGGCGGCGCCCCATCCATAAAGAACATGACCCCGGGCTACCTGTAATGATCAACCGGTGCCCGGGTATTTTATTGGGGAATGCCCGCGCGGGGAAGGAGCGGGCGGCGGGCCAGCCGGAGAACGGCCCGCCCTCAGAGCGCCGGCCAGAGACCGGCCTCTACATTCCGTATATCTTCCCGGAGATGTTCTTCCAGCTCCGCGAACAGGAGCGAGACCTTCTCCACCAGTCCGGACAAAGCCGCTTTTTCTTTTGCCGCCTGTTCGATCTTCGTCAGTAATTCCATCAGGGTGGAGGCCTGCAGCATGCCGGTGCTGCCCTTCAGCTTATGGGCCATGAAGTACACCCGGTCGAAGTCCTGCTGGCCGGCGGCGACCTGCAGCTCCTTCAGTTCTTCGGGCAGCTGTACGAGGAATGCATTCAGCATATCCACAAAATATTCGCGGTCGCCGATCTCTTCCAGCAATCCGAGGTCGTAGGCCTTCGATCCTGTCTTGTTCATTCCAGCCGGCTGGGCGACATGGCCGCCGGTATCGTTCAGCAACGCGGAGATCCTCCTGTACAGCTCCATGAATTCGAATGGCTTGGACATATAGTCGTTCATGCCTACCCCCAGACAACGCAGCCGCTCGCCTTTCAGGGCATTGGCCGTCATGGCGATGATCGGCGTCTGGATCTTCAGGACCGTCCTGATATATTTGGTGGCCGCATAGCCGTCCATGACCGGCATCTGCAGGTCCATGACGATGAGGTCATAACGGCTGTCCTGGAGGCGCTTCACCGCCTCCTCTCCATTGGCTACGATGTCCACGACCGCCCCCACCTTCTTCAGCACGTGGTCTATCAGCTTCTGGTTGATCTCGTTATCTTCGGCTATGAGTACCCGTCTGCCTTTCAGCAGATGGTCGTAATCATAGGCATTCGTATGCGCGGGGCGGGATTTGCCTTCCCTCTCCTCGTATTCATATGGGATGTCGAAGCTGAAGGTGGAACCCTCGCCCGGCTTGCTGGTCACGGAAATATCCCCGCCCTGCAGTCTCAGCAACTGCCGGCAGATCGACAACCCGAGGCCGGTGCCGCCGTATTTCCGGGAGATGTCCTGACCCGCCTGGGAGAAATTCTCGAATATAAAGGGCTGGCTTTCTTCCGGGATCCCAATCCCCGTGTCCGATACGGCGAAAGCGAGGACGACTTTTCCCTTCGACATGTTCTCCGGCTTTATCTCCAGGCGGATATAACCATGCTCGGTGAATTTCTGCGCGTTGCCCACCAGATTGATCAGCACCTGGTTCAGCCGGTGCGGATCGCCTTTGAGCAGGTCCGGCACTTTCGGGTCTATTTCCACCTGCATCCCGAGGCCCTTCTTATTCAGGCGGTGTTCAAAGATGGCGCAGGCATTGCCCACGACATCCTTCAGGGAGAAATCGATCTTTTCTATGGTGAGCTTGCCGGCCTTTATCTTCGAGAAATCCAGGATATCGTTGATGATCACCAGCAGATTGCTCACGGAGCGCTTGATGATGACCGCGAATTCCTTCTGTTGTTCCGTCAGGGTAGTGTCCAGCAAAAGATTGGTCATCCCCTGGATGCCATTCATCGGAGTCCTTATCTCATGGCTCATATTGGCGAGGAACTGTTCCTGCAACCCTCTTGCTTCTTCCGCATCTTTCATCGCCCTGACCAGTTCCTGCTGGTCGTGTACGCGTTCGGTGATGTCGGTCGCGATACCACAGATACCGAGTACCGCATGGTCGCTGTCCAGCAAAGGGAATTTCACCAGCAGCAGGTTGATATTTCCGTTCTCCGTATGGACCAGTTCCTCCGTCTCCAGGGACTTTCCGGTGCGGATCACTTCATCATCCAGCGATTTGTAATGATCGGCCACTTCCTTGTCCGAAATATCATAATCCGTCTTGTTGATGATGTCTTCGTCACCCAGGTTCAACACCTCCTTGAAATGCCTGTTCGCCATGATATATCTGCCCGCCAGATCCTTTACATAGATCATGGAGGTGGTGTTGTCCAGGATGGATTGCAGCAATAACTGGTTCTCCTTCAGCTTGAATTCGTATTGTTCCAGTTCGAGCTGCATCTGTTTCTTCTCGGAGATATCCTTGATGATACAGTGAAAGCCGGTAGGGTGATTTTTTTGCATCAGCAGCACCGCGGATTGCTCCACCCACTTTTCCTTTTTATCCTTGGTGACAATAAAAAAAGTCAGCACCGTCTCACGGATGCCCAACTTGAGCTGGTTATAATAGTGGGCATTCACCCTGTCGATGCAGGATGGCGCGATCAGCAGGGAGAAATGCATGGACTCCAGTTCATTCAGCGGATAACCGGTCAGCTCGGTGGCCTTCGTACTGGCGGAGTTGATATGTCCCATCAGATCGGTGGAATAGATCACAGCGCCCGCATTCTCCACGAGGTTGCGGTATTTGAATTCGTTGGTCATGAACTTCTCCTCGGCGTTCTTTCGTAAGGCAATATCCTTATTGAGCTGGAACAGGATCAGGACGACAAAGAAGAACGCGAAGATGATCCCGGCGATCAGCTCGTACATGCTTTTCCGGTATTCTTCCTCGCTGGAATGCTGACGCCGGGAGAGCAGGGCCGTCTCCTCCTGCATCATCGAGCGCAACGATGCATTGAGCAAACCGTTGAGCCGGTGTTGCCGCCAGGAGAAAGATAACCTGTCTTTGTCGGTGGACATAGACAGAGGGATGATGGCCATGCTGTCTTCCAGTATTTTCTTCTGGTAAACATGATCGGTGAGGTCCTTTATATTCTGTTGCTGTCTGGGGTTATCCCGCGTGAGCTGCAGCAGATGGCCGAGCTGGTCGTTGATCTTGATATTGAGAGAGGGGGCGGCCGTGATAGAGGATTCGGCCTCGATCGTCAGGGCATTGATCTGCTCGATCTGTTTCAGCACATCATTGGTATGGTTGGTCCAGAAATCGGTTCTTTCGAGATTGTGCTGGTTGATGTACAAAAGCCTGATCACGAAACAAAGGGAAAATACCGAAAACAGCAGCAGCCAGGCTATTTTTCGTTGTATTTTTGGTATCCCATTGAAAATGAGGCTCATATGTAGTACGATTCATGAGGTAATCCGCTAAACTACTGTTCTAACGAAATAAGCGGGTAAAGATTTTATTTTACCCGCAAAAAGGCCCCGGGTTTTACCCCCGGGGCCTGGCAACGGATCCGTTCATAAGGCTAAGATCAGTTCATTCCGCATCGTCGCGTTGGGTCAGGAGGCGGTGTCCTTGTTCTCCATAAAATGTTTGAATCCGTGGACATCCTTTTCGATCATGTCGCGGAACAGGGGGTTGAGCAACCGGGATATTCCTTCCCCTACTTTTCCCATCGGAGGGCGGTAAGAGATGAGGGCATCCACGCGGGTAGCCTTTCCGGGAGTATCCGAAAAACTGATCTTCCCCACATTATCGACGGATGCATTGGCAACGGAGTGCCAGGAAAGTTCGGAACCTTCCTCTTCCCTGACGATCTCCGCTTCCCACCCGATGGAGACAGGCCATCCCGGGACCTTGGCGGTCCAGGAGGAACGCTTGTCATCGATCTCGTGTACGAATTCGAGGTGCTTCATGAATTTTGGCAGGTTGCTGAGCTCGCGCCAGAAGGCATAGACCTCTTCTCTTGGCCTGTTCACGACCACGCTGGCCCTGACATTGATGTTGCGGGCATGATCAGTGCTGTATCTGTTCCGTTCGAGCGCGGAATACAGGTTGCAGTGACCGGATGCACCCCGGTACAACAGATATCCTCCGGCCAGCAGCAGGAGCGTGTCTGCCTTATGTTTGCGGGTAACATGATACAGCAGAAGGGAGCCTGCGATAGCTGAAATGGCCCTTTCCGCCTTACCCATATTGATTAAGCGGCTGGTTATGGAGCGGCTCTGCAGAGAAATATTTTTTGGATCCATGATGGTTTATTTACACGTGAACAAAAGGGTGTGGAACACCCATCTGTTGTTATGCAAATAGCTTGCCGCGGGGGCAGTGCGGGAGATGCGGGCCGGAGGGGCGCCGGCCCTAGGCCGTCGCGGGTCTTCTGCCGAGCTGGCGCATCATGCGGAAATGGGAGGCGATGGCGCTGGTCATAGTGGGGAATTCGTTATAGGCGATCCCGAATTCCTGACAGGTGCGTTTCACGATCTTGCTGATCGCGGGATAATGTACATGGCTGATCCGGGGGAACAGGTGATGCTCTACCTGGAAATTCAGGCCGCCGACATACCAGGAAATGATCTTGTTCCGCGGGGCGAAGTTGGCGGTGGTCTTTACCTGATGGATGGCCCACTCTTCCTCCAGCTTCTTCGAATCGCCTTCGGCGATGTATTCGAATTCGGCATGCTCGACCACGTGGGCGAGCTGGAATACGATGGCAAGCACCAGCCCCAGCGTGATATGCATGCTGGTGAACCCGATGGCCCAGGTCTTCAGGCCGACAAAATAGATGGGGATCGCTACATAGAAGGCTACGTATAATAATTTGCTGATCCAGAAAACGACATGCTCCCTCAGATCCATTTTCTGCAAAGGGGTACTGACGATCCTGCTTTTAAAGTATTTGGAAAAGTCCATCATAAAGGCCCAGGCAAAAGAGGAGATCGCATAGACCAGCACGACATAGATATGCTGGAAGCGGTGAGCGGGCACCCATTTCTGGGTGGAGCACTGGCGCATCACCGGGCTCTTGGCGATGTCATCGTCGATGCCGTCCACATTGGTATAGGTATGATGAATGATATTGTGCTTGAACTTCCAGATAAAGGCATTCCCGCCCAGTGCGTTGAGGGTAAGCCCCATCAGGTCGTTGACCCAGCCTTTGGTGGAATAGCTGCCATGACAGGCATCGTGCATGACATTGAACCCGATGCTGGCGAGCGTGAGGCCGAGCCCCGCGCAGAAGAAGCATCCGGTGATGGCCTGGAACAGGGAAGGATGGGCGAAAGGACCCGATGTACGGAAGAACAACAGCAGGCCCGTATAGATGAGCAGGGAAGCCGGGATCAAGATACCCGATTTGGCATAGAGTTTCCAGTTACCTGTTTTCCTGATCTTATGATTAGTGAAGTATTGGTCAACAGATGCTTTCAGGCTGGTGTAGAAAGCGTTGCTTTTATTAGAGAAACTTAACTTGGTCATAAAGGAATTTTATCGGAAAGGGATGATGACTGATGGCACGACTCACCATAGAACCCTTTAAAGACGATTTTATTGTGATCTTCTCCCGCAAGGTACTGCAGTTTAACAAGAAGGGAAAATTAAGCGTGTTAAATTCCCGCGGTAATCCGGATTGTCATGGTCTTGTCCGGTGACCGGGATCCCTGTGGGCCGGTCGCGGGTATGATCACTTCCCGATCCTGTCCTTCATCAGTTGCCGGGCCGCCTGGATCTCGGTGATATCCCTGAAAGAATCCTTCGGGATCATAAAAAACGACCTCGGATTGAAATAAACATGAAAGAAATAAGCGGTTTCTTTAAAGGCGCTGAAATTTTCCCACGGCCAGTGCTGGCTGCCCCGCTGGGTCTCCAGCAGGATGCCCTGATCGTTCAGGCTCATGATAAAAGTATCCTTGAAGGTGGCCGATTTTTTATAAATGCTCAGCGGCAGCAGTCTCCGCACTGAGATCCAGAGAAAGAACCACAGCAGCGAAAAGATCAGGAACGAGATAGGCTGGATCTCTTTAAAATAAAACAGGATGGCTGACAAAATGGCAAAAACATTGATCACAATGCTGAGTATCCTTATTTCGAGCCTCCCAAAAAAATGCCCGCGGAGCCCGTCGAGCACCTGCTTTTTATTATATCCGAATGAAACAGTCATTTACATGCTTTACTTGGGAGTAAAAATAAGGAATCGGGCGGGTTCTCCGGGCGCCTTCTCCGGGCAAGCGCACAAAAAAACCGTCCCGGGCAAGCGGGACGGCGGCAAATTCATTCATTCATTCATTCTTTCGGGGGTGAGTTCTATCTCATATCCCTGCAACGGCTGTAGTGATGGCTGGCCGCTTCACCAGGGGTCACGCTACGGGCACAGGAAAATAAAAATAAAAGGGAAGCTACGATCAAGAGGGCCTGGATTTTTTTCATGCTTTTCATTTTAGGTTATTTCGGATTATATAGAACGTTTATATGCCTGTAATATTACGTATTTATCTGTTTTATTCATAACTAAAACCGGGGGGGAACCCTTATACGGAGACAAAAAATCCCCCCATGGACATGGGGGGAATGTTTATGATTAAGTACTGTAAACGAGGTTGTTAGCAGGAATGCGCCCCGAGCGCCTGGACCGCGGCGGGCCGGCCTAGCTGCATCCCATGCTGTTGCCGCAATTGAGGCATTTATAACAGGTCCCGCTGCGGATCGTGATATGGCCGCAGGTATTACAGGCCGGTGCGTCGCTCTGCATGCTCCTGGACGCCGCATTCATGGCGTCGAGGCCGCTTTCCATTTTGAAGGTCCCGGCAGCCGCCGAAGGCATTTTCACTGCCCTGGAGGGCTGAGGCTGGGGGGTCGGGTTAGCCACGATCCGCACATCGCTCAGTTCGGGCTTCTTATCGTATTCGAGGGAGGTGGGGATCTCATCCCAGGGGTCCGTACCCGTATTTAACACTTCGGGGCGGTCCAGCACGTGGACGAGATCGGTCCTGCCGAGGTATTCGTATGCGAGGGCGCGGAAGATGAAATCCACGATCGATGTGGTGCTCTTGATATTCGGATGGTCGACCATGCCGGAGGGTTCGAACCGGGTGAAGACGAATTTCTCCACGAACTCTTCGAGCGGCACGCCGTACTGCAGACCGATGGAAATCGCTATGGCGAAGCAGTTCGACATACTGCGCATGGTCGCTCCTTCTTTGGCCATGTCTATGAATATTTCGCCAACCGTACCATCGGCGTATTCGCCGGTGCGCAGGAAGATGGCCTGTCCGTTGATCTTGGCCTTCTGGGTGAAGCCGCGGCGTTTGGCCGGCAGGGTCCTGCGCTCCACGATGGTGGCCAGCGCCCTTTTGAGTTTGGTATCGGGGGATGCCTGGACCCTTTTCTGTACTTCTTCCAGCAATTCCTGCACGGTGAGCTTGCCGAGATCGACGATGTTGGAGGCGATCTTTGCCTCGGCGGCAAGGGCTGCAGCGGCGGCGGTCTCGGCGGCTGTGGGGACGGGGGTTTCTTTCTCCTGTCCGGTGTCCTTCTTCTTCTTATCGGATTTGTTACTGAGGGGTTGTGATAATTTGGATCCGTCGCGGTACAGCGCACAGGCCTTCAGACCCAGCTGCCAGCTCAGCATATAGGAGTCCGCGATCTCTTCGACCAGCGCCTCGTTGGGCAGGTTGATCGTTTTGGAAATGGCGCCGCTGATAAAAGGTTGCGTGGCGCCCATCATCCGGATATGTCCGTGTGCGTGGATAAACCGCTGTCCCACCTTGCCGCATTTGTTAGCGCAGTCGAAGACGGGCAGATGCTCGTCTTTCAGGAATGGCGCTCCTTCCACGGTCATGGTGCCGCAGACATAGTTATTGGCGGCCTCGATCTCATCGTCCGAAAAGCCCAGCGCTTCCAGCAGGTTCCATTCGAGGTTATAGTATTGTGCGGGTGAGAATCCGAGCCGTTGCAGGCATTCTTCCCCGAGTGCGTACACGTTGAAAACGAACCCGATCTCGAAGGCGGAGCCGACGGCGGCATCGAGCTTTTTGATCTCTTCGGCGATAAACCCTTTTTCGCTGAGGCTCTGGTGGTTGATGGCCGGCGCCCCTGCAAAGGTGCCGGAGCCGACGGCGTATTTGATGATGGTGTCGATCTGTTTGTCCGTATAGTTCAGGTTCTTCAGTGCGGTGGGCACGGACTGGTTGATGATCTTGAAATAGCCGCCGCCGGATAATTTCTTGAATTTGACCAGCGCAAAATCGGGCTCTACACCCGTGGTATCGCAATCCATAACCAGCCCGATCGTGCCGGTGGGGGCGATCACGGTGGCCTGTGCGTTGCGGTAGCCATATTTTTCTCCCAGTTGCACGGCCTCGTCCCAGGCCTTCGTGGCCGCGGTCAGTAAATAATCGGGGCAATACTTCGCCCTGATGCCCTGGGGCCTGATCTGCAGCCCTTCATATTCGTCGGCGTCATAGGCGGCCAGGCGATGGTTGCGCATGACACGCAGCATCTCCTCTTTGTTTTCTTCATACCTGGGGAACGCCCCCAGTATGCCGGCCATTTCTGCCGAAGTCTTGTAGGCTGTGCCGGTCATGATCGCCGTGAGGGCGCCCGCAATGCCGCGGGCCTCTTCACTGTCATAGGGGATGCCCATGATCATGAGCATGGACCCGAGGTTGGCATAGCCGAGGCCAAGGGTACGGTAGTCGTAGGACAACTGGGCAACCTCTTTGGAGGGAAACTGGGCCATGAGGACGGATATTTCCAGCACAGTGGTCCATAGACGTGACGAATACGCGAAGCCTTCCACGTCGAAGCTGTTGGTGTTCTCATCGTAGAAACGGCGCAGGTTCACGGATGCGAGGTTACATGCCGTGTTGTCGAGGAACATATACTCGGAGCAGGGGTTGGAAGCCCGGATTCGGCCACCATTCGGGCAAGTATGCCATTCATTGATGGTGGTGTCGTATTGGGTACCCGGGTCAGCACAACGCCATGCTGCATAAGCAATCTGGTTCCAGACTTCCCGCGCGGGCAGACGCTTCATGATACGTCCGTCACTGCGGGCTTTCAGTTCCCAGTCCTCATTATTTTCCAGTTTTTCAAAAAAATCGTTGGGTATCCGGATGGAATTATTCGAATTCTGTCCGGACACGGTCTTGTAGGCTTCTCCTTCGTAATCGCTGGGATAGCCGGCGGCGATGAGGGCGCCAACTTTCTTTTCTTCTTCCATCTTCCAGTTGATGAAATCCATGATCTCCGGATGGTCGAGATCGAGACACACCATTTTGGCGGCGCGGCGTGTCGTGCCGCCGGATTTTATGGCGCCCGCTGCGCGGTCGCCGATCTTGAGGAAGCTCATGAGGCCGGAGGAGGTGCCGCCGCCGCTGAGCTTCTCGCCTTCCCCGCGGATATGGGAGAAATTCGTTCCCACCCCCGAGCCATATTTGAAGATCCGCGCTTCGCGGACCCAGAGGTCCATGATACCGCCATCGTTTACCAGGTCGTCTTCGACACTGAGGATAAAACAGGCATGGGGCTGGGGACGTTCGTATGCGGACGTGGACCGTTTGAGCTCTCCATCCACCGGGTCGACGAAATAATGCCCCTGAGGCTTGCCCGTGATGCCATAGCTCTCGTGCAGACCGGTATTGAACCATTGCGGGGAATTGGGTACGCAGGCCTGATCGAGGATGCTGTATACCAGCTCCTCATAGAACACCTGGGCGTCATCCGCCGAAGCAAAATAACCATAGCGCTCTCCCCATACTCTCCAGCAGTTGGCCATGCGGTGGGCCACCTGTCTGACGGAGCTTTCTCTCCCCGTGGAACCATCCGGCTGTGGAACGCCGGCCTTGCGAAAATATTTCTGGGCCAGGATATCCGTAGCAATCTGACTCCACTGTCTGGGCACTTCCACATTGTTCATTTCGAACACCACTTCCCCGCTCGGATTGCGGATCACGGAAGTGCGGAAATCGTACTCGAACTGATCGAATACGCTGGTGTCGGCCTTGGTGAAGCGGCGGGTGAAGGGCAAGCCTTTCAGCAATTGCTTTTTATTTGGCATAGGTGCGTTCCAATTTAAAATTGTTAAGAGTTTTTTCTCATCGGTTGCGGGGGATAACGAAAGTATTTTTTGATTTTGATATTTCCTCTCCCATCTTTTGCACATACTGTGGAAAAAACCAGGCCAGTTTTCCGCAGCCCAGATGGGCCGCGGTTTGGTCAATTTTAAACAGACGCGAATTATTTTTTTATGCACATTCTGGCCGGGGGTGCATGCGGGGATCCCCTCTATTCCCAGCTGGCCTCGGCGTTCGTGTACCCGGCCACCTTGAACCTGTTCTTCTGGTGCGGGTTGAGATCATAGGCGCCCCGCTTTGTATAAATGGCGATGACCCCATTTTTGCCGCTGATAAAAGAGGGCGGCGCATACACTTTTATCATCGCGATATCGGCCGTATTGATATAGATATCTTCGGGGTGGGTAAGTGGAAATTCATCGAGGAAGATCGTCACGCCGGCATTGCGCCAGCGCAGGTTGTACCCGCCGTTGTTGTTGGGCTTGGCCGTAAAGCCAGGCACCTGCCATTTCAGAAATTCATAGACGTTCAGACTGTGTGCGATAAGGTCGCTTTCCAGTCCGTCGAAGAGCATGAATTCCCTGCTTTTGAACAGACCGCAGGAATATTCCTCGTTGAATTTATCGACCAGCTTTTTCTGTCTGCCTTTGACGACGACGTCCGGCAGGACGCCCGGACCGGAGGCGGACCGGTTGGCATTGAAATGATAGCGCTTCGCAAGATCGTCCGACCCTGGATCGGCGGCTATGCCCCCTGCATCCGCGCCCGGCGCCCCGACCCGTATAAATCTTGTACCCGCAGCATAGGCCGTAAAGGCCGAATCCAGCGGCGTCCGGACATCGATCCACAGATACTCCGCCTGGTATTTCTTCGCCGGTGAAAACACGATATAGGCCGTATCATCGAAATACATGCTTTTCAGCCGGAAGCTGCCATCCGGCCCCGGCTCCGCCTTGTCCATGTAGCCCTCCTTGTCTTTGGCCATGACCAGGTAGGACAAGGGGTTCAGCTTCGGCTTGTAATCCTTTATTTTCCCATCCAGATGGAAGAAGCTCTTCTGTACGACAAAATTTACCGCATACTCCCCGTCCGGGATCGCCCCTTTTATGACAAGGTCGCCGGCTGCCTCTCCTTTGATGATGGGATAGCGGTATTTCCATCTCCTGTTCTTCCGGAGATCTTCGATGATGACATGGAGGGTGCCCACGATGCTGTCCCGGAGAAAGCCCGGAACATGACAGGCAAAGCTCACCGTGTCCCCATGTGCGAACTGCCGCCGGTTCAGCTCGATCAGCAGGGTGTCGGATGCGGGTGCGACGCTACGGGGATGCGGGCGCGTGGGGGGTGCGGGCATGTTGGCGCCGAGGTGCGGGCGCGCGTGGACGCGGGGGTGCGCGTGAACGCCGCCCGTGGCGAGGATCAGGATCGCGCTGCAAAAAATTAATCTTTTCATAGTTACCATTGATAAGCCGGGACACCGGGGGTGTCCCGGCGAAAACATTATTTTTTAACCTTGAATTCCTGACGGGTGATGTTCAGATACCGGTCCCCGTAACTGACGGCCGACTCCAGCTGCGAATCGTCCTGCCAGCTGTTCCACGAATCGATCATGATCAGCCGCGTCGCATTGTCGGCATTCATCTTGGCCACATTGCACAGCTTCTGGTACATGGCCCCGCTGTCCGTCCTCGGATAGTTCGGGTTCAGCGTCGCTGGCGTCGTGATCAGCCAGTTATAGGCCGGGCTGATATTCGGCACATAGGAAATACTGCCCATGCTGTCGGTAAAATACTTCCGGGAATACTCCCAGTTCTGGTCCATGGCCTGCGGCAGCACATACCAGCGGTCGTACTGCGAGAGCTGGGTGCTGAAGGACTGGTGATAGATGGCATCCACGCATTTTATATACCGGAAGGGATAGCGGGCCGGAGGGGTCCAGCGGTCCTGCATGCCGACGATATACATCGTGAAGCCCATCGCGGAAAGGCGGCTCCTCAGCGTGTCATAGATCTTTTGATTGTTGTTGGAATACAGCACCTGCGCATTCTGGATATACAGCAGCGTCTTACCATTGACCTTCAGGTAATTGGGGTTGCTCATCCAGTTGGTGGCCGCACGCTGGAAATCGTTGAAGAACAGGTTCAGGTTGGTCGCATTGTTTTCCAGCGGCGCCGTATTGGACGCGGCATAGGAACCGGTAGACCAGTTGTACTGAAGGGCGAACTTCATACCCGTCGTGTTGGCATTGACAAAGGACTGCACGACGGTGGAGTCGGACTTCCAGTTGTTGACGTCCTTATTGGCCGACCGGAAGGAGAAGACAAAGTAATCGACGCCCGCCGTCGCCGCCTGGGCGATATGCTGGGTCATGACCGTCGGGGGCACTACCCCGTTAGGCATCGCGTATTTGCCCACGGTCGGCACTTCTTTGATATTGACATTGAAGGTGCCGAAATTGTAATAGAAGGCCCCCACGGTATAGTCCTGGGTGACCGGGATCTCCTTGATGTCATAAGCAAGGATATTATCACTGGCGGATGGGCCCGTATTGTTCTTCTTACAGGAGTAGAAGACGAGGAGGGCCAGTATGGGGAAGAAGGCTATTTTCAGAGTATGACTGATCGGGTTCATGTAATTTGTTTTAGGTAACTCTTATGGATGATACGTTAAGGTGACCGCATACGTAAAGCCGCCGGTGGCCGCAGCGGTCTGCAGGGCCTGGACGGTCGTCCCGTACCATTTCAGCAGGTAGCTAAGATCATACGTTGGATTGGCGGCATTCCAGTTGGGCACGGAGAACGGCAGGGCAAAATGCAGCTGCTGATCGGGGTCCAGATCGTCGGCCCGGTTCGTCCCCAGCAGTTTCACCGCGCTGTTGTAACCATTGGGATTGAGGGTCTGGATCGACTGGCTGCTCGTATTCGGATAAGAGCTGCGGCCGGGTATATCCATATACTGCGGATGCGCCGTATAGCTGCTGTTACCGCCCGGATTGGTCTCGGGAGAGAAAACGAAGAAGCGCGTCCTGCGCTCCAGGCACCACACGTCGAACCCTCCATCGGGGAAAAGGCTCATCCATTCCTGGATCCAGATCTTGTTGATATCCGCGGCCGGTATGCTGAAATTGACGATCCCGAGAAAATTATTAAACCCGGTGCCCGAGGTGCCGAACTTGACGCCATCCGTATTCTGATAGGTGGTCAGTGCGGCGGAAGAGATGCCCCAGTAGGCAAAGTTGGCGGCGATGCCCGCATTATAATATTGTTCCGCCGATGAGGCGCCTCCATAGCCGAGGATCGCGGCCTCCGCCTTCAGGAAAAGGGTCTCTGCATAGCCCAGCATCATAATGGGCCGGCTGGGGTTCGTCACGACGGATGGGGTGATGTTGGAATAGGATTTCATATTCAGCGAACCAACCGGATTGGCGATGCCCTGGAGACTGATCCAGCCGGGCAGGTTGGTCGGCGCCAGCGGCATGCCCAGATAAGGGATCGGATAGCTGACTACCCGGAGGGAATCGTCGAGGGTGCTGGTAAGCGTATCGGTAATGATATACCGGTTGACCAGCGGGACGGAGTCGAAGTAGACGGTCATCCTCGGGTCTTTATAGGACCGCAGGAAGGCCTCGATGTTATCGCTCATTTTTGGGGGCTGGCCCGTCGCCGTCGCGTTATACGGCCAGACATTATTGGGGAAGATATACTTGATCCAATATTGGCTCTGGTTGTTGGTGACATTCTCATAGGCCATCTTCGCCGACTCGGCCTCGTTGCTGATGAGGTTAGCTTCGTTGGACATGACGTCCTGGATATGGCTTACCGCGACGGCGCTCATATTGCGCATACAGCGCAGCGCGATCTTCAGCCGCAGCGTATTGGCGAACTTGATCCAGTTCGTGAGGGTGCCGCCGGGATAGACCACGTCATAGCTCAGTTTGTCCCCGCTGGGCTTTATTTTAGAGACGGCATCCTTCAGGTTGGTCAGGATATATAGATACGCGGAATCTTCGCTGTCGAAAAGGATGGTGGACAAGCTGTTCGGATTGTTGGCCTGCGAAATAGGCATCGGGCCGTAATTGCCCGTCAGGATCGAATAGGCGTAGCATTTCAGGATCCGGGCGATCTGCACGCGATTGTTGAACGTGGTGTCGCTGCCGTAGTTCACTTCGATCTGCTTCAGGTTTTCCAGCACGTTGACATACATAGTCTGCCAGAGCCCTGCATCGGTCACATCATACCGTGAGTTGATGGTGATCTGGTTGCCGATGTCCCAGTACTTAGTCGCATTGTAGTTTTCCAGTTGGTTGTTGATGCTCCTGACCGCCGACTCGATGGTGGCCTCGGGTGTGACGATCTTGAACTGGGTGGGGTCCGTATTCTTCTTCGTGAAATCTTTCGTGCAGGAGAAGATCGTTCCTGCCAGCGATATAATGAGTATACAAGCTTTTCGTGTCATGTTGGGATGTTTAAAAAGTTACTTTCAGATCGAATCCATAAGTAGCGTAGGGGAAGGAGCCGCCGGCCTCGATGCCCTGTGCATTGCCGGAGTTGTTGGCCGACTCCGGATCGATGCCCTGCGGGGTATGTTTCAGGAGCGTCCAGAGGTTCCTGCCGACAAAGGCCACACGGAGGCCGCGTACCGGCATCCTCGCGAACAGTTGCGGGGAAAAGGTATATCCGAAGATCAGTTCGCTGACCTTTATACTGGTGGCGTCGAAGGTGAGGGCCGGGACATTGTTCAGCGTCATATCCGATTCGTAGGTCGTCGGGTTCATCCAGATATTGCTCTTCGCTCCGGGGATATACCGGCCGTTCTTGTCCAGCGCATTCGTTCCGTCGGGGTTCAGCTTGGGGAAATAGGCATTGGGATAACTGGCGCCTTTGGGACGGCCCGCGTCCGAGTAGGGTGTAACGGTGCTGCCTACTGTCTGTCCGATGCCCTGCTGCTCGGTGCCGTTCTCGCCGAGGATCGTGTTGCTGAACAGCCACGCGTCCCTGCCATACAGACTGTTGACCGTTACGCCGGTAAAGTTGGCGCGGCCATAGGATGCGGAATAGATATTCCCGCCCCATTTGGCGGTGAACAGAATGGAGAAGTCGAAGCCGCCATAGTGGAAGGAACTGCCGATCGATCCGATCCAGTCCGGGTGGAAATTTCCCACGATCAGGTTGGAGGCGACGATGGTGCGGCCGTTGGAAGGGTTCACCAGGGTGGTATCGCCAATCATATAAGGACCGCTGCCCGTCATCGTGCCATACTGATAGCCGGTCTTGGCATTGATGGTGACGCCGAGGTTGGTGCCGAGGCTCAGCGAATTGACGCCCGGGGCCAGGGATACCACCTTGTTGCGGTTCATCGACCAGTTGGCCAGCAGGTTCCAGCTGAATTTCCTCGTGGTCAGCACCTTTGCCGTCATGGAAAGCTCGATACCCTTGTTGGTCATCTTGCCCGCGTTGAGGAACCGGGAGGTGAAGCCGGTCTCGGGTGCGGCCTGGGCGGTGATGATCTGATTGGTAGCTACGCTGCTGTACACCGTACCGCTGAACGTGATCCGGTCCTTCAGAAAGGTCAGGTCGATGCCTGCCTCCGTAGAGACCGTCTGTTCGGGCTTCAGGATCGGGTTGTTGAGACGGCTGGTATAGGTGAGGTAGGGGTTGCCGAGAAAGAGGCCGTTATAGCCATAGGTGTTGATCAGCGAACCAAACGGGGCGGAGTTACCCACCTGTGCCACCGATCCGCGGAGCTTGCCATAGCTGATCAGGCTTTTATTACTGATAAAATTGCTGAAGATGAAGCTGCCTGTCACCGAAGGATAGAAGAACGAGCAGTTCTGGATCGGCAGGGTCGAGGACCAGTCATTGCGTCCCGTTATATCGAGGAACAGGAAGTCCTTATACCCCAGTGTGGCATTGCCAAAGACGGACTGGGTCTGTGTCGTCGCTCTCGTCTCCGTGACCGAAGGCACGGCGTTGCTGTTGGAGATGCTGGGCATGCTATGCACCAGCAGGGCGTTGACGCTGGCGCCGCGGCTGAGGATGCCGCCATTGGCCAGTTCGGCTCCCACATTCGCGGTAAGGGTGAAATTACTGCCTATATGTCTGTTATAGCTGGCAATGGCCTGGTAATCCCAGTTAAGATTATTCTGCATGGAGTTGGAATAGGAGCCGTTGGGGTTTTTCAAACCGCCAAGCTCCTTGTACTGATAGGCCGTGACAAAGTCGAGGTCGCCGGAAGCCTGCAGCCGGAAGCTGAGCGGGTTGCTGACCTGTACCATGGCGCGGATGCCCCCGATCAGGCGGTTGTGCACATCCTGATTGCTGTTCTCATTGATCGACCAGTTGGGGTTTTCCGTACTGTTGATCGAGCCGTACGACACCGAATTGCCTGCGGAATTGGCCCAGGGGACGAGGTAGCCGACATTGGTGCTGCGGGGCAGGTACACATAGGCGGCCATCGGGCTGGCGGCATCGAGATTGCGGACCGTCCGGTTACGGGTGTCCTGGTTCGTATAGAGCACCCAGGTCTCCATGGTGATGCTCCCGAATTTGCGCGTACCGCTCAGGCTCAGGTTGTGCTTGCGGATGAGGTTCTGCTTCTGCATCACGTCATTGCTGTACGTGTTGGTATAGGAGAGCCGGAAGGCGCCAAGCGCGTCCCCCTTGCTGATGGAGATATTGGAGGTGTTGGTAACACTGGTCTTGTAGAGTTGCCGCACATTATTGGGCTGGGGTAGATAGCCGCCGGGAATGGGTTTGCCGCTGAAGTCGTTAAAAGGCTGGCCCAGCATCGGCATGCCCCAGGAGGTGCCGTTGTTGCCCATGTTGACGGCGCCGGTGCCGGGCACGATAAGGGCGGTGTTGCTGGCCATGGCGCCGTTGCCGCCTTCCCCGTACTCGTTCTGGTAGGCGGGGAATTCGGTGATGGTGTTGAACAGCGTATTCTGGTTAAGGGAAATGCCGAGGTTCTTGTCCCCGATCTTGCCTTTCTTGGTGGTGATGAGGATGGCTCCGTTGGCGGCCTTCGAACCATACAGCGCGGCGGCATTGGGCCCCTTCAGGACCACGATGGACTCGATATCGTCGGGGTTGAGGTCTGTAGCGGCATTGCCATAATCGAGATTGCCCGATGCGGCATAGCTGCCCGGTGCGTCACCCGGATCGTTGTTGATGGGCATCCCGTCGACTACCCAGAGGGGTTGATTGTTACCCGTCATGGAATTCTCCCCGCGGATGACCACCCGGCTGGAGGATCCCGGCTGACCGGTGGTCGTCACCTGGAGGCCGGCCACTTTTCCCGCCAGGCCGTTGGTGATGTTGACATCGCGGGCTTCGGTAAGCCGGTCGACATCTACGGACTGCGACGAATAGCCGATGGATTTCGACTTGCGGGTCAGCCCCAGAGCAGAGACTACGACCACATCGTTCAGTTTGTCGGCGGCCTGGGTGAGGGAGATCTTTATTTCCGTGAGACCATTCAGCGGGACGTCCTTTGTAGTATACCCGATATGGCTGAACTGGAGGATAGCATGAGAGAGATCACTGATATTCAGGGTGAAGCTGCCGTCGTCTCTGGTCAGCGCGGAAGCCGAGGCGCCTTTGACGGCAACCGTGACCCCAGCCATGGGTTTGGCATTTTCGTCTGTCACCGATCCTCTGACGGCCGTTTTTTGAGCGTTTGCCGCAGAAGCTGTCAATAGCAGGATTAGCAATGGCAAGATCAATCGCATAAAAGTTAATTTTTGGTTTGGTTTGTAAAATGGCAACGTGAAAGTATTGGCCTGCCAATAACAAAAGATTAATAAAAATCTAACGGCAGGCTTCTTTGTCATTAATTTTATAACAAACTTGTCGGAGGACCGGAAATTCGGGATTTCATCGAATTAAGATCGTCAAAGCGGAAAAGTTTTCGCATTTTTGTATCAGTACCAACGGCAATAAGCTAATGAAGCAACGCATTTATGAGTCCTTATTGGCTAAGAAAAAAAAAGGTCAGAAATCCTTCGCCGTTCTGATCGATCCGGACAATGTGAACTCCGGAAAGATAGATGAGCTTAGCGCGCTGGTCGTCAGCGCCGAGGTTGATTATCTGCTGGTGGGCGGCAGCCTGGTCATCTCCAATCATCTGGACGAGGTCGTACAACATATCCGCCGCAATTGCCCCATTCCCATAATTCTTTTTCCCGGCACCCCTTCGCAGGTGTCGCGCTATGCTGATGGGTTGTTATACCTGTCCCTTATTTCGGGAAGGAATCCCGAGCTGCTGATCGGGCAACATGTCATTTCGGCCCCCGCCGTCCGGCAGAGCGGGCTGGAGATCATTTCCACCGGCTATATGGTCATCGATGGGGGCGCGCCGACCACCGTGAGCTATATCAGCAATGCCAGCCCCATCCCCGCCGACAAGAACGAGATCGCGCTCTGTACCGCCATGGCCGGAGAGATGCTGGGCATGAAGCTGATCTATATGGATGCCGGCAGCGGGGCCAGGCACCCGATCCGGGAAGAAATGATCGGCATGGTTGCCGCGTCCATAGAAGTGCCGCTGGTGATCGGCGGTGGGATCCGGGATCCCGAAAAAGCCTATCTCAACTGCAAGGCCGGCGCCGATCTCATCGTGGTGGGGAACGCCATCGAAAAAGACCCTTCCCTGATCATGGAGATGGCCTCAGCCGTGCATTCGGTGCCCGTACGGTCCTGATGTCCGATGCCGCATTGAACAACCCAGTCACCTGCCCTTGCGGTCCGGTCCCACCCCCATGACAATTACTAACCCCCATGACAATTACTAAGTGTAAATGCTTATCGCACGGCTAAAAATCGTTGAGCTGTATCAATATTTTATACTTTGCTTAAATAATTTTTAACCCTTATCTGCTTTTTTTAAATAAAGTGTTGCTCTGATTCGTTGATCTGATAATATTTCCTATTAGTAGCTGAAAAACCGAACATGCCCATCCGAACCAACCGTAAAAGCAAGGAGGATTTTCCTTTTGCATTACCATTGACCAGTGCCCCGTCCGGCAAAGACCACAAGAAACAGCCGGCTTTCTCTCCGGGCAATAAACTCACCGACCTCGTTCCCATCCTCATTTTAGTCGTCGACCAGGGCGGATTCCTTGTTCATGTGAACGCGGCCTGTTCCCGTATTCTGCAATTTTCCCCGGACGAGCTGTCCGGGAAGGCATTTATGGAGCTGGTCGCGGAGAAGGACCGCCGGAAGACGGCGGAGGCGATCATGCAGAGCCGGAAGGACGCGGGGGCAGAAGGCGGCGCTGGCGGCACGGGTATGGGCGGCGGGGGCGGCACGGG
>DATHHO010000195.1:0-29578 GCA_035317125.1 Puia sp.
ATTCAACAGGGGGCAGGCGCCCTTCGACTATGCCGTCGGAACAGGCATTCCCTGGCTGACCGTAAGTCCGCAAAAAGGATCGGTGGACAAACAAATGCGAATATGGATCGGCGTTGACTGGCCGAAAGTCCCCACAGGCACGCATCATGTCCCGGTCACCATCACCGGTGCGGGCAGCAGCGTTGTCGTGGACGCGATCATCTGCAATACAGGCGTCCCCGGGAAAGGCCTGTCTGCGCGAAGGAAAATTGCAGCTGCGGGCGGGAAAGGGCCTGATAAAGCCTTCGCAGAAGCAAATGGCTACATTGCCGTTGAGGCCGAACATTATACCAGCGCCCTGGGAAAGTGGCTGCTCATACCCGGGCTGGGCCGCACGCTGTCGGGGATGGAAATTTCTCCGGTGACCGCACCCGTTGCTACGCCCGGAGGCATGAGCCCCCGCCTTGAATATCGGATGTTGTTCACCGACACCGGCGCCGTGAACGTACAGGCCTGGTTCTCGCCCGCGCTCGACTTCAGCGGCAAAGGCCTGCATTATGGAATCTCCTTCGACGATGACAAGCCACAGATCGTCGGGCTGACCGAAGGGAATGAAGAACGTGGCGTCTGGGATAAAATGGTTGCCGATAATATAAAGATCTCGGCAACTCCGCACCGGATCATGCGTCCAGGTGTACATGTGCTGAAATTCTGGCAGGTGGATCCCGGTCCGGTATTACAGCGGATAATCGTGGATGCGGGCGGAGTAAAGCCGTCCTATCTGGGACCGCCCGAAAGTCAACAGGCCTGGTATGAAGTGACCAGCGGTCAATGAACCGGAGATGCGCACTAAGAATGGTATTGGCGGCTTGGGAGGATGGCGGCGATCGCTTATCTTTCCGGCTCACAAACCAAACCAGCTATGCATTGCATCCTTCGTTTCAGGCATCGTCTCCTCCTCTGCTGTGTTCTGCTCACAGCCTGCGCTCTGTCCTCTACAGCCCAATCCTTGTACATGCCCCGCGATATAAAGCGGGCCTATGATAAAGGCACCCGGTCCATGGATGGCAGGCCCGGAAAGAATTACTGGCAGAATTCCGCACGGTATTCGATCACGATCAATGCAGCTCCTCCTGACCGCACGGTCAGAGGAAAGGAACAGATCACCTATATCAACAACAGTCCCGATACGCTGAGAAATCCCGTCATCAAGCTGTTTTTAAATATCCACAAACCCGGTGCTCCGCGCGTAATACCGGCCAGCCCCGATTATCTCACTCCGGGTGTCCATATCTCCGCCTTTGCCGTGAACGGACAGTCGCAGCAATGGCAGAATAACCCTCGCTATGTCACCAATCAACCTTTCAGGCTGCCGGTCCCGCTGCCGCCACACGATTCCGTAAAGTTGTCCTTCGACTGGGATTATCAGATCTCGCTCGAGAGCAACCGGGAGGGAATGATCGACAGCACGAGCTGGTTCCTTGCCTATTTCTATCCACGCGTAGCCGTATTCGATGATTACAATGGCTGGGACCGCATGCCGTTTATAGATATCCAGGAATTTTACAGTGACTTCAACGACTATACCGTCAGCATAAATGTCCCGAAGAATTATATCGTCTGGGGCACGGGCACGCTGCAGCATCCGGAAACCCTGCTGCAACCGGAGTTTGCCAAACGATTCGCAGAGTCGTTCCGTTCCGACCAGACGATCCGCGTGGCGACAAGCCAGGAACTGGCCGCCAAAAAAGTTACGACGCAGAACGCCGTCAACACCTGGCAGTTCAAGGCCACGGATATCCCGGATATGGCCTTCGGTCTCAGCGATCATTTCGCCTGGGATGCTGCGAGCGTACTCGTCGACGATGCCGCGCACCGCAGGGCAAGCGTACAGGCAGCGTATAACGATACGGCAGCGGATTATCATTCGATGGTGCAGTACGGCCGTCATGCGCTGGACTGGCTGTCCCATAACTGGCCTGGCATCCCTTATCCTTATGAGAAAACGACCATCTTCCAGGGCTATGCCGGAATGGAATATCCCATGATGGCCAATGATGAGACCTATGCCGATACCCTGTTCTCCCGGTTTGTGGCCGAGCATGAGATCGCGCATACCTACATGCCTTTCTATATGGGCATCAACGAGACCCGTTACGGATTTATGGATGAAGGCTGGGCGACCACCTTCGAACTGCTGATCGGCCGTGAAGACATCGGCAAGGAAAAAGCTGAAACGCTGTACAAGCAGTTCCGGGTGACCAACTGGGCCGAAGATGGATCTCCCGGGGAAGACCTCCCGATCATCACCCCAGGCGATGGACTGACAGGCTCCGGTCTGGGAGATATGGAATATGGCAGACCTTCCCTTGGATACCTGGCCGTGAAAGACCTGCTGGGCGATGTGCTCTTTAAAAAGTGTTTACACGAATACATGGGCCGCTGGCATGGCAAACATCCTATCCCCTGGGATTTCTTCAATACGATCAGCGATGCATCGGGTCAGAACCTGAACTGGTTCTGGTCCAGCTGGTTCTTCACCAATAACTATATCGACCTGACCCTTGAAAAAGTGGAGGGAAATTCAGCGCTCGTCCGGAACAAAGGTGGGGCGCCCGTTCCTTTTGACATCTACATCAGCTATACGGATGGCAGCAGTTCGACTGTACACCAGACCCCTGCGGTATGGAAGGCGGATCTGGGAAGCGCCCGGGTAACGCTGAATGCCGCAGGAGGGAAAAAGATCCAGTCGGTTGAGCTGAGGACCGGCATCTGGATGGATGCAAACGAGTCGGATAATAAATGGACGGCTCAATAGGCGTACAGGCCGGCAGCAAAAATGATCATTATTAAAAAAAAGACTTTTCATATTTATCTGTCGGAATTTATCGGCGTCTTCTTTCTCGTTCTGCTGGGACTGTCCATCGTCGTCCTTATCAACGGCGATGGATCGCCGGTGAAGGGCTGGATACCCGGTGAAGGAATAAGAAGGGCGGTCACCGGTTGGCTTTTCGGCACAACGGGTTGTCTGATCACGATCTCGCGGGTCGGCAAGATCAGCGGAGCGCATATCAACCCCATCGTAAGCATCGCCTTTTTACTGAAAAAGAAATTGTCCTTACAACATACCCTTGGTTTTATCATAGCACAGATGACAGGGGCCGTAGCCGGGGCGCTTCCGCTGCTGTTGTGGGGAGCCCAGGGCCGCAGCGTTGGCTATGGAGCTACCGTGCCCGGACCGGGAGGGATCGGGGTGGCATTTATCGGGGAGACCATCACCAGCTTCCTCCTGATCGCCGGCATCTTTTTTTTCACGGGACATAAAAAGCTGAAACGTTTCACACCATATCTCATGCCCTTTCTTTATTGCAGCATGGTCTGGGCGGAAGGAACGATCTCCGGGACGAGCACCAATCCGGCAAGAAGCTTCGGACCGGCCGTGGTCAGCGGCATCTGGAACAGCTACTGGATATACTGGGCGGCCCCGGTGTTTGGGGCCCTGCTGGCGGTTGGGCTGTTCGAAATGCCCTTCTTATGGAAATGGAAGACCGAAGTCCCAAAGGTTTATCAGGCATAATTTCTGTGTCAGGAATTCGCCGGAGTTTCGCGATTTTGAGCGACCTTGGCGATGTGAAAATAAAATACATTTTACGCCTCGCCGCTTCGGTCTGTTTACTCATCAGCATCGCGGCCTCCGCACAAACACCACCTGTATTTCGGGATGCCACACAACCTGTTTCCGCAAGAGTCCATGACCTTCTTGTTCAGCTCACTCCTGCCGAAAAAGTATCCCTGCTTGGATTCCGGAGCAAGCCGGTGGAGCGGCTGTCCATCCCCGCATATAACTGGTGGAACGAAGCCCTGCATGGCGTAGCCCGAGCCGGCGAAGCGACCGTTTTTCCGCAGGCTATCGGGCTGGCAGCTACGTTCAACAATGCACTGATGCTGGCGGAGGCGACCATTATTTCCACGGAAGCCAGGGCTAAATACAACCTGACGGCCGGCGTCGGCAAAAGTCTTCAATATATGGGGCTGACCTTCTGGTCGCCCAACATAAATATTTTCCGCGATCCCCGTTGGGGACGTGGACAGGAAACTTACGGAGAGGATCCCTTTCTTACGGCGCAGATGGGCGTCGCCTTTATAAAAGGGCTACAGGGTAACGATCCCCGGTATCTGAAGACCTCGGCTTGTGCAAAACATTTTGCCGTACACAGCGGCCCCGAGGCAGACCGCCATACCTTCGATGTGCAGGTCGATGAAAAAGATCTCCGGGAAACCTATCTCTATGCCTTCAAGAAATTGGTGGACTCGGGCGTCGAATCCGTCATGTGCGCCTATAACCGCGTAAACGGCGAACCCTGTTGCACGGGTCCTACCCTCCTGCTACATATCCTGAGGAACGAATGGAAATTCAAAGGGCATGTCGTGACGGACTGCGGCGCGCTGGATGACGTTTTTGCCAGACATAAGACACTGGCCGGACCCGTGGAGACAGCAGCCGCAGCGATAAAGGCAGGCGTCGATATGGATTGCTCGAGCATCCTTCAGGACGATGCGCTCAAAGCCGTCGGCCAGGGCCTGATCAACCTCGCACAGGTGGACTCCGCGCTGGCGCCTCTGCTGAGGACGCAGATGAAGCTGGGATTTTTCGATGAGAAGACGAAAGTGCCCTTTAGTTCGTATGGCGCCGACAGCGTACACAACCTCGCTCATGTCGCATTGGCCAGAACGGCGGCCCAGCAAAGCATGGTCCTGCTGAAGAACGACAAGAATATCCTGCCTTTGCAAAAAGAAAAATATCCATCGCTTATGATCACCGGGCCCAATTCTTTTTCCATCGATGCCTTGTCCGGCAATTATCACGGCGTATCGCCGGAAATGGTAACCTTTCTGGAAGGCATCACGGCAGCAGTCGGTCCGGGAACCCGGATAGAATATGACCAGGGCTGCGACTATAAAGATTCCGTCCATTTCGGCGGGATCTGGGCCGCCTCCAACAGCGATGTGACCATTGCCGTCATCGGGCTGACGCCCGTAATGGAAGGAGAAGAAGGGGATGCCTTCCTCGCCCCGCATGGTGGCGACAGGGTGGATCTCAGCCTGCCCGCCGCGCATATCGCCTTTCTGAAGGCCCTGCGCAAGGGTGTGGGTCACAAGCCCATCATTGCTGTCGTCACGGCCGGCAGCGCGGTGGATATCTCCGCCATCGAGCCTTATGCAGACGCCATCATCCTTGTCTGGTATCCCGGCGAACAGGGCGGCAACGCCCTTGCGGATATCCTGTTCGGCAAAGTATCTCCCTCAGGGCATCTGCCAGTTACGTTCTACCGGTCATTGGGCGATCTTCCCTCCTACCGGGATTATGGCATGAAGGGCAGGACCTACCGGTATTACACAGGGCCTGTTCAATATCCATTCGGATATGGGCTCAGCTATACGACTTTCGGATATACGTGGGAGAAGCCCTTAAAAAAAACGGCCTATGCGGCAAAGGATACCCTGTCTTTTTCCATTGTCGTTCATAACAGCGGGGCCATGGATGGGGATGACGTGGTGCAGGCTTATATCCAGTATCCTTCACTGGAAAGAATGCCCGTGGAAGAGCTGAAAGCATTCCGGCGGGTCAATCTAAGCCACAACGGCACGAAAGAGATCGGTTTTTCCATTCCCCTGAACGAATTGCAGAAATGGGATCTGTCGAAGAACCGGTGGAACCTCTATGCGGGGGTTTACAAAATTGTCCTGGGCAGCGATTCCCGCGATGAGAAGCTGAGCGCGGCGTTTACTGTGCGGTGAGGGTGCGGTATTGCAGGCCCGCCATCCGGCGCTCTCAGATAGACAGCCTTAACCTTCTTTTTTCCAGCACTCCGGTGATCAGAACGATCAGCAAGGCATAAAGAAGAGATTTGAGGATGCCGACGCCCCCGCTGCGTAAAGCCAGCGGCAGCCTGTTGGCCGAGCTGGCCGCATTGATAAAGGCATAATGGATATAAGGCAGGAGGTAGCAGGTCAGCGTGCTGGTGCCGGCCGGCCTGAGCCAGCTCACCCAATTCTGCTTGCCTTTTATATCCATCACAAAGATCAGGATCAGAAAACAGGCCAGACTGATGGCCATGCAGATGAGCACCCAGGAAGGAGTAGCGTTGATCTTGGAAATACCCCCATAGGGCCGCAGGGCAAAACCCGCAACCAGCGCGGCCACCGCAAAAATGCCCAGGATCAGCAGGCTCTGCATCCCTTTACCTTTTTCCGTCAGTTGTCTGTACAGGACCGATGTCACTACGCCGGCCATCACCAGGGCAGGGAGACTGCCGCTGCCCACGATCCAGATATATTTCCTGACAGGATCGAGGAATTCCAGCCAGCCAGCCTCATCGGCAATATTGAAGCCAATAAAGAAGATCAGGACGCTTGTCAGAACAGCCAGCTTGTCCTTTGCCAACAAGCTGATACAGGCGCATAACAGGTAAGACCAGCCGATGAGCCCGAGGATGCCGTACCAGCGTGGCTCCATCCAGGAGGAATCACCTGGCTTACCACCTTTATACAGAGCGGCCATTACCGCCAGCAGCAGTATACCGCTGCCACGCAGGAACCATTTCTTTTTTTCCGTCATTTTCGGGGAATAATCCAGCCATACGAGGAAAAAACCGATGGTGATGGCTATCTGCCAGACAGGCTTCGGCAGGATCGCCTCCACCTTATTGTAATCTTCGAGATTGACATGAAAGATCCCTATGACCAGCAGCGCAAAAGAGCGGGTAAGGATGTGCAGGAGGGTGCTGTTGCGCGAAGCCCCTTTGGATTGCCGCGCCCGGATGGCAAAAGGGATTGACAGCCCGACGATGAACAAAAAAGCGGGGAAGACCGTATCCGCAAGGCCCAGCTTATCCTCCGTCCTCGTCGCGTGCTCCAGCCATGAAGGGATGTTCTTCAGGGACCAGAGATCATTCACAAAGATCATCAGGAACATGGTAATGGCCCTGAATGCATCTACAGAAGCTAGCCGGCGGGGAAATGGGTTCATGGTCGAAAGGAGTTGTCAGATAAAGATAATTAATCCAAAATGGACCGGGGCCTGTCTGCCGGAGCCTGCCCGAACCCGGTGGCCGGCGTGCTGCCCATGAATATTTTCATATGACCGCCTCCCATAATATCCTTGTGCAGGATATAGCTCTTATCATATTTCTGCCCGTTCCATTCCACACGCTGAATATAGATATTCTTGTCGCTGTTGTCCACTGTCTCTATGGTGAATTGCTTTCCCGTGGGCAAGCTGATGGAGACCTTGTCGAACAAAGGGCTTCCCAGCACATACACGCCATTGGAAGGGCTCTCGGGATAGAAGCCCATCGAGGAGAGCACATACCACGATGACATGGCGCCGCAGTCCTCATTCCCCGCAAGGCCGTCCGGTTTGTCCGTATAAAATTCCCTGAGCACCTGCCTGACCTTCCCGGCCGTCTTCCACTGGCGGCCCGCAAAAGCATACATATAGGTAACATGATGGCTGGGCTCGTCACCGTGCGCATACATGCCTATGAGACCGGAAATATCGGGAGAAGCCTCGGCGCCCATGCTGCCGCTGGCGGAGAACAGGCTGTCGAGCTTGGTCGTGAAGGCCTCATCCCCGCCCATCAGACCGATCAGCCCCTCTACGTCCTGGGGCACCAGCCAGGTATATTGCCATCCGTTGCCTTCGGTGAAGTCTCCGTTCTCGTGGATGGAACGGAAGGGATCATAAGGGGTCTTCCAACTACCATCGCTCATCTTCGGCCTCACGAATTTTATAGTGCTGTCAAAATAATTCTTATAATACCCTGCACGTAGCCGGTAGTAATACTCATCCCGGACGTTGCCCAGCCTGTGGGCTACGGCAGCGATGCCTGCGTCGTCGACTGCGTATTCCATGGCCTTGGATACGGACTCGGCTTCCATATCCGCAGGGATAAAGCCCCGTTCTTTCACATATTTCAATCCCCGCTCATCCCGCAGGGAGCTGGCCTTCATCGCTTCGTAGGCCAGCGCGCCATCGAAACCCCGGAAGCCTTTCAGCCAGGCATCCGCTATCACCGGAACGGCGCTGTATCCTACCATGCAATCCGTCTCGTTGCCCATCAGAGGCCAGACCGGCAGCTTGCCCTGTTGCTGGTAAATGGCCAGCATCGAATTGACAAAGTCATTGACCCGGTCGGGATGCACGATCGTAGACAGCGGCGCCGTCGACCGGTAAATGTCCCAGAGAGAAAAAACCGAATAATTATTGAAACCGGGATGGGCATATACCTTCTTATCCGTACCGCGGTAGGCGCTGTCATGGTCGTTGAACAGGGCCGGGTCGATCATGGTATGATAGAAGGCCGTGTAAAAGATGCGCCGGGCCACCTCGTCTTTCGTATTAACCGAGATCCGGGACAGCTCCTTGTTCCATTTTGCATCCGCTGCGTTCACGACCTTTGCAAAATCCCAGCCGGGGATCTCGGCCGCTATATTGGCAAGCGCTTTTTCGCTGCTTACCGGGGATATGCCGACCTTCAGCATGACCTGTCCGGGATCAGCGTCAAAAGACAGCAGCCCTTTTACTTTTATTCCTTTGAGCTCTTTTCCCGACCGCAGCTCATCGCCTTCATAAACAGAAAAATGCGGGAGAGGCACCGAGCTGCGGATGGCAAACCAGAGCCGCTGATCGACGGCCCAGCCTTTCGAAAAGCGGTAGCCTTCGAGGGTATAGGCATCCTTCTGACGGATAAAGGTCTCCATGGGCTGATCCCATCCGATGCCAGCCTGGAGATCGATGATGATATGCGCCTGCTTACTGGTCCCGGACTGACCATGGGAGCCGCCAGCCATGCCTCCT
Source organism: Puia sp. (assembly GCA_035317125.1). Lineage (GTDB taxonomy): Bacteria > Bacteroidota > Bacteroidia > Chitinophagales > Chitinophagaceae > Puia. The sequence continues at coordinate 8,840 of DATHHO010000195.1, forward strand.
GAGTTTCCGCCAGATCCCGTACCTGGTTTCGATCCGGGAAAGGTATACCGGTGAAAGCCTACCCTTTCCGATGCCGTCAGCTCCGCCGTGATCCCATAATCTTCCAGCTTCACGGAATAGTAGCCAGGGTTTGCCGATTCATGCCGGTGCGTATAATGAGAGGCATACCCGGAGCCGGGGTCTTTCTGGGTGCCCTGCCGCGTTTGCAGCTTGCCGGTATACGGCATGATCAGCACGTCGCCAAGGTCGCCGATACCGGTGCCGCTCAGGTGCATCTGGGAGAAGCCGACAAGGATACTGTCCGAGTAGTGATAGCCCGAACACCAGTCCCAGCCCTTGACGATGTTCGTCGGCCCCACCTGCACCGCACCATAGGGAACGCTGACCCCAAGGAATACATGCCCGTGACCACCCGTGCCGATATAAGGGTCGACATAAGCAAGTGGAGCGGATACCGGCGCGCCATGAAGGCGCTGCGGGTGACCGGGCCGTTGTGCGAGCCCTGGTTGTTGCGTATGCCTGGCCGTTTGCTTCGCGGGACCTGCTGTTCCCTGCGCCGATGCGATACCGTTGCACAGAAGAAGGATCGCGAAAAGTAATTTCTTCCAGTACCAGAGCCAGTCGATCATCCGGCTGGTGTACCCGTATTCGTTGTCAAACCAGGCGAAGAGCTTGAGATGGTCGCCTACCACGGAGGTGAGCCCGCCATCGATTATGCAGGAGTGGATGTTGCCCTTGATATCCAGCGATACCATAGCCTCCTCGGTGTATTCCAGGATGCCCTTATATTCATGCTGGGCAGAGGTGCGGAAAAGGGAGTTGATCTCCTGGCTGCTGACCTTGTTCTTCAGCAGGACCGTGAAATCGGCTAATGCCCCGTTGGCAACGGGCACCCTTGTGGAGATGGTCGCCAGTTTATGCTGCAGGACAGGGAACAGGCGTTCGAGGGATTGTGCCAGGTCGATCTCCACGGGTATGATGGATTCAGCTGCGGCCCTTCCCCTCCGGAAATGCTTGTGAGGGGCGTCCACCAGTTCCTGCCGGGAGGTGTAAGAATGCAGTATGTTCAGGTGCGCCGACTGTATGCCGATGGAATTCAGAAGATAGAGGACATGGGTTGCGCAATTGGTCATACAGCCGCCGGGAGAAATAACGGTAGTTTCCGGTGTCAGCGCATGCTGGTTGAACCCATAAATAAGCAACGGGATATCGGGCTCCCCCGTTGTGGAAAGCAGCACCCTGCGTGCCCCGGCTCCCAGATGGATCCCGGCAGACTGCCTGCTGGTGAACTTGCCCGTACATTCCAGCACGATGTCCACCCCCAGCTCCTTCCAGGGGAGAAGAGAAGGGTCTTCCTGTCTGAGCACGGAAAACTCCTTGCTGCCAACCTTTAGCCTGCCATTCTGATAAGGAGAGACCTCCGCGAGGGTGCCATAAACCGAGTCATAGCGGAGCAGATAGGCCAGGTTCTCAGGATCCATAATGTCATTGACGGCTACCAGCTCCATACCCTCCATGGCGATCAGTCTCCTGCACAGTAATCTTCCGATCCGCCCCATTCCATTTATAGCTATACGCATAGGTGAAATTGCTTAAAAGGCAAATATCGTTAACATGAATTAAATGGTTACATATCTGATTTTAATATATTTGTATTTCAGGTAAGTATCAGCTAACCTTACCTTTTTAATACCATGCCCTTTCTAAAAAACAATATACCTGTGAACCCGGATAAGATCCTGGTAATTGATGAAATGCCCATTGTCTCACTCGCCATGCAGGAGATCTTCAGGACGGTAAATACCGCTGCCGTCGTCGAATACACCGATAATATCTTTACAGCGCTGGCGTCGAAAGTTTATGAAAACTCCGGCTTCGATCTTATTATAATCGGCTCGCAAGAGGACGTTTTTCCAGAAAATTTACCGGAACTGGTCGAGGAGTTGAAGGGAAGGTTCCGCAAAGCCCGGATCATGCTCTTTGCAGCCAGCTATAACCCGGCCATCATCGCAGAAATGGACCGCTCCGGCATCGACGCTTATGTCCATAAATACGAGCCGCTGGCCGAGATCAGAAAGACCTATCTGCGTCTGTCGGCAGGCGAATCCTATATTTCAGAGATCTTCCGGACATTGTATTCGGAGTATGGGATGAAAAAGTAGATACCTGAACCAGTTTGTCCAGTAAATTTGCGGTCTATGAACAGGACAACTGCCGAACAAGATCCGAGTATCATCGCACCTTCGCCTTCGTCGCCAATTTTGCCTTCCGGCCCTTCCGCTGGGCAAACGGTATTCCCCATCCTGCTGGCGATCAGCCTCTCCCATTTGCTGAACGATACGATCCAGTCGCTGATCCCCGCCACCTATCCCCTCCTCAAACAATCGCTGCACCTTGACTTCGGGCAGCTGGGCCTGATCACGTTCTGCTTCCAGCTGACGGCATCCTTGCTGCAACCTTTTGTCGGGCTGTACACAGACCGGAAGCCAATGCCCTGGTCCCTGGCGGGTGGAATGGTCTTTACGCTGGCGGGGCTCGTGCTGTTATCTCAGGCCGGCAGTTTTGGGCTGGTGCTCCTGTCGGTGGGGCTGGTTGGAGTAGGATCGTCGATCTTTCACCCGGAAGCTTCACGTATCGCTTACCTCGCCTCGGGTGGCCGCCGGGGCATGGCCCAGTCGCTGTTCCAGGTAGGCGGAAATGCCGGCAACTCACTAGGTCCCCTGCTTGCCGCCCTGATCATAGCCCCTTTCGGACAATCCAGGATTCTCTGGTTCTCCCTGGCAATCCTGCTGGCCATCGCTATCCTGCTGAAGACAGGGGGCTGGTATAAGAAAAACCTGGTAAACAGAGTAAAGAAGTCGGGGCCGGGTGGCGACATCCATCCCTCCCTGACAAAGAAGAAAGTCATCTTTTCCATGAGCATATTGCTGGTGCTGATCTTCTCCAAATACTTCTATCTGGCCAGCATGACCAGCTATTATACTTTTTATCTCATGGAAAAATTTCATCTATCCGTACAAAATTCTCAGATTCATTTATTTATATTCTTATTTTCAGTAGCTGCAGGCACCCTGATCGGCGGGCCGGTGGGTGACCGTATCGGACGAAAATATGTTATCTGGTTCTCGATCCTTGGCGTTGCACCCTTTACTTTATTGCTGCCCTATAGCAACCTTTTCTGGACCAGCATTCTTACCGTCTTTATCGGAGTGATCCTGAGTTCTGCGTTCTCGGCCATCCTGGTATACGCTCAGGAGCTGGTGCCGGGAAAAGTGGGGATGATCGCCGGCTTGTTCTTCGGCCTGGCTTTTGGAATGGGTGGGATCGGCTCGGCCGTGCTGGGGAAGCTGGCGGACCATACCGGCATTATCTATGTATTTCATGTCTGCGCCTTTCTGCCCCTGCTGGGATTGCTGACCGGGCTGCTGCCGGATATAGAGAAAGGGAGCAGGAAAACAGTGGCTATACCACAAAAAAAAGTGCCATCCTGAGAACAGGACGGCCTCTAACGATTGCTTGCCATATAAAAAAAACTTACATCTTCTTAGTCGTGTCCTTCTTAACGCTGTCTACTACAACATGAGTAGAATCGTGCTTAACGGTATCAACCATTACTTTAGAGGTATCTACTTTTGTGGAATCTCCAGCCTTAGCATCTGTGCTTGCATTGTTACACGCTGCGAAAGCGCCAACAGCTAATACTAACAAGAATTTTTTCATTGTGATCTTTTTTGTTGTTAATTGAATGGTTTTGTGTTAATACCTTGAGATACAAAAAAGTAACCCGGTCAGGATAAAAGAAAAATAAATATTATTTTTTATAATGTGTACGGACGCGAATTCTAAGGCTAAACTCATTATTTTGAAAATATTTACACGGCATTTGGGTTACGAATCTTTAATTTCGGTATTAAATAAAGCATCAGCGTGAGTATTGGGATCAACGAACAAAAATTGCTCGAAGGATTGGCTCTGAACGACAGGAAGGCCGCCGAGGCCATTTACCGGCAGCACTATAGTATGGTCCATTCCCTGATCGTCAATAATAATGGGCATCCGGATGATGCCCGGGATATCTTCCAGGAAGCGATGATCGTGTTGTATGAGAAAGCCAGATCGGGATCTTTTGAACTGAATTGCCAACTTAAGACCTACCTCTACTCCGTCTGTAAACGATTGTGGCTCAAGCGCCTCAACCAGTTACAGAGAATATCCCCCGAAGTGGAAAACCTCGAAGAGACCGTACCCGTAGAAGAGGAACTGGAAATACACGAACAGCGGAATGTGGATTTCCTGACCATGGAAAAATCGATGCGCAGCCTTGGTGAACCCTGCAAAAGTTTGCTGGAGGCTTATTATCTGCAAAAAAAGAATATGGTGGAGATCGCCAACAATTTTGGCTATACCAATGCGGATAATGCGAAGAACCAGAAGTATAAATGCCTGATGAGGCTGAAAAAAATATTTAACCAGTACAAAAAATAAGAGTGAACATGGAAGAGATCGTAATGCTGGACGCCATCGAACGTTATATCAGGGGAGAAATGCTTCCTGAGGAGAGGGTGTTTTTTGAACAGCTCCGGAAATCAAATCCCGGGGTCGACCAGATGGTGGTGGAGCACACCATTTTCCTGCATCAGCTGAACGCATACGGCGAACAAAAGGAGTTTGTTAGCAAACTGAACGATATCCATACCGGGCTTGTCAGATCCGGAGAGATCAAAGACACCGCGCCGGCGAAGGTCACAACGCTCTGGAAAAAATACAAGCGGGTTGTTGGGGTAGCCGCCTCTATTGCGGGCGTCGTAGCACTGGGCATCAGCGGGCTCATTTCCTATGTTTCCCCTGCGGTCCGGAAAGACGATGTCCGGTATTTATCCAAAAGTTTGAATACGGCCGTTACCCAGCTGAACTACGTCACCAAAAAGATCAATAATAATGGCTCCGGCTCACAGGCCCAGACAAATTTCAAATCGGGGGGCACCGGATTTCTGATCGATGGCAAGGGCTACCTGGTCACCAATGCGCATGTAGTAAAGAATTCGACCCGCGTCGATGTGCAGAACAGGGATGGCTATGAATTCAAAGCCCGCATCATTTATATCGACCCGGTCACGGACCTGGCCTTCCTTAAAATAGAAGATACCGCTTATAAACCCTATGGTACACTGCCTTATGGGATCAGCAGGACCGGGACGAAACTGGGTGAAGAGCTCTTTACCCTGGGCTATCCCCGCGATGAGATCGTATACGGAAAGGGGTACATGAGCGCCAGAACAGGGTTCGAAGGCGACACCCTCGCTTACCAGATCACCATTGCCGCCAATCCCGGGAACAGCGGAACGCCGGTACTGAACAAAGATGGAGAAGTCGTAGGTATCGTCAGGTCCAGCCAGCAGGATGCACAGGGATTTGTCTTTGCGATCCGGTCGAGGAATATCTTCCGCGCGCTGGAAGCCATGAGATCGGATTCTGTTTTACAAAAAGGCGATAGTTCGTTTTCGCACCTGAGAATGCCATCGGGCTCCTCCGTAAAAGGGATGGACCGCGTGCAACAGGTCGAAAAGATCCAGGACTGTATATTTATCGTGAAGAGCAACGGATAACCGATCCTGCCCGCCCAAAGATCAGCCACTCATCCACACCGGAAGTGGCAGTTGTCTACCACAATTTTGAGGGATATTCACCTTTTGCGATAAGCGCATTGAGGCTTGCCTGCACACCGGGCGCGTCTTCCTTGTAGGTGACCCCGAACCACTGCGCTCCCGTAGAGATCACCCTGATCGCTCCCTTACCTTCTTTGATAAACTTGTCCCCGATAATGGGAATGAAAAACTCGGCCTTTGGATTGGTGCCCTGTTCAGCCAAGAATTCGGAGAATATTTTTTCGGTATACGGGAAAACGGATGGAGCAAAACACCAGAAATTCATGGACACTTTGGAATCGGAAGGTACTTCGAATTTTTTCTCTCCTTCTTCATACGTGATCTTATCGCCGTCCTGATAGATCTTGGTACGCTCGGCGATCGACACCAGATTGCCCGCCGCATCGACCTGACATACGCCCCGGCTGACCGTACCGTTCTCCGACAGTGTCCGGATCAGATCATAGCCGATGATCGAATATAAATTATCGCTGACGGGCCCGGTGAGAAAAGCAGCCGCCTTTTCGAAGGCGTCGCGGCCATAGAAATCATCGGCATTGATGACGGCGAACGGCTCTTTAATGGCCTCTTTCGCGCAAAGAATGGCATGAGCCGTACCCCAGGGCTTGGTACGCTCGGCCGGGACTTTAAATCCGCCAACATAGGAATTCAGGTCCTGATATACATAATCGGTCGCGATCTTTCCTTTTAATTTCGGCTCGAAAATCGCCTTAAAATCCTCCGCGAAATCCTTGCGGATGATAAACACCACCTTTTTGAACCCCGCTCTTATGGCATCATAGATCGAATAATCCATGATCGTCTCCCCGCTGGGCCCAAAACCCTGGATCTGTTTCATACTGCCATATCTCGAAGCCATCCCGGCCGCTAAAATCAAAAGCGTTGGTTGCATTTATCGTAATTTTAAATTATGTGCGAAAATAAAAAAATAATGACTGTCAGCATAACTGTTTTATGTTCCCCGGAGAATTAACATTGATCGACCCTGCCACGGTCACCGTCGACCCGGTGAATCTACCCGGACTCGAAAAGCACGGCGTCATGGTGGATGCATTGCGCCTGGACAAGATCCATCCGGTCGTTTCCGGCAACAAATGGTTCAAGCTGAAGGAACACCTCCGGATCGCTGCCCTTACCAACAGCCGCCGGCTGATCACGTTTGGCGGTGCATGGTCCAATCATATCGTCGCAACGGCCTTTGCTGCAAGACAAGCCGGCACCCCCGTAACCGGTATCATCCGTGGCGAACAACCGCTTCACCTTTCCCTCACCCTCCAGGCCGCGGCCTCGTATGGTATGCATCTGCAATTTATAAGCCGCGCAGAATATGCCCGTCAGACAAAGGCCTTTTCGGGAGAGCGCCCCGGCAAAGGACCTGACGATACCCTACCGCTGACCGGGCTTGCGGATGCATATCCGGGCTCCTATATTATCCCTGAAGGCGGTGCCGGGGACGCGGGGATCAGGGGCAGCAAGGAGATATTATCACTCATGGACGGATCACTGTATACGCACATACTCTGTGCCATCGGCACCGGGACGACCTGGCTGGGACTGGCTGAGGCGGCTCGTTCTGGACAAACGATCATAGGCGTCCCGGTATTAAAAGGAATCGACGACTTCCTTACCAAAGCCAGAAGGCTGCGCGTGGGGAAGGATGAATCGGGCGCCGGTCCTCGTCTGGCGGATCATTGCCTGCTTGCCTGCGATTATCATTTCGGCGGATATGCCCGCAAAACGCAGGAACTGCTGGACTTTATGAACAATTTATACCGGCAGACAGGGATACCCACCGATTTTGTGTACACCGCCAAGCTGTTTTTTGGCGCTACAGACATGATCAATAAAGGCTTTTTCCCATCCGGGTCGCGGCTGTTGCTCATACACAGCGGTGGATTGCAGGGCAACAGCTCCCTTGAACCCGGAATATTGGATTTTTAGGCCCGGAATTTGGGTAGTTGGGCCGGATATCGGCGGGTTTGCCGGGAGACCTGGATGAATGCCCGGCCATCCCCGGGTAAAAGCCAGGTCCTATTTTTAGCTTTATTAAAACATCTTTTCAAAAGATTCGTTATGCCAGGTATGCGCAGGAAGCTGGTTTATTTGTTGACCCTCCTTACTTTCAGCTCCGTTGCCGGGGCACAGGACACGCTTCCCCGATTTTCCGTTATGGCCAGGGGCCCGGGAAAGATCCTGATAAGCTGGCACAACAATTTCGCAACCGTCACCCAGATCAGCATCCAGCGGTCTGTGGACAGCCTGAAGAACTTTACCACGCTGCTGACCGTGCCCGATCCCAGACTCCCTCAGAATGGAGTTACAGACAGCAAGGCCCCTCACCCGAATTTTTTCTACCGTCTGTTTATCGTCCTTGAGAATGGCAATTATCTGTTCAGCAAATCGCAGCGGCCACATGCAGATATAGCCGCAGTAAAGCCCGAGCAGGACGATATCGACACCGATACGGATATTAATCTTTCAAAAACGGACCGGCAAAGGATCCGCTTTGTCCAGGAAAACAGCGCTATTGCTCAGGATAACCGTCAGGGCAAGCCGCAGGTAAACAGCCCTTCCAGGATCCGCGAACGGCCCAGGCTGGAAATAGATAAGCCCATTTTTGTCAAACGGGGAGATTCGGTGATCGGGGAGCTTCCCGGCAACAAGATCCGTGCATTCCGCGATTCTCTGCTGGCAAAGACCAGGGATACGCTTGTTTTTGTAGACGGGGACACGCTCACGATAAAGCCTTTTGTCGCCAAGGAAGTGTACAAGGCCTCTCCCTGGGTATTCACAGGGAAATATGGCAATATCCATGTATCCCTGCCCGATGCAGCCGCAAGACACTATGGCGTTAAATTCTTCGATGAAAATAATAAGCTGATGTTCGAACTGTCGGCCATCAGGGACCCCACCCTGATCCTCGACAAGAGTAATTTCCTTCATTCGGGCTGGTTCCGCTTCGAACTCTATGATGGTGAGAAATTAAAGGAAAAAAACAAACTGTTTATCCCCAAGGATTTTTGAACGACGCGCAAGCGACAGCGACGAGGGGAACCTGCCTCGACGTGGGAAACCTTGAGTGGGGATCGTGGGCGTGTGTGAGTGGCGGGTTGGGCATTGCTCAGTAAACCAGCTCGGCCCCGAACACTTCTGCAAAGCAGCGCCGCAGCTTCTCCTTGACCTCCTCCAGCGCAACGGGCCTGCCCAGCTCCTTTTCCAGTGAAGTCACCTGTTTGCCGGCTATCCCGCAGGGGATGATATTTTCGAAATTTGACAGGTCCGTGCTGACGTTAAAGGCGAAGCCATGCATCGTGATCCATCTGCTGCAACGGACGCCGATGGCGCAGATCTTCCTTTCCCTGCCCGGCACACCCGGATCGATCCATACTCCGGTTTCGCCGGGTGAACGGTCGCCGCGGATCCCGTATTCCGCCAGGACCCGGATGATCGTTTCTTCCAGACTGCGCAGATATCTGCCGATGTCCGTATAGAATTTTTCAAGGTCCAGGATCGGATAGCCAACGATCTGTCCCGGTCCGTGAAAAGTAATATCGCCTCCCCTGTTGGTCCGGAAGAAGGGTGTGCCATTTCTTTCCATCTGCTCTTCATCGATCAGTACATTTTCCATGTGACCGCTCTTGCCCAGCGTAAATACGGGCGGATGCTCGACGAAGAGCAGGTAATGCCGGGTGTCCGGCACTTCTTCGGAACGTGCGTCACCCGCCGGAATGGCCGGCATGCTCTCTGCCCTCTTCTTCAGTTCTGATTTTATGCGCACGCTGTCCTGCAACAGCCCCTCCTGGTAGTCCCAGGCCTTCTGGTATTCCATGCTGCCCAAATCCCTGAACAAGATCTTTTGCATAAGGACAAAATTACCGATTTTCGGCAAACCCCTTACTTTTACACAAATGGACAGTATGAGCAACGAGATGGATCCGGAGACCGGAGGGGAAGAAGTGCCTGAAGGCTCGGATGAGCTGTACGAGCGTATGAACCTGAAAGTCGACAAAGGACAGGAGCCGATGCGGATCGATAAATTCCTCGTGCAACGGATCGAAAGCGCCTCCCGCACAAAAATACAGAAAGCCCTCGAAGTGGGAATGGTCCTCGTAAACAACCGGCAGGTGCAACCCAGCTATAAGATCAGACCGCTGGACGAGATCATCATGTTCTCCGATAAAGAACCGCATGGCGAGGGGATCATACCCGAAAAAATGCCGCTGAATATCGAATACGAGGATGAAGATGTGCTCATCATCAACAAACCCCCCGGTCTGGTCGTGCATCCGGCCAACGGCAATTATACCGGCACGCTGATCAATGGGGTGGCTTATTACCTGCAGCAGGAGAACAAATCGATCAGTGAAGAGAACCTGCCTCGCTTCGGCCTCGTACACCGGATCGACAAGAATACCAGTGGACTGATGGTGCTCGCCAAGACAGAGCGGGCCGTCAGGAGCCTGGCCAAACAATTTTTCGATCATACGATGACCCGGCAATACCTTGCCCTGGTATGGGGCGACCTGACGGAAGATACCGGAACGATCATCGCGCATGTTGGCAGGCACAAGCGTTTCCGGAAATTATTCGACGCTTACCCGGAAGGTGAATATGGCAAAGAAGCGATCACGCATTATCAGGTGCTGGAGCGGTTTGGCTATACGACCCTGGTGCAATGTGTGCTCGAGACCGGCCGCACCCACCAGATCCGTGTGCATATGCAGCATATCGGCCATCCCCTGTTCAATGATGACACGTATGGTGGCGACAGGATCGTAAAAGGAACCGTTTTCTCCAGATACAAACAATTTGTCGATAATTGTTTTGCCATCTGCCCCCGTCATGCCCTGCACGCCCGGACGATCGGCTTCACCCATCCCGGCACCGGAAAGAGGATCGTCTTCGAGAGCCAGCTACCCGATGACATGCAGCAACTGGTCGACAAATGGAGGGATTATACAAAGAACAAGAATTAAGGCCGGCCTCAGCCTACGTCCTCCTTCCAAATATATCCTTCAAGGCCCTCTGTGCCGCATGATACCCGCACATGCCATGTACGCCTCCACCGGGCGGCGAAGAAGACGAACAGATATAGATGCCCGCCGTTGAAGTACGATAAGGCGACCACCTCAGCGCCGGACGGGTAAAAAGCTGCCGGATATCGATCATGCCCCCGTTGATATCCCCTCCGATATAATTAGCATTATATTCTTCCAGCTGAGCCGTATTCATGACATGTCTGGCGAGGATGAGGTCCCGGAAGCCCGGGGCAAACCGCTCGACCTGCCGTTCTATCGCGGCTGTCATATCCCGGCCGGAACCATTGGGCACATGACAGTAAGCCCATGCAGTATGTTTGCCTGCCGGAGCCCGGGAAGGATCGGATATACTCTGCTGGGCCAGCAATACAAACGGCTTATCCGGATGCCCTCCTTTCGAAGTAATTAATTCCGCCTCCGCAATTTCCTCCAGCGTGTTGCCGATATGAACCGTACCTGTAAGTCTGCACCGGCCGGCTGAAAAAGGGATCTGCCCATCCAGCGCCCAATCGATCTTGAAAACACCCGGGCCATACCGGTATCTTTCCAGTTGTCTTTTATACAGCGGAGACCAGTTGTGTCCGCCGAGCTGCAATAATTGCCTTGGGGTAAGATCCAGCAACACGGCTTTTGAAGAAGGGAGGTCAGCCAGCGACCGTACATTCACCCCCGTCTCTATCTTTCCTCCGACCGAAACGAAACAGGACGCCAGCGCGTTGGCGATCGATACCGAACCTCCTCTGGGCAGGGGCCAGCCTTTGCGATGGCCCGCTATCAGCAATACCAGGGCGATAGCCGAAGTGCTGAGCTTCGATAAAGGCAGGATGGCATGCGCCGCCATGCCCGCCCACAATCCTCTCAATTCCTTTGTATGAAACCGGCGGGCGAGATATCCGGCAGCGCTAAGCGCTTTAAGCCCGAACTTTGCCATGAGAAGAGGATGGCTGGGAAAATGCAAGGGCCCCAGCACATCCGCAGCGATAGCCGGCCAGTCTTTTACCAGCGGTCCCATCAATTCCAGATAAGCCTGCTCGTCTTTTCCCAGCAACCTGGCCGTCTCTTCCACCGATCCGATCAGGACCGCAGCCTGCCTGCCGTCGAACGGATGAGCCGCAGCAATACCGGGATAGATATATTCCAGTCCATGCTCTTCCAGCGCCAGCGTGCTGAAGAATGGAGAACCGGCAGCCAGAGGATGTATGGCCGAACAGATATCGTGCATATAACCCGGCAAGGTCAGCTCCGCCGACCGCAACCCGCCCCCGATGCTATCTTTTGCTTCCAGCAATAACACGGACAGGCCTTCCTGTTGCAGTCGGATGGCAGCCGCCAGCCCATTCGGACCGGAGCCTACCACTACGGCATCGAATTCCGTTCTGTCCAGCCTGCCCATTCCCTTCTTGCCCATTCGTGAAGTATTGTACGAATAAATTTAACCCTTATTTCCAGGTTTCCGGCACCAACGGCAACTATTTAGTTGGATAAATCTACGTTACATTACCGGATAAAATAGTTCAGGGGGCTCGTTTATGGCTATTACTCCACATATTTTGTAGACTAATAAATATTACATATACTTGTACTGCATTTTAACCGAAAACAACCATGTCAACGACGATAACTACCGATGAACAAATTTCAGCACCGCTGAAAAAAACAATCGTGGCTGGCCTCACCGAGGACTGGTGGGCCGTCATCCTCGGCGGAGTAATTATCTTTACCGTGCTCCTTGCAAATGGCAATGGCATCGCTTTCCATTTACCTTCTTACCAATGGAGCGGGACAAGCGAACTGTTCGGCAAGGTCCTGGCTGTCGACAACCTGCTGCGCATTATCGAAACCGGCGTCGTCTTTCTCGCGCTGGCTGCTTTTTCAATTGCGTTATCGGGCGGCAGCGTGCGAAGGTTTGCGACAGGGTTTGCCTTTCTCTATCTGCTCGTTATCCTTTCCTTCATCATCGCGGGCAATAAGACCATCGCATACTACGGTCTGGAATATGTTGTGTTCGCCCTGCTGATAGGGCTGCTGCTTGGCAACCTGACTACACTGCCGGCCTGGCTTAAAGAGGCGGTCCGCTCGGAATTCTATATTAAAACCGGGTTGGTGATCCTTGGTTCGACCATTTTATCATCCGATCTTATCAAGGCCGGCCTGCCCGGTATCGTTCAGGCTGTCATCGTTGTATCGGCAGTCTGGTTCTTTTCCTTATGGCTGAGCAGGAAGCTGAAAGTGGATGACGAGTTTGGCGTTATCCTTGCCTCGGCGGTATCGATCTGCGGCGTATCGGCGGCTATCGTCGCGGCCGGAGCTATCAATGGCGACAAGAAAAAATTATCATACGTCACTACGCTGGTGCTGCTGATGGCCATTCCCATGCTGATCGTCCAGCCCTGGATCATCAAGGTATTCCATATACCGGAAATAGTCGGGGGCGCATGGCTGGGTGGCACCCTGGATACGACGGCATCCGTCGCCGCGGCAGGACAGTTGGTCGGACCTGCTGCCGTCAAGGCCGGTATAATTGCCAAGTTCTCCCAGAATGTATTTATCGGGGTGACCGCCTTTTTTATTGCCATCTGGTGGGCATACCGTAAACCAAAGGGTTCTGGAGAAGGCGTTCTGAAAGTGAAGACCGAAAAGCCTGGATTAAAATTAGTATGGGAACGATTTCCAAAATTTGTGCTCGGCTTTATTGCCGTATCCCTGATCTTCTCTTTCCTGTTATCACCGGCAACGGTCAAAACGATCGGGCCCGTTTTAAACAGTCTGCGCACGGTATGGTTTGCCCTGGCCTTTATTTCCATCGGCCTGGAAGCGAAGTTCGCAGACCTGGTGAAAATACAGGGCGGCAGGCCTGCCTTTACTTTTGTCGGTGCGCAGATCTTTAACATCTTCTGGACCTTGCTCTGGTCTTATCTGTTGTTTGGAGGTTATATTTTCCCCATCCCGAATCTTTAATAAATTAATATGTCAGACAATATATCATGTCCTGCAGATCACATCCTCATCAATGAGAACCGGGCGAGGCTTACCGCCTTATTTGTACTCCTGGCCGGATTGACCTATCTGCTGATCCCGCATTGGTCGATCCCCGCCTGTCTGGTAGTCGATTTTTTCCTGCGGGGATTTGGTCATGGTCAGTACAGTCCGTTAAATCTGCTAAGCGGCTGGCTCGTGAAAATATTATCCATTAAAAATAAACCGGTCGACCGTGCCCCTAAATTATTCGCGGCGCAGCTCGGATTTATCATGACGGACCTGCTGCTGATCTCGAATGTATTTGACCTGAAGGAAGGAGCTTATACGCTCGATGCCGTGCTGATCCTGTTTGCCTTTCTGGAATCGGCACTGGGACTTTGTGCAGGCTGTTATGTGTATACCTTTATAAAAAAAATATCTCCAAAAGCTATATTATAATTATTTACATACCTTGCAAGTACACCTTAAAATTCAGTTATCATGGCGGAAGAAATCAAAAAACAAACGGCCCTTGGCGACGTGGCGGCCAGACAATTGGCCATTGCCACCCGGACAGTACCACAACTCTCAACCATAACGCCAAGATGGCTGACCCACCTGCTGAACTGGATCCCCGTCGAGTCGGGCGTCTACCGGTTGAATAAAGTAAAGGATGCCGCCAACGTCGAAGTCGATTGTTCCTCCCGCGATGAAAAGGCATTGCCGCAGACCTTTGTCGATTATGTGGAGAATCCCCGTGAATATAATCTGAGCGCCGTAAACACCGTCCTGGACGTACATACCCGCGTCTCCGATCTGTACAGCAAACCCTATAACCAGATCAGCGAGCAGCTCAGGCTGACGATCGAGATCATCAAAGAGCGGCAGGAAAGCGAGCTGATCAACAATAAAGAATATGGGTTGTTGCATAGCATATCTCCCGCACAACGGATCAATACCCGGAAAGGATCGCCGACACCGGACGATCTGGATGAACTGATCACCAAAGTATGGAAGGAGCCTGGCTTCTTTTTATTACACCCCCTGGCCATTGCCGCCTTTGGCCGGGAGTGTACCCGCAGGGGTGTGCCTCCGCCCACCATTTCCTTATTTGGATCGCAATTTCTGACCTGGAGAGGCATCCCGCTGATCCCCTCGGACAAAGTGCCGATCGATAACGGCAAGTCCAGTATCCTGCTGCTGAGAACAGGAGAAAGCCGGCAAGGCGTGGTAGGCCTCTATCAGCCGGGGCTTCCGGGAGAGCAATCGCCTGGATTGTCCGTACGGTTCATGGGCATCAATGACAAGGCGATCGCCTCTTACCTGATCTCCCTGTATTGTTCACTGGCGGTGTTGGTCGATGACGCCATCGCTGTATTGGATAATGTAGAAACCGGAAATTACCATGAGTACAAATATTGATTCCGGGCTTCCCGATACGGATGCGTTAGCGCAGCTGGCGAATGAGCTCTTCAAGGCATCGCCTGGTGGTAATCCGCAGGACGCCGCCAGTGATCATCTTTTCCGTCCGGGTGGGACAGCAGCCGAGCCTGCTGGTGCGACACCTGCTGCTGTGACGCCTGCTGCTGTGGCGACGAAAATCCCTGTTTCTCTTGCAGGCAGCGGCAGATCGCCTTCGGCCCTGGGAAGCAATAATGCCTTCGATGTAAAGGATCCGCAGACCAGCCTGCCGGACCCGCATTTCTCGGATGGCAGGGTACCTCCCTCCGTCGCCGGCAGCGGACGGTCGCCGTCGACACAAACGTCTTCACAGCCCTTGCCCCACTCATCTTCCCAGCCCTTGCCCTATGCGCAGGGGAATTCCTCCGACAACGGGCTGAAAGAGATCCTTACAGCCATAACCTCATTCACCCACCTTCCACAGCTGCCTTTTCCGGCAGCCAACGAGGGCAGTTTTTATTTTTTAAAAGAGGCCAATCCTCTGCATTTGCCGGTCAATTTTCCTTCTGCGGGTAATGTGGTAAATATAAACGGGCACAGCGGACTGTCACAACCTCCGTTCGATGTTGAACTGATCAAAAAAGATTTTCCGATCCTGAAAGAATATGTGAATGGGCGACGGTTGATATGGCTGGACAATGCCGCAACCACACAGAAGCCACAACAGGTCATCGACCGTCTCAGCTATTTTTATCAGCATGAGAATTCCAATATCCACCGGGCCGCGCACGAGCTGGCAGCGCGTGCAACCGACGCTTATGAAGAAGCGCGGAGCAAAGTGCAGCGTTTTATAAATGCGGGATCGCCCAAAGAAATCGTATTTGTGCGCGGGGCAACAGAAGCTATCAACCTGGTGGCTAAGTCCTGGGGAGAGCAACATATCGGCCCAGGCGATGAGGTTATCATAAGTCACCTTGAGCATCATGCCAATATCGTTCCCTGGCAACAACTGGCATTAAAGAAAGGATTTAAGATAAAAGTGATCCCTGTGGATGATCGGGGAGACCTCCTTCTGGAAGAATATGCAAAGCTGCTGAACCCTAAAACCAAACTGGTTGCCTTCACACAAGTATCCAATGCACTCGGCACCATTACTCCGGCAAAACAGATCGTCGCCATGGCGCACCACGCAGGCGCAAGGGTATTGGTAGACGGCGCTCAATCCGTCTCGCACATGCGGGTAGACGTGCAGGACCTCGATGCCGACTGGTTCGTATTCTCGGGACATAAAGTGTTTGCCCCTACGGGTATCGGCGTCCTGTATGGCAAAGAAGCCCTGTTGAACGAGACACAGCCCTGGCAGGGAGGGGGTAATATGATCAGGGATGTTACCTTTGAGCACACAGAGTACCAGGACGCACCGGGACGCTTTGAAGCAGGCACCGGCAATATAGCCGATGCGGTTGGCCTCGGCGCAGCGATCGATTATGTGACCAGGATCGGCATGGATCTGATCGGTCAGTACGAACATTATCTCCTGTTGTATGCCACAAAATTATTAAAGGAAGTCCCAGGTCTCCGCCTTATAGGCACGGCGCCTCACAAGGCCAGCGTACTCTCTTTTGTGCTGGATGGGTTTACCAATGACCAGGTCGGTCAGGCCCTGAATAAGGAGGGCATCGCCGTCCGTACGGGTCATCATTGCGCGCAGCCTATCCTGCGCAGGTTCGGGCTGGAAAGCACCGTCCGGCCCTCCCTTGCTTTTTACAATACCTGCTCCGATGTGCTCGCGCTGGTGAATGTATTGCACCGGCTGCGCAGCGGATACTGATAAGCGAAAGGCCTGGTTAACACCAGGCCTTTCGCTTTGGTAATTTATTTACTGCGGGTTCTGCGGGAAGTTCGTCGGGTCGTTGTGCACGTCGATCTCGCTCTGCGGGATCGGGAACAGCAGCCTGTTGGCCGTCAGCACCGGAGTCGTCAGTCCATATTCGCTCAGCAGATGCGCCTGCAGGACGGGCAATCCTTTGGAATAACGTACCAGATCGAACCAGCGGTCGTTCTCAAAAGCCAGCTCTATCCTTCTCTCCTTAAAGACGGCATCCCGGAAGGTATCCTGCCCCGCAAGATCGGTGGATGTCCTGGCGGCCAGGCCTGCGCGGGCCCTGACCAGGTTAAGATAATAAAAAGCGGTGCCCGCGCCGTTGGCAGGACTGTAGCTGCCTTCGTTCAACGCCTCTGCCAGCAGCAGCAACACATCCGCATAACGCAATACCGGGAAACTGTTGCCCTCGTCGCCGGTGACGCCGGGAGGGTCCAGATATTTTTTTGTATAGTTCCCCTTGCGGGTAAGCGTGGCGCTGGCGAGGTATGAAGTATCGAGGGATGCGGCAAAACGCTTGTCCCCCGTCTCATATGCGGCGACGATATCATGGGTGGGTCTGTTGTTGTTGGAGCCTCCATAGACCGTTCCATTCAGATACAACGTAACCGGAGCCATATCGGTAAAATACGTATTGCCCTCGGATGGGCTCAATCCTTTCTTATACCGCACCGAAAAAATGGTCTCTGCATTCTGGGCATTGGCTGCAATGAACAGGTCGCCATAATTGGGCAACAGGGAATAGCCGCTCACGATGGGCGTCAGTGCCGCCACGGCGTTAGCCCATTTCTTCTCCGTCACAAAGGCCTTGCCTAATAAAGCATTGGCGCTGCCGGAGGTCGCCCTGCCGAGGTCGGCTGCATTGGCATAGGAGGCGGGCAAGAGGGAGGCTGCGGTCTTCAGGTCCGTCTCTATCTGCGTATATACGTCAGCCACCGCATTTCTCTTGTCGGCCTGTGATTGGGTAAGGGTTTCGGTCCTGATCACCAGCGGCACCTTCCCATAGAGCCTCACCAGATTGAAATAGGATAAGGACCGGAGGAACAGTGCCTCTCCTTTGAACTGCTTTTTCGAAGAGTCGGGTATGGATGCTGCATCCAGCCGGTCGAGCACCGCATTGGCGCGGGCTATAATAATATACGAGCCGGCATAAGCATCCGAAATAAAGCTGCTGGTCGTGACTTCCGTAAAAAGATCGATCTGGGAAGCCGCCCCGGCATTGGCGCCGCGGTCGAATATATCCGTATTGTCGCTCCTTACTTCCATGAGGTAGTAATAGGACTTACCATAGGTCTGCTGGCTCTGCAAACCATCGTAGATGGCGCTGATCCCTTGCTGGAAGTCGGCAACGGTCTTAAAAAAAGTGGCCGAGGTCTGGTTGGACAGGGGCGCCAGCGTGATAAAGCTTTTCTTACAGGAAACAGCGATGATCACAAAAGAAAGAAGCGCTGTTGTTATTTTATATTTTACTGACATAGTTTGCGATTTTATTGATACTGCTGGAATGTCGGTCGTCTTTTCGTTAGAAGGAAAGGTTGACCCCGGCTGTAAAAGTTTTGGCTAAAGGATAGGTACCATAATCTTCACCCTGCGTCAGCGGGCTGTCTGGCCTGGCATTCACTTCGGGGTTATATCCGGTGTATTTTGTCCAGGTGTGCAGGTTCTGCGCGCTCAGGTAAAATCGCAATCCTTTTATTTTATTATTAAAAAGCTTACTCTTCAGGGAATATCCCAGCGTAACATTGCGCAGCCTCACGAAGGAGCCATCCTCTACATGGAAAGAGCTGATCTGTTCGCTGTTGGCATTGGCTACCCGGTTGGCCCTCATCGCCTTCCCATCCCCGGGATCGGTGGGCGACTTCCAGTAATTCCAGTCTTCGGCCATCTGGTTGGCATTGCCTTCGCTGTTGAACAGATACCGGCGCTGCAGGTTCATGATCTGATCACCCTGCACGGCCTGGAAAGCTATGGACAGGTCGAAACCTTTATAGCTGAAATCATTGGTCAGCCCCCAGATATATTTTGGGAAATAGCTGCCGATGGATGTCCGGTCATTGGCATCGATGATGCCATCCGGCTTGCCATTGGGGCCTCCGACATCCAGGAATTTCCGGTCGCCGGGCTTTGCCGTGGCGTAGTGAGGATTTTTATTGATATCGTCCTGATCCTTAAAGACGCCTCCGTTCACATAGCCATAATAACTGCCGATGGGTGCGCCGACCTTTGTGATATACATCTGCGAGATCGTGCCATTCCCTCCGTCGGAGAGGATGGACGTCCCTTTCGGGCCCAGTTGCAATACCTTGTTGCGGTTGGCGGAAATATTAAAGCTGGTCGTCCATTTAAAAGCTCCCGCGAGATTGTGGGTCAGCAGACCGAACTCAACGCCCGAATTCTGGACCTTCCCGATATTTTGCAGAGCCGTGCCAAAACCCGAACTCAGGGGAACCGGCACATTCAGCAATAAATTACTGGTTTTTGCTTTATAATAATCCGCCGTGAGATAGATCCTGTTCTGAATAAATCCGATGTCGATGCCCGCATTCAGCTGAGACGTTTTTTCCCAGGTGAGGTCTGGGTTGGCTGGCTGCGAAAGCCCGGCCCCGTTGACCAGGGTTCCGTTGCCCGAGCCCAGGATATAATTGTTGGACCCTAACAGATCATACGAGGCGTAGTTAGGGATCTGGAAATTACCGGTCAGCCCATAACTGGCTCTTACCTTCAATTCGGAAATGGCGCTGATCTTGAAGAATTTCTCGCTGCTGACCAGCCATCCTCCCGATACGGAAGGAAAATAACCCCATTTATTACTGGCGCCGAAACGGGAGGACCCGTCGCTGCGGATGCTGGCGGACAGGAAGTACTTGTCTGCGTAGTTATAATTGACCCTGCCCAGATAAGAGAGCAAGGACCATTGTGAAGACGTGGAGGTACCGCTGGTAATGGTAGCGGCATTGACGGTCTGAACGGCATCGTTTGGATAGCCGGTGCCATCCGTTTCGTTTGCCCGCGTGGTATTCTTCTGGGAAGTATAACCTACAAGCACGTCAAACCGGTGGTCCTGGCCGATCCCGAATTTATAGTTCAGGGTGTTTTCCCAGAGCCAGTTCGTCGCGGTTGCCGTCTGTGAAGAGCCTTTGGGAATGGTTGGCGCCGGCTGCTGGCTGGGTTTGTAGGCGCCCAGTGTCGAGGGACGGTAGTATTGCCGGTCGAAATAATTGATGTCCGTCCCGAAAAAAGTCCTGAAACTTAGCCCTTTCAGGATCTCGTATTCGCCATAAACATTCCCCAGGTTGCGGACATGATGCAGCTGGTCGTTGATCTCGGACGCGAGGGCAACGGGGTTCTCCCCGCCGGAAAAGCTATAGGCCCAGGTATTCTGTTTATTGATGGCGAACGAACCGTCGGGGTTGTAAACGGGGAAGATCGGGGCCGCTTTGAGCGCATTGCTCAGGATGCCGTCGAATGTCCATGGTCCATCTCCGTTGACGAGATCGTACTGATCGAAGCTGGGGTTAAAGGTCACGCCCAGTTTCAATTTTGGGGTCAGATCGGCCGTCAGGTTTGCACGCAGCCCATATCTTTTATACCCGGAACTGATCACGATGCCCTGCTGATCGAAATAATTACCCGAGATATAATACTGAAATTTATCGTTGCCGCCGGAAGCCGAAAGGGTATGGTTCTGGATGGGCGCTTTCCTCAGCACGGCATCCTGCCAGTCGGTGTTGGTGAGCCCCTTGGTGCCCGCCAGATAAGGCAGGATCTCGGGTGGGATCTGATAGTTGGCATT
>DATHHO010000196.1:0-48646 GCA_035317125.1 Puia sp.
AGCTTCTTCATGTGATCGTCGACATATTGGCGGTAACGGTACACCTCCTCCACGGAAGGTCTGCTCAGATTGCCCCTGTCCGTGCGGATGACCCTGGCCCCCAGCGATTCGTAGTAGCTGTTAAACACAAAGTGATACTCCGGATGATACGCTGTATATCCCGGAAGATATTTTTCCAGCACGAAAGCCTCCCAGAACCAGGTGATATGGCCCAGATGCCATTTCGGCGGACTCACGTCGGCTACAGGCTGCACCACATAATCTTCCGTGTGCAGGGGTTTGCAGATATCTTCGCTGGCCTTGCGCACAGCAAGGTATTGTTCTGGCAGATTCATGCATTATTTTTTTTTCAAATAAAGCGTAAGACCGGATATGGAATGGATACCCAATTCCTGTGCCTGGCTTCTGCGCATCATCAGGGCATACGCATTATTAAATCCTATGGGCGTCAGCCACTGCAGCCGGTATTGTTCCCCGAACTCTCGCCGGACATAGGCAAAAACGCTGTCTCTGTCGCCGCCTAGTCTTCCGACCTCCTCCTTTGTGGGGTGCAGGATGGCCAGAAGGGCCGTGCCGGTATATTCCGGGTACATATCGATCTTGCCGTTGACTAACGCTCCAAAACATATTTTTGTTCCACCCAACCCGGTTTTTGTATCGACCTGAAGATCGGTATTTCCCCTTATCAGCATGGCATACATATTTATGAGGATGTATTGCTCGGGGAAGATCTTGGAGCCCAGACGGACCAAGCCCCTGGTACCGTTCCGGGGAGCCTTGTACAACCCCTGCCCTTCCAGGAATTCCCGGGCGCACCGCTCGGGAGATTGTTTCAGATATTCCACCTTGTAGTTCAGGGCCGTCATTGTGGAATCATTGATCCGGCCGGCCAGCAGTTCCAGGGCAGGGCCCAGTTCGCCGTATTGCTGTAAGACCTCTTTCCGGATCACCGGGGCCGCATAATAAGGTGGAAAGATCTTTTTATCGTCCTCCAGTACCGTAAGGTCATATGCCTTCAGCCGGCCATCCGTGCTGTAACCGCTGATGACATCGAGTTTTTTATCATACGCGGCCTTGTACATCACGGCGTCACTGATCACGACGGTCCGGATCTTCAGGCCATATACAGACCGGAGCCCGATGTCACCGTCCTGCCGTCCCATGAATTCCGGGGTAAAGCCGGCGAGCAGCCTTGCGTTATATCCCATGGGCAACACATAGAAAGAAGATAATAACAGCAGCGCCAGCGGCATGATCAGGATCGTCCTTCTGCGGTGCTTACCGCCCGTTCGCTGGACAAGGGATAACAGCAGATCGAGCACAATAGCGAGCAGCGCGGCGGGGATGGCCCCTGCCAGGATCATATTGGTATTGTTCAGGGCGATGCCTCCAAAGATGAACTCTCCCAGACCTCCTGCCGCTATATAGGCCGCCAGCGTCCCTACTCCCACATTGATCACCGTAGCCGTCCGGATGCCCGCCATGATAACCGGGAATGCGAGTGGCAGCTCCACCTTGAACAGCATCTGGGCATTGCTCATTCCCATGGCCACGGCTGCCTCTCTTACCGTAGGGTCCACGCCGTTGATCCCCGTGAATGTATTACGGATGATAGGAAGCAGGGCATATAAAAAAAGGGCGGTGATCGCGGGTACTGCGCCTATCCCTAAGAGTGGGATCATGAATCCCAGCAGGGCTATCCCGGGAATAGTCTGGAGAACGCCGGCAATGCCGAGGACGATGCCGGATGCTTTCTTGTTCCTCGTAATATAAATGCCAAGGGGCAGACCGATGAGCACGGCTATGAGCAGCGAAAAGAAGGTGAGGCCGATATGCTGAAGCGTCTGTTGCAGCAGCTTAGCCGACTCCTGGTTTATAAATTGCCAAAGGCTTTGCTCCTGCTCCATCAGAGGGGTCTGTTCTTAAAGTGATTGAATGCCTCGATCAGCGCGGGATAATCCTTACTCCCGATCCGGTTGACCTCCAGCTGGAAACGCTGATCCCCGATAAAGCTCCGGACATATTCATCCGCGGGTCGGAACAGCAGGTCATCCGGAGCGCCATTCTGTATGATCTTTCCTTTATCCATGAGACAGATCCTGTCTGCCAGCTCGAAAGCTTCCTGCACATCATGGGTAACAAGAATGATCGTCTTACTTTTCAATTCGTCCAGCTCTTTAAAATCTTTTTTCACACTTGCCCGGGTGATCGGATCGAGGGCCCCGAACGGCTCATCCATCAGCAATATAGGAGGATTGGCCGCCAATGCCCTCGCCAGTCCCACGCGCTGTTGCTGGCCTCCGCTCAGCTCATGCGGATAGGAAGATAAATATTTGCCAGGTGGAAGATGCAGTTTTTCCAGCAGGGCCGTAGTACGTGCATATATTTTCTGTTTGTCCCAGCCGAGCAGTCGCGGGACGACCGCGATATTCTCCGAAATAGTGTAGTGGGGAAAAAGACCGGTATTCTGGAGCACATAGCCGATACTTTTACGCAGGGCCTCCGGCGGCTGGCCGCCGATATTTTTACCACCGATCCATATTTCACCGGAGCTGGGCTCTATAAGCCTGTTGATCATTTTGACAAGGGTTGTTTTCCCGCAGCCGCTGGTTCCCAGGAATACGGCGTTCTCTCCCTCGTTCACGGTAAAGGAGACATTATCGACCGCCAAAAATCCGTCGAAGCGCTTAGAAACGTTTTTTACCAGGATCATCCGATTCAATTATCCAGCTCCATAAAAAGATTGTTCAGAGATTCTGCATAGGTAGGATGCGCATATACGGCATCCCTTATCTTATCATACGTCACGCCTCCCATCATAGCCATCTGCAGTACAGCCATCAGCTCACCACCTTCGGGCGCCAGTATGGCTGCCCCAATTATTTTTTTGTCACCGGCATTTATGATGACCTTTAACAGGCCTCTGGTCTCGCTCGTCTCGATCCCTCTTGCCACGCTGCTCATCGGGAGCCTGGCTATTTTTATACTCAGCCCTCTGCTGCGCGCTTCTTTTTCCGAAAGACCGATCCTTCCCAGCTGGGGGTCTGTGAAAAGGCAATAGTTAAGCAACCTGCCTGCCGTGGATCCATGGCCATTTTCCAGAAGGTTCTTATAGACTATCCGGTAATCATCATAAGAAATATGCGTAAACTGCGGACCTCCTTTTACGTCTCCCAGCGCATAGATCCCCGGTATATTGGTCTCCAGCCTGTCATTGACGGCAATAAAGCCTTTTTCATCCAGCATGATCCCCGCCGCCGCGGTATTCAATCCTTCCGTATCCGCTACGCGGCCGGCCGCCACCAGCAGATGAGAGCCTGTAATGGTCTGTTCTGCCTGGCCGGTTTGAAGACCGAGGCTGATCAAGCCCCTGGAACCATCCGATGACGAGCCGCCGGCTGATGCAACCTCTGACGAGACACCATCCGATAAAGAGCTGCCGGAATACGACACCCGCCGGGCATGCGTCCCGATCAAAAATTTTATCCCGTCCTCCTCCAGGATCTTTCTTATCTCGCTGGAAATATCCTCGTCCTCTTTTGGCAGGAAATTCTTGCCGCTTTCAATGATCGTCACCTCGCTGCCCAATCTTCTGTATAGCTGCCCGAATTCAAGGGCGATATAACTCGCGCCGACGATCACCAGATGAGAAGGTATTTCCATCAGCTCCATAATGGAGGTGGAAGTAAGATAATTAATTTTGCCGAGACCTTCGACAGGAGGAGCCAACGGACGGGTGCCCGTATTGATGAAAATTTTCTCTGCCCGCAGGATCTCCGAGGAGCCATCCTCTTTTACCACAGTAATTTCCTGGGGTCCGGAAAAAGAAGCGTTCCCAAAAATGAGGTCCACGCCCTCGGTGGCGACCAGCCCTTTGGTCAGGCTTTCGCGGAAAGACCGGACGATGGAATTCTTACGATCGATCAGCTCTTCCATATTCACGGAAAACCCTTCCGCATGGATGCCGAATTCCGCACTCCTTCTTATCTGGTGGGCGATGCGGGCGGAGGCGATCATGCTCTTCGTAGGCGTACATCCGTCATTTATACAGGTACCGCCCACCCATCTCTTTTCGATGAGCGCAACTTTCCAGTCAGCAGCCGCCAGCTTCCGGGCGAGGGGATTGCCTGCCTGGCCCGATCCGATAATGATGGCGTCATATTTTTTCATCCGGAGTATTTTATTGGACGCTCACCAGCGTAATATCGAAATAGATCGGAGTATTGGATGGTATAAAATTTTGTATACCGAGGCATCCATATCCAAGGGCGGAAGGCACCAACAATTTGATATGGCCGCCGGCCTTGATCTTTGGCATCCCGATCTGCCAGGCTGGGATCAGGTTGCTCAGCGCAAAGCTTCTCGCCGTTGCGCCGGTGGAATCAAAAACAACTCCATCCAGCCTGGTTCCCGTATACGTAACGGAAATGGTGGAGCCGATGCCAGGCGCGGTCGAACCATAGCCCTGGCTTATGATCTGATAGTAAAGACCTGTGTTATCTTTCACTGGTGACAACCCGTTATTCCTTGCAAAGCTGAGCAATGCCGAAGAATCCGCCGTGACCGGCTGATCGATGCAACCCGAATTCCCCGACTTCGATTTGCTACATCCTGCCATGACCATATAAACTACAATGCTGAGAACAGCTCCTGCCAATAAGATCTTTTTCATGTCTATATATTATCAGGCAAAAATACGATATTCGGAGCAGGAGGAATATTTATGGACCTTTCAACATTCAGATCGACGCTGACGGAGGCCAAACCCCCGGCAGGGATCAGCGGTTGCCTGTTAGCGCTATGGCACGATGGAAAGAAGGACTGGGAGGGCGCGCATACGATTGCCCAGGATATCGATAACCCCGATGGGGCCTGGGTGCATGCCTATCTTCACCGCAAGGAAGGAGATCCTGGAAATGCCCGTTACTGGTACAACAGGGCGGGGAAAACCATGCCGGATCTCCCGCTGGAAAAAGAATGGGACGAGATCGTGCGTGCGTTCCTGCGGAAGGGATAGGCTGGGCGCTGAAGAACCCAGGGCGATTGGATCCGCAAGCGATCCGACAAGGGATCAGACTGAAGCGGGATTTCAAAAGCCAAACCCGATCTGCAACCCACCTGTCCCGTGATAGGCGCTGGTCCTGAACTCTTTTGTAATGCTGGTCTGATAATATTCCAGGTACAAGTGTCTGAGGATCACGATGAACCCATATTTGTTCTGGAAAGTAAGGCGGCTCATATCCCGGTTGGAAATAGTATAGGGGCTGGAGCGATTGAAAAGCCCACCTTGAAGCGTGGCGTCGTATCCGACTACGTTCACCAATGGCTGGTCATAAAAATACCATTGAATTTTTTTAACGGGCAAGGCGCCGCTGGTCCCGAAAGGCGAATAAAAATTCCCCGCCATCAGCGTAAGGCCCGTGGTAGCTTTGGTGTTTAGGGTGCCGAGCCTGAGACTGCCATAGGTGGAAAGGGACAAGTGGTCCCCGTATGATAAGAATTCCTTTTCATAATTCAGCTGGTAATTCATTACCAGGTCGTTCCTGATCTGATTATGCCAGCCCTGCGGCTGGGTATAATTGATCCAGTGATGAATAGCTCTTTGCATTCCTTCTCCTCCGGCTGCGGGCCCGATCAGGCCGGTGCTGAGCAGGCTGGTTACTCTTTCCCCGCGACCGGCGTTGATCGCCTGCTGAAAAGTCTTCAGGAATATTGCTCCTGCGTAGGGACGATCTCCGGCCTGGATCTCCGGCCTGTCAATATAATTTGGCGTATATCCTTCGTGTTCAATGGCTATACCATATTTAACCAGGCCGTTCCGGGGGTGCCATAACAATTTTGAAAGAAAAAAACGCCTGAAGGATGGCGTTACTTTTTCGATATAAATGCCTTGTGTGTATTCCCGGTCCGTCCCTGAAAAAAAATCATTCTCGTAGTTGATCCTGAAATAATGATCGCTGCTGATATTCCTGAAGATCCCGGTGTTGTCGATGGCCTGTGCCAAGCCGAAAACGGGAAGGATACAAACCAGCAAGCTGATATAGGGCCTGAGCCATTGCATGTAAGGCTATGTACGCAAGTTGGGAAGGAAAAGATTCAGGGAGTGGAGAACCATGCCGGATCGTTAGTCCGCTGCCCGGCGGACGATCAATAAGCGGCCGAAGAGGAAGGCAGATATTGATTCATTTGAAGGATCAGGTCCGGCTCAGGACAATTCTTCAGCCACAGCTCCCGCTCCGAGAATTTACAGACCCCGGGATAATCCCCTTTCCAGCCCTGCATATCGCGGATCAGCTGGAAATGAAGATGTGGCGGCCAGTTGCCGTTCTCGAACCGTATTCCAAATTCTCCTATGACTTCCCCTTTCCGGATATTTCTTCCTTCCTGCAGGTTCTTCAGCGAGTTCAGGCTGAGGTGCCCATACAACGTATAAAAGCCCAGCCCTTCGAGATTGTGTGATAAAATGATCGTTGCACCATAATCGCTGTCCTGGTTATTAAAGGCAAAACTGTGTACGATACCATCCAGTGGTGACATCAGTTTAGTCCCGGCCGGTCCCCAGAGATCCGTGCCCAGGTGGAGGCGTCGCGGCTCGGTGTCCGTGGAGGCGTCTCCGCCAGAACCTCCCGGCAAAGATCCCTCTGCCGGACTAAGCGCGGTGTTCGCATCGAAGTGCTTGCTGCGGCCATACAGGGTGCGGTGCTCACCATAGCCGCCGATGCCATACCGGCAATGCTGTTTCGCCAGCACGGCATTGATGTATTCCGCAAAGCTTTCCGTGTCGGCAATTTGTCCGGAGGTCAGTTCCTTGTTGCCCGCCGTAAAGTCGAAGGGCCATAATTTATCCTTTCCGGGGTCGAAGGGGACCACCGGATGAAATGATCCCTGGTGTTTTTTCAGAACAGATATCAATGATGTGGATGCCATGCGGCTTATTTTAACTGACCCAATATTTCTTCCACGGCCTTGTCCAGCTGAGGGTCCCTTCCTCCGATCTTGTCTTCAAAGCTGTTGACCACGCGTATATCGGGCTGCACTCCGGTGGCCTCGATATCTTTTCCATCCAGCGTATAACAACCCCAGGATGGCAATCGTATAAAAGATCCGTCTACCAGCCCGGCCCCACTGGTGAAAATGATCCAGTGATACGTTTCGTTGCCGACGATCTTACCCAGCTTAAGGGCCTTAAAGCCCGCTGCGGTCATTTCCGCGTCGCTCAGGGATTGCTCGTTGGTCAGCAATACGATCGGCTTATCCGAAGGCGTAAAATTTCCCTGCGTCGTCAGTTTCCCCTCGCGGTATTTCCATTGAAGGTAGGAGCGCTGCGCCAGGAATTTCAGTACTTCGTCGTGAACATTGCCGCCCGTATTATATCTGATATCAAGGATCAGGCCATCCTTTCCATTGAGCTCCTGGGTCATATCGACGACAAATTTCTCCAGTTCCTGCGTGCCCATATTTTTCATACAGGTGTAGGCGATCCTTCCTTTGCTCTTATCGGTGACGCGCTTACGGTTGTTATCGATCCACTCGTCATAGAGATTCAGCGCGAGACTGGCCTGGGGATGGATCTCCACATCGAAGGTCTTCCCGCTCCTGCTGAAGCTCAGTCTCAGCTCCTTGTCCAGCGATGGCCGGGTAAAATAAAAGTTACGGTCTGTATTCCTGTCCACCGGCACATCGTCCACCTTTATCAGTTCATCGCCGGGGTGGACATCGATCTCTTTCCGGTCGGCGGCCGAACGGTTGATGACGTATCTTACTTTATAGGGATCGTTATTTTCGAAGACGATGCCGGTCTCCATCGTCCGGCCGGCGAGCTGTACGTTCTCATCCTCTCCAAATGTGAAGAAGCCCTGATGGGAAGAATTCAGTTCGCCCAGCATATCGTTCAGCAGGACCCGCAGGTCCGACCGGTTGTTCACCCAGGGCAGGAAGGTGCTGTAATGGTCCCTCGTGGCCTTCCAGTCGAGCCCGTGAAATTTTTCATCATAGTAATTCTCCTCGAGCCTGGCCCATGCTTCGTAAAACATCTGTTGGAATTCACCGGAGAGGTTCCTCCTGAAGGAAAGGCTGAGTGGCAGGGGGTCCAGTTTATCCCCGTCCAGATTTAATTTATACACGTTCCCGTTGAGGAGTACAAAATACTTATCCGCGTTGCTCACCAGGCCGATATTGTTGCCTTCCGAGCCGGCGATCTTTTCCGTTTTATTGGGTTCGAAGGGTTCGATCACCGTCTTCCATAAGGCGGTCTTGCCCTGGTCGTGGTCGCTGCTGTACAGGACGGTGGTCTTATTTCCTTTCTGCACCAGGTATTGCAGGTTTTGCGATCCAAAGGAGGGGCTTATCTGTTCGATGCGTTCCATGATATGCGAGGCGTCAATGGCCAGGGGCGCAAGCGAGTCTTTGCGGGCGCTGTCCTTTTTTTCAGCCCTGAACAGTTCCGCCACCTTATCCATACGGAACGGCTCGTTAAATTTCTCCAGCGGCAGGCGGTAGACCCTTGGGTTCAGCATACCAAAAGGATAGGAAGGTCTGAGGCGGGAAGAAGTAAAATAAATATACTTCCCATCCGGCGACCATATCGGGCCATTCTCCGAGACACCGGTATTCGTCAGGTTGATCGTTTTTGCTGTTCGCAGGTTATACAGGAATATGTCTTCTTCGAAATTTCGGTGGGCCGTGAAGCAGATATATTCCTCATTGGGAGAGAAGCCCGGGTCGGAGCTTTGAATGGCCCAGATCTCATCTTTGGCCACGGTCTTGCTTTCAAATGTTTTCAGGTCCATCAGCCGGACCTCGTCGCGGCCGCTGAGGTACACGGCCTTTGTCTTCGATCTGTTCAGGACAAGGGCCCGGTTGCTCCGCTGATCGCTGGTCAGCTGCTTTATGGGAGCGCTGCCATCCGCCGCGATGCTGTACCAGTTGAGATAGCCTCCGGCAGTCTGGTTGAACAA
The DNA here is from genome assembly GCA_035317125.1 of Puia sp. Taxonomy (GTDB): domain Bacteria; phylum Bacteroidota; class Bacteroidia; order Chitinophagales; family Chitinophagaceae; genus Puia. The sequence continues at coordinate 8,958 of DATHHO010000196.1, forward strand.
AATGGTCTTGTTATCGCTGAGCCATTTTACCTCATCTGCTCTTTCCTCCGAATTTTTATTGATCTGCCGGACGAATTTCCCTTCCACATCGCTCACGAATAACTCGCCTCTCGACGTAAAAGCCAGTTTCTTGCCATCTGGTGAAACATCCAGATTGGTGATATTGCTTTTTATGTCGAAGTCTTTCTCCTGGGGAAGGATATAGTTGCGGGAGATGGCAATGTTCAGTTTCTCCGCCGCACCGGCCTTCACATCATAGACATACAACTGATAATCCTTTTCAAATACGATCTTTCCTCCGTCCGCATTGACGATGGCGTTCTTTATGGAGGATGGGAATGTGGTGAGCGCCGTCTTTTTTCCATTCTGAAAGCCATACAGATTGTATTCGCCATTGCCTTCATCGGAAATAAAATAAATATTTCCATTCCTGTCTATCGTGGCGCCGAAATCCTTACCGATATAATCGGTATAGCGTTTGTATTTTTTTGTCTTTGGATCGTACGATTGAATATCGGGATTGAATGGCCCTTTATAGTGTTTGCGCTGGGCCTGGTTACTGCTCTCCCAGGTGTCGTTGAAGAAGATCTCGCCGCTGGAGGGATGCTCGAACAGATTGTGGTCATACTGGAAGAAATAATCACCAAACACCCGTATCGGCGTACCTCCCTTCAGGCTGACCTGGAACCCCGACTGCTGGCCCATCCTGTTGGAGGAGAAATAGATCGACCGGGAATCCCAGCTCCACGAGCTCACTTCATCGGCCGAGCTGTGAAAGGTCAGCTGTCTGATCTCGCCTCCTTCCGCCGGCATCACGAATACATCGGCATTTCCATATTGCCGGCCTGTAAAAGCGATCCACTTACCATCCGGAGAGAAGCGGGCATTGGTCTCATAACCAGGCATGGCCGTCAGGCGCGCAGCCTGTCCTCCTTTTATACCGGCTTTCCAGAGATCGCCATCGTAGCTGAATACTATCGTTTGTCCATCCGGGCTCAGACAGGGCCAGGACAGGAAATAGGCATCGTTTTTCTGGGCTGCCAGCAGGAAGGGAAAAAGAAGAAAGAGCAGGTGGACGACGAGCGTTCGCTTCATATGACTGTAGGTTTTGATACGGTCAAGATACGACCGGATAACCGACCTGCCGAACCACTCGTAAAAAAGCTACCGGTCCCGATATCACGCCTTACACCACTACATTGATCATTTTGTTCTTTACATAAACGACCTTTTTAGGCGGCTTGCCTTCGAGCCATTTCCTGACCACTTCGTCCGCCAGGATCATTTCCTCGACCTGCTGCTGGGTAGCATCGAGGGAAATATTCATTTCCGTCCTGGTCTTCCCGTTGATGGCAATAGGATAATTCTTGGCCGATTCGACCAGGTATTGCGCTTCGACCTTCGGATAGGGAGCGTCCAGGACAGAAGACCCGTTTGCTGCGTTCCCGATAAGATGCCAGAGCTCCTCGCAGACATGCGGGGCATAGGGGGTCAGAATGATCAATAATTTTTCCAGCACCTCTTTTTTATGGCATTTCAGGTCATTCAGTTCATTCACCCCGATCATCAGGGCACTGACGCCCGTGTTGAAGGAGAACCGTTCCGTATCCTCGTCTACTTTTTTGATGGTCTTGTAGAGGGCCTTATATTCCGCCTCCGTTGGCTTTTCCGTTGTCCAGACCTTTCCCTTGCTCTCATCGTAAAACAAACGCCAGAGCTTGCGGAGGAACCGGTGTACACCCTCGATGCCCTTGGTATCCCAGGGCTTGCTCTGTTCTACGGGACCGAGGAACATCTCATACATGCGGAAGGTATCGGCGCCATACCGGGTCACCAGCGCATCGGGGTTGACGGTATTGTACAGCCGCTTGCTCATTTTTTCCACTTCCACGCCACAGATATATTTGCCGTCTTCCTCAAAAATGAATTTCGCGTCGGCATATTCAGGCCTCCACGCCATAAAGGCTTCCACATCCAGCTCCACGCCATCGACCAGGTTTACATCCACATGCAGCATATCGAAAGAAAGTTTGTCACGCAATCTTTCATACTGGGAAAAGGAGGCAAAGCGGTTCTCCCCGGTGACCCGGTATACGAAGCGGCTGGAACCCTGGATCATTCCCTGGTTGACCAGTTTTTTATAGGGCTCGTCATGACCGATATAACCCAGGTCAAAAAGGGCCTTGGTCCACATGCGGCTGTACAGCAGATGTCCTACCGCGTGTTCCGTGCCCCCGATATAGAGGTCTACCTGCCCCCAGTAAGCGGAAGCCTCGTGACTACAGAAAACCTCGTCGTTGTGAGGGTCCATATAGCGGAGGAAATACCAGCTGCTGCCGGCGTATCCTGGCATGGTGTTGGTCTCGAGATGGCGGGCCGTCCAGGCCGGTACATTGGCAAGGGGGCCCTCGCCTTCCGGTCCGGGACCATATTTTTCTATATGGGGTAATTCAAGGGGCAGGTCCTTTTCATCTAAGGGAATGGCGATGCCTGAACTTTGTCGAAGCTGAGAACTTCGTTGGAGCGGCGCTCCGCCTCGTTCGTGGTCTTCGCTCCTCTCGCCCACTCCGCGTTCATGGCCTTCGCTGCGCTCGTCCACCCATTTGATCGGAAAGGGTTCCCCCCAGTAGCGCTGGCGGCTGAAAGCAGCATCCCGCATCCGGAAATTGGTCTTCCGGGACCCGATACCTTTCTCCTCCAGTTTTTTTATGACGATGCCGATGGCCTGCTTCATGACGACACCATCGAGAAAATCGCTGTTCGTCAGCTTTGCCTCCTTGGTGGGGTTGGCATCTTCACCATTAAAATAGTCCCCGATGATATTGGTGACGGGGATAGAGAAATGTTTTGCGAACTTAAAATCGCGTTCATCGCCGCAGGGCACGGCCATGATGGCGCCGGTGCCATAGCCCGCCAGCACGTATTCGGAGATCCAGATGGGGATCTGCCTCCCGTTGAAGGGGTTGATAGCATAGGCTCCGGTGAAACAGCCTGTGATCTTCTTCTCGGCCATACGTTCTCTTTCGCTGCGGCTTTTTACATAGGTAATATATTCCTCAACGGCCGCTTTTTGTCCGGGGGTTACGATCTTTCCGATCAGCTCATGTTCCGGGGCGACGACCATGAAATCAACCCCGAAGATGGTGTCGGGACGGGTCGTATAGACTCGAAGGGTTGCCGTGGCTGGGCCTGCCGGGAAGCTGCCGCCCGCAGAGGAGGCCCCAGGTGCAGGGCTATCCGGGATGGCGACCGCAAAATCAACCTCGGCCCCATAGCTTTTCCCGATCCAGTTGGTTTGCATTTCCTTCATCGCATCGCTGAAATCGACGCGTTCAAGGCCTTCCAGCAAACGATCCGCATAATCCGTGATCCGCAGGTACCACTGGCGTAATTTCTTTTTTATCACCGGATGGCCGCCGCGTTCGCTGACCCCATTGATCACTTCGTCATTGGCCAGCACGGTGCCGAGCGCTTCGCACCAGTTGACCTCGCCATAACCACAATACGCGAGACGGTAATTCATCAGGATCTCCTGCTGGCGCCGGAATCCGGAACCATTCCATTCTTCCGCGGTGAACCGCGTACCGGGGTCGCCGGGACAAGGATGGGCGGCATTGCCTTCTGCGCCGAAGATCTTCTCCAGGTCGGCTATTGCGGATGCTTTATTCCCTTTGCGGTCGTACCAGCTTTTAAACAATTGCAGGAAGATCCATTGCGTCCACTTGTAATAGGAGGGCTCGCTGGTAAGCACCTGCCGGTCCCAGTCGAAGCAAAAGCCGATATTGTCCAGCTGCCTGCGGAAATTGGATATATTGGTCTGCGTGGATACGGCGGGGTGGATGCCATGATCGATAGCATACTGTTCGGCAGGCAGGCCAAAGGCGTCATAGCCCATAGGATGGAGCACGTTAAACCCCTTCAGCCTTTTATACCGGGAATAGATGTCGCTGGCGATATAGCCCAGAGGGTGCCCTACGTGCAGGCCAGCGCCACTGGGATAGGGGAACATATCGAGCACATAGCACTTGGGACGGGAGAAATCATTGCTTACCTTATACCGGTGGTCCGCATTCCATTGCTGCTGCCATTTCTTCTCAATATTGCTGAAATTATATTCCATGATTCGTTGTATGGTGTTGGAAAAAAGTTAAAAGCTCTCTTCTCCCTGAAATAATGCGGCAAGTGTGTCGTTTAAAGGGTAACAAATATACGGAAAAGGAGGCTGATCCGGGTAAAGAAAGAGTGTGAAGATGCCCGTAAATCCGTTATTTTTGTCGGTATCTGTCGTTACATTAATCCGAAAATTAATTGTTTCTTATGGCGCAATTTGGAAAAGGATATGCTAAACGCTCCACTCCCTCCTATTTTATGGCCATTGTGGGCGTTTCAGTAGTGTTGTTCCTGCTGGGCCTGCTGGGCTGGATCGTGATCAACGCCAATAAGCTGGGTCAGAACTTCAGGGAGAACGTGGAAGTACAGGTCTATGTCCGGGAGAACGTGTCTGCCAAAGACAGCGCAGGACTGGTGCAGTATGTAGCGGCGCAGCCTTATGTGAAATCTTATGAATACCTGACCAAGGACCTGGCCAAACAACGGTTTATTTCGGACGGGAACAAGGATTGGGGAACGGTGCTGGATAAGAATCCCCTGCCGGCCAGCGTTAATTTTAAGATCAGGAGCGAATATGCCAATCCGGATTCTCTGTCGAAGATCAAGGAGGACCTGATCCAGAATATCGCGGTCAGCGAGGTGCAGTATAATCAGGTGCTGGTTTCCAGCCTGAACAATCTTATCCGCAAGATCAGCTTTATCTTACTGGCGGTAGCCATTGTCATATCGGTGCTGGTGATCATCCTGATCGACAACACGATCCGGCTGGCCATGTTCAGCAACCGGTTCCTCATCAAGACCATGCAGATGGTGGGGGCCACCCGCTGGTTTATTGCCAAGCCCATGGACATCCGGGCCCTGATCAACGGGGCCATCAGCGGGATCATTGCCGTGGGGGGCATCGTCGGGGTCATATTCCTGACCGAGAAATGGCTGCCGGAGATCAGGGCCCTCCGGGATTATACCCTGCTCATTTCCATGTTCCTGGTGATCGTGCTGCTGGGTATCTGCATATCCTTTATCAGCACCCACCGCAGTGTCCTGAAATACCTGAAAATGAAGCTGGACGACCTGTATTGAGTTTGGCCTTCGGCCAGCCGAACCATGTTCGGTTCCGGAGTTTGGCGGGGCCGGAGCGGTGTATTCAGGGATTCAGTATATTGCAGGCCCAATAATCAATCTAATCCATTCATGGCAACTACAACTACCAAAAAAGCTCCTTCTTCCAAAATAGCCGTTCCCAGGCAAAACACGCCTTTATTCGGCAAACAGAATTACCGCTGGATGCTGATCGGCATCATCATCATGGCCCTGGGCCTTTTCTTAATGGCCGGCGGGAAGAGCAAGGACCCGAATATCTTCGATCCTAAAGAGGTCTATAGCTTTACCCGGATCACCCTCGCCCCCATCCTGATCCTGGGAGGGCTGGCGCTGGAAATCGTAGCTATTTTCAAAAAGAGTGCATAACCATCCCTCATGAGCATTGTCCAGGCCATTATCCTTGCCATCGTCGAAGGATTGACCGAATTTTTGCCCGTATCCTCCACGGCCCATATGAAATTTGCCAACCCCGTTATCGGCGTGGAATCCACTCCTTTTTCGGATATGTTCGAGATCGTCATACAACTCGCTGCCATACTCGCGGTGGTGGTGGTTTATTACCGTAAATTCTTTGATTTTTCCCGGCTTGGTTTTTATATAAAGCTGGTCATCGCCGTCATCCCGGCCATCGTATTCGGGGTGCTGCTGAAAAAACATATCGACGCGGCGCTGAGCAACCTGTATTTTATCGCCGCCGTGATGATCGGAGGGGGTATCCTGTTCCTGTTTGTAGACCGCTGGTTCCTCCATCCTACCATCCATGACGAAGCGCAGGTGTCCAATACGATCGCTTTCCGGATCGGTTGTTTTCAGGTGCTGTCCATTCTTTTACCAGGCCTCAGCCGCAGCGCCGCCACGATCATCGGAGGCATGAGCCAGTCATTAAGCCGGAAAGCCGCCGCCGAGTTTTCTTTTTTTCTCGCAGTCCCCACGATGATCGCCGCTTCCGCAAAAAGCTTCTGGGATGTACATAAGGACCATCCGGAGGTCTTGTCGAAAGATAATTTCGCGTTGCTGGGCATTGCCAGCGTCATTGCCTTCATCGTGGCGGTGATCGCTATCCGCAGCTTTATCGGATTGCTCAAAAAATACGGTTTCCGGATATGGGGCTATTACCGCATTTTCATTGGGCTGGTAATGCTGGTGCTGTTGTACAGGGGAATGGTGAAATAAAACTTTATCCATGCTGACTGCTCCCAAAAAGATCATCAACGGGTGGGCGATGTACGACTGGGCAAACTCAGTTTATAACCTTGTCATTACCACTACTTTTTTTCCTATCTATTTTACGGCTGCCACCCGTAAGCATTTCGGCAGCGAGATGATCCCCCTGTTCGGGCGAAAATTCATAAATTCCTCCATATACAGCTATTCCCTTGCCGCAGCTTATCTGCTGATCTCTTTGTTCTACCCGATCCTTACTTCTGTTGCCGATACGAGGGGAAATAAGAAAAATTTTATGCGCTTCTTCTGCTATATGGGCGCCGCTGGATGCAGCATGCTGTATTTCTTCGACGGGTCCAACCTGGCGCTGGGGATTATCTGCTTTATGCTGGCCTCCATGGGATATGTGGGCAGTCTGGTATTTTACAATGCCTATCTGCCGGAGATCGCGGCGCCTGAGGACCAGGACCGGGTGAGCGCAAAGGGGTATGCTTACGGATATGTCGGCAGCGTATTGTTACAACTTATTGGATTTGTCATCGTGGTGATGATGCCGGACAATGCTTTTTTCGCCCTCCGGCTGAACTTCCTGCTGGTGGGGCTCTGGTGGGCGGGTTTTGCTCAGGTGACCTTTGCCGTATTACCGAAGATCCAGCGGACGGATCAGAAAAGAACGAATGTCTTTAAGGAAGGTTTCGCCGAAGTAAGAAAGGTTTTCAATGAGATAAAGCAAATGCCCGTACTGAAAAAGTTCCTGCGCGGATTCTTTTTCTACAGCATGGGGGTGCAGACGGTCATGTTGGCGGCGACCCTGTTCGGGAGTAAATTGCTGCACCTGGAAGACAGCAAGCTGATCATCACCATCGTCGCGATCCAGCTGGTGGCCATCGCCGGCGCCATCGTCATGAGCCGCCTGTCCGCCGTCTATGGAAATATCAAAGTATTGATGGGCGTGGTCGTGTTCTGGATCATGATCTGTGTGGCTGCCTATGAAACGGCCAATTTTGCCGACAGGCTAACGCCTTACTATGAAAAGATCGAGGCGCTGCAGCAGCAAAGGGATGTGTTGATAGCCAGGAGGGTCCCGCGTAATGCAGACGCTGCCGGTAATCCCAGAAATGAGATCGCCGGTCCTGGACCATCGATCAGCTTGTCCGGTGCGGACGACGCGGAGCTGGGCAAGACGGAGGCGGAGATCTCGAGGCTGAAGCTGGAGCTGGAGCCCCGGCAAGCCCCCATTGAATATTCCTTTTATGTGCTGGCGCTGGCGGTTGGACTGGTCATGGGAGGCATACAATCGCTAAGCCGGTCGACCTATTCCAAGCTGATGCCGGAGACCAAAGACACGGCTTCCTATTTCAGCTATTATGACCTCACCGAGAAGATCGCCATTGTGATCGGAATGTTCTGCTTTGGCTTTATCGATGATATGACCCATAGCATGAAGAATTCGGTCATATCCCTGACGGTCTTTTTTGTGATCGGCCTCATCTGGCTGTATTCCGCCCTTGTCAAGCAAAGACAGATCGCCCATGGCGGACTGGCGGGGTCGGAGTGACATTTAAAATAACAAACCATGCAACTTTACACGATCGAAACCGGCTTTTTCAAACTCGACGGAGGCGCCATGTTCGGCGTCGTGCCCAAAAGCATGTGGAGCAAGGTCCATCCGCCGGATGAGAACAATCTTTGTTCCTGGGCCCTGCGCTGTCTGCTGATCGAAGAAGGGAAGCGGCTGATCCTGGTGGATAACGGCATCGGGAACAAGCAGGATGCGAAATTCCTCGGGAATTATCAGCTTCATGGTGACGCCACCCTTGATAAATCCCTCGCCGCGCATGGGTTTCACCGGGATGATATCACGGATGTATTCCTGACCCATCTGCATTTCGATCATTGCGGCGGCAGTATTGTAAGGGAGGGTGAACGTCTTGTGCCTGCCTTTAAGAACGCCGTATACTGGAGCAATGAGCGGCATTGGAAATGGGCCACAGAGCCAAACGACCGGGAGAAAGCTTCCTTTTTGAAAGAAAATATCCTGCCGATACAGGAAAGTGGGCAACTGAAGTTTATTGAGCTGGACGGGGCGAGCGCCGCGGATGCGCGGATCATTCCTTCCGGCATCCTACCGCAATTGTCCATCCGGCTGGCGAACGGGCATACGGATGCGATGATGCTGCCGCAGATCGGATACAAGGGCCGGACCATCGTGTTCATGGCCGACCTGCTGCCTTCCGTCGGACATATTCCTATTCCCTGGGTAATGGCCTATGATATGTTCCCGCTGACGACGCTACATGAGAAAAGATCCTTTTTGAACGAGGCCGCGGCTGGTAATTACGTCCTGTTCCTCGAACATGATCCGTTGAGTGAGTGTTGCGAGCTGCAGATGACGGAGAAGGGGGTGAGGAGTGGGAAGGTGTTTAGGTTAACAGAGATTTGATGTTTTACATGATTTTAATACATTGACAATCAATGTCATAGAATACAATTATAATATTTGGTGATTTGAATCGCAAATAAACATGTAATTTAGTGATTTGAATCGCAAATAATGATACAAAGGTATTTACGAGAGAAGATCACCGAAAGATTATTTAAAGGCAAAGCAATCCTGATATTTGGTCCACGTCAGTCCGGGAAATCAACATTAGTCGAAAATCTGCTTAAAGGACTTAATCAAAGTTGGCTCTATCTAAATGGCGATGAAGCAGATGTAAGAGAAATACTTACTAATACAACTTCAACAAAATTAAAAACACTGACAGGAAAAAACAAAATTGTCTTCATTGACGAAGCCCAGCGCATTTCCAATATAGGGCTCACCTTAAAATTGTTTACTGATCAGTTAAAGGATATCCAGGTAATTGCGACCGGTTCTTCTGCTTTTGAATTATCAAGCCACGTGAACGAGCCGCTTACTGGCCGCAAGTATGAGTTTATGTTATACCCATTATGCTTTAAAGAGATGGTTCTGGATCATGGCTTATTAGAAGAAAAGCGTTTGCTGGAACAACGATTGATATACGGCTATTACCCCGAGATAGTGACCACTCAGGGGCAGGAAAAGGAACTATTAAAATTACTGGCAAATAGCTACCTCTATAAAGATCTTTTGATGCTGGAACAAATCAAGAAACCTGTTTTGCTGGAAAAACTATTAAAAGCCCTGGCATTACAAGTAGGCTCGGAAGTCAATTATCACGAGTTAGCGCAAACCGTGGGAGCAGATAAAGGGACGGTTGAAAAATATATCGATCTACTGGAAAAGACATTTGTTCTATTCCGCTTGCCGGCACTAAACAGGAATGTTCGTAATGAAATAAAAAAAGGCAAAAAAGTTTATTTCTATGACTGTGGCATACGCAATGCCATCATCAATAATTTCAGCCCGATCCAGACAAGAACTGATATAGGAGCTTTATGGGAAAATTTCTTTATAGCAGAACGTTTCAAATATCTTAACTATAAGGGTATTGAGGCAAGTCAGTTTTTTTGGCGTACAACCCAACAACAGGAGATCGACTTTATAGAAGAAGTAAATGAGAAGATGACAGCGTTTGAATGCAAATGGAATCCAAAAAGCAAAACACACTTCCCTCAAACTTTTATGGCCAATTATCCCGTTACAGATACCCATATAGTCAGCCCTGACAATATAGAAGAATTCATAGGTTAATCGCGAGGTTACATATCCATCAGCGAACTCAGCGGATAACGCAGATTGCGGTAATAGGACATGTCGATGACCACGCTGCCGACGCTGATGGGGCTTTCCACACGCAGGGCGATATGATTGGGGTCATCGCTCACCCAGACCGTCATCTTCTCTCCACCCTGGAAGATCGTCCCTGAGATCAGCAGCGGTTTGAATTTGATGGCGTGGAATTTAGCATATTTGGTCCGGATCGTTTCTTTGCCGAGGTAGCGGATATACAGATGATATACCTGTCTGTCGAGGAACATATCGAAGGGAATGGTATCGTTCTTTTTGTAGCGTGAAAAGTTGATATTGCGGGCATAAAAAATCGCGCTTACCACATCCTGAATACAGGAAGGCACTTTGTACACCCCCTGAGTTGTGATAGCCGTGTTTGTCGCTTTTACAAAGGTCACGTTCTCATAAGTCTTATAGCCCCCTTCATTCACATTCCTGACAAATTTAAGGGGCTGGAGGGTCGAGGTATCGATATAGGATTCGTACCTGTCCCTTACCCGGTAGAACTTATCATAAAAACTATAGGTCTTCCCATCACCCACCACATGATAAACGTCCTTTCCATTCAGCTTCTCGATATTATTCGAAAAAACGGCCTCTCCCGCCGCTACATATACATTCGCGAGCTTATACAGCACCTTATAGGTCAGCACTTCTCCGGCCTGAAAGGCAGTATTTCGTATTCCTCCGCAAAATTCATTGCCCGGCCCCGGCTCCAGTTGAAATGACATTCCTGTCAGCACAAGGGTACAGATCGTAACAAATGCTCTCATCTATTTTTGAATAGTTTAATGCTTAAAATTAATAAACTCCCGATTAACGCCGGTATAATTAAGTTTATGAGCCAGATCGCAAAAGAAGCGGCAAAAATACCCAGTGCATTGGCGCTGAATAATTCCAGTACCTGTATGCCCGCCTCCCATCTCAGCCCCAGTTCGGTCAGAAAAGTAAAGGTAGGGACAACAGCCATGATTAAGAACACCACACTCACTCCTCCCCAGACCTGCCAGATCCCGAGAAATACACCGAACACCGGGAAAACCAGGCTATACTGGATGATAAACACCAGGTACCTGCAAAACGCCAGTGACAAGATCTCCGTCAACATAGTTGCGTTAAAGCTTTCTAAAATCTTTACAGAACCCATGTATTTTCTGGCCAGGGGAATCTTCTCCAGGACCTTTATCACCGAGGACAACCGAAAATAAATAAATGTTAAACCTGCCAGCAGGAAAGATACGAGGGCCAGCAAAATATCCAGCCAGAACAGCAGGTTCTGGCGCCCGGAAAACGCATGTCCATGAAGATACCAGCGCAGATACAGGACACCCGTTATTCCCACGGCCAGGGTGATCAGCAGCTGAGCAATGCTGCAAACGATCGTCAGGGATATCGAAGATAGCCGCTTACCCTCTTCGACATACAGCATGCGGCCCAGATATTCTCCCATCCGGTTGGGGGTGAAAGAGGCCAGGGTAGTGCCGGTCAGGACGGCCCTGAAGGCATCCAGATAGGGTATGCGCATAACTGACCGCATCGCCAATTGCCATTTGCGGGCCTCAATGCCCCAGTTGATGGGCATAAGCGCCAGTACGAGCCATAATTTCCATTGCTGCGGACCGGTGATGGCCTGGCGCACCTGACCGAGTGAACCGCGCCAGTCGGGTTGCCGGAGCACCTGACGATAGATAGAATAAGAAAGAAACAGGAATACCAGCGGCCCCAGGATGTAGTTGAGTATTAATTTGATATTTTTGTTCAGTAGCAAACTGGCATCAAAAATAATCCTCCTCTTGCAAAAGCAACCGAAAATAATTCTGGGCATCGATCCTGGCACATTGGTGATGGGCTATGGCCTGATCCTGTGCTCCGGCAACCAGGCCACGCTTATTGAAATGGGCGTGCTCAAGCTCTCCCCCCGGAATGATGCCTATGAACGGCTCAGGCTTATCCATAAAAAAGTATGCGAGCTGATCGGCCAGTTCCAGCCACATGACTTCGCTATCGAGGCGCCTTTTTTTGGAAAGAACGTGCAGAGCATGCTCAAACTCGGGAGGGCGCAGGGGGTAGCCATCGCCTCAGCCATGCAGGCAGGGATCCCCGTCACCGAATATTCGCCCAGTAAGGTAAAACAGTCCATAACGGGTAAAGGCAACTCCGATAAAGAACAGGTATGGAAAATGTTGCGGCATATCCTGAAGCTGGAGAATGAGATCAGCGGATATGACGCATCCGATGCCGTGGCGGTAGCGGTATGCCATCATTTTCAGCATCATTTTCCGGGAAAGACTACGGAAAAAAAAGCTACGGGAAAAAAGGCAAATGACTGGAGTGCTTTTATCAGGGACAATCCCGGGAAGGTCGGTTCGAGATAGGCCCTGCGGGGGTGGCTACACAGCCGGTGGCTATATGGCCAGTGCTCCCCGGGGAAGGCAAGGATCATATGAAAATATTAAACTATATATCTGCATCCGTTATCTGTTCGTACCTTTTTCATCCCGGATATAGTCAGACCGGACCACCGGTAAGGTATAAGGACCCGGTGTTCCAGACGGTAAAAGAGGAGAAAAATTTATCTTATTTCAGCGACTCACCCGCCCGCCAGAACAAGTCTTATCGTTTTGACCTATACCAACCGGAGCCGGACAGCGTCGCCGCGAGACCGCTGATCATCTGGATGCATGGTGGGGGGTTCAAATTCGGCTCCAAAAGATCGAAAAGCATCAGATTATGGAGCAAAGCCTTTGCAAGCACAGGATATGTATGTGCAGCCATCAATTACCGGCTGAGCAAAAAAAATCCGCTTTTTAACTTCAGGGAACTCGTAAAAAGCTGTTCCGATGCCGTGGTTGATGTGCAACGGGCAGTAGGCTTTTTTAAGAAGAATTATGTATTGTACCGGATCGATACCAGCAGGATCGTACTGGCAGGTAATTCAGCCGGGGGCATCATTGCCTTGCAGGCCGCCTACAGCAGCGGTGCTGAGCTTTTGCAATTGCAACGGAGACCGGATTCAAATCTTATAACCGGGCCTTATAATCCCGGCAATATAGGCGCCGTCGTCAATTTCTGGGGCGCCATATTCGACCTGGAATGGTTAAAAAATGGCCGGGTGCCCATTGTCAGCGTGCATGGTAACAAAGACAAAATTGTGCCCATCGATCATAAAGGCTCCTCCTTTTATGGCAGTCTTGCCATCCATGCCCGGGCAGATTCCTTACATATCCCAAATCGTCTGAAAGTGTACGAAGGGTATTCCCATGAATTACAAAAGCATTTCAATCCATTCTTCACAGGAAGAGCCACCAGACAACGGTGGCAGGAAGCTGGCCGGTTTGCAGCAGATTTTTTATACGAAGAGCTGTTTTTAACTCCGGGCAGCCATCTGTGATGGCGGGCGAAGCGGCAGCGAGGGAGACGACTGTGAAGGAGCCGGCTGCGAAGGCGAAGACAGGAACGGAACCGACAGGAACGAATAGCCAACGAACCGGCCATGGTGAGCCAGCGAGAGGGGAATATCCGTTTCCCTCCCTCCTTGCAATACAATCGGATAACCAACCGGGCTTTTTATGATCTGCCAGTCATGCCCCGGAGCAATGCGCTCCAATTTACTTAAGGCAAACGCACGGACTGCCGCCGACTGGCGCTCATACCCCGGCTGGTCGATCATTTCAAGACCCCACAAGATGCCTTCAAAACTCCGGTCACTGCTGACGACGGTCGATATCAATTGACGATGAATGATGGACCTGGAATAAAAGATCTCGGATCCGAAAAGAATAATGCCTTTATAGAACTCATCTTCCTCATATCCGGTGTTCTCCCAACGGCGGCCCGTAAAGTCTGTTAAGCTGCGTCCTGAAGGGAGATCGATGCTTTGAAGAATGATCTTTGCAGGACAAAAGGAAAGGCTGGGAGAGGTCCGCTTTTTATATTTATAAACCGATTCTTTAACAGACCATAATAACCATAAAAAAAGATCAAAGAACATTTCTTTAAGATCCTCCTGCCTGTAAAGCGCCTGCTCGCCAGCGGAAAGGATTTTAGAATAAAATGCAGGTTGGGAAGAACGTTGTCTGTCAATGATCTCTAATGCGACTATATCATTACCGGCGCTCATCATATTTCAACGATCCATTTTCGCCATGATCACATCGATACAACTTCCCACCGTGATCATTTTCTCAGCAGAATCAAGATCGATCTCTACATTATATTTTGTTTCCGCATCGATAATAATATCCACCAGATTAGCAGAATTGATCTTCAGATCCTTTACAAGGTCGGTCCCGTCATTAATTCCGCGCAGCATTTCCTTATCTTCCGTATAAGGTTCCAATACCAGCTTAAGCTCATTCAAAATTGCTTGTCTATCCATTATTTGTATTTTGAAAATATTAAACACGTGTTAACATCTCCAAAACCGAAATTTGCTTTGGCGACTGTATTAATTTCTTTTTTTATCATAGTTGTCGGGATACAATCCATACTTATCTCTGCTAAAATTTCAGGGTTTGGATCCTCGAGATTTATATTGGGATGCACAAACTGATGCATAATTTGTAATACCACCGCAATAGCCTCAATGGATCCGGCAGCACTAAGGCAATGCCCGATCATTGACTTCAGGGAATTGATCAGCGGGAAATTACGACCATTTCTTCCAAGCGCCAAGCCCCAATTTTGAATTTCCATTTTATCCGCGGCAGTGGCGGTCAAATGGCCGCTTATCAGGTCTATGGACTGGGGGTCGGTACCCGAACTGGCGAGGGCCTCCGAGATACATCGTATAATTCCAGGCGATCCGGGAGCCGTCATCGAGCCGCCCCGTCGCTGGCCGCCCGAGTTATTGGCCCCTCCGGTTATTTCTGCATAGATCGTTGCTTTCCGCTCCATCGCGAAATCAAGGTCTTCGAGGATCAATGCGCCTGCTCCGGAACCTGGGACAAAACCGCAGGCAGACTGGCTCATCGGGCGCGAAGCCTGTTCAGGCAGGTGATTGAATTTTCTCGACAAAATACGCATGGAATCAAACGCGCCGAAAATATAGGGATCTACGTGCTCGCAGCTCCCAACGACCATACGACCGGCCAGGCCATGTTTTATATATTCATACCCCATCAAAATGGCCTGGGTACCGGTGGCGCAGGCGGCAGAATTGGCAATTATTTTATTGCCTAAGCCCAAACGTCCTGAAATATAAGCAGTTACACTGCTGTTCATCAGCTGCTCCACCACACGGGAGCCCAATTTCCTTGCTTCCCCGGAATCCACGCGGTTTATCACATTTCTCACCACTTCCACATCGGCTACGCTGCTGCCAAACACACATCCGGTTTCCCAGAAGGTCTGATCATTGCTGATGAAGTTTCCCGCATCGGTCCATGCGTCAAGAGCCGCCCTTATCCCATACCCGATGGCGTTGCCTTTCAAGCCATGGAAGGTAATCTCAGAAACATATTTTTTCAACTGATCCCATTCAAAATGAGGCATGCCGGCAACCTGGCAGTTAAACTTCAGCTTCTCATATTGGGGCATAAATCTTATTCCCGATATTCCGTATTGAATCGAATGTAAAAACTCGGGAATTCCCACGCCATTTGGGGAAACAACTCCTAAGCCAGTAATTACCACCCGACGACCCATTTTACCAAATTTTTATTTTGCAAACTTCTTTACAATACCGGATAATACTCCTTTTGCAATCAGTCCTTCTTGTTCATCCAGCATCTCCACATGGCATTTTAGCTTTCCAAACCGGAAATATTCCTTCCGGGAGATCACGGTGACCTTCTCTCCAGGCAATACCATCTTGTGAAAGGAAACATCAGTAGACGTAAGCACGGGGACCAGCGGCTCATCTGCATCAAACAAAGATTTACCCTTGCCCGTCTCCATCAAAAGATAAATTCCTAATACCACCAGACCAGTCTGTGCCATGATCTCGGTAATGATCGCGCCGGGTGTCACCGGATTTCCGGCAAAATGATCTTCATAAAAAAAAGCATCTTTTTTCAGCGTATAATGCCCGATCACTTTATTCCCATCGAGGAATGAAATGTCGTCTACAAAAAGAAAAGACGACTTATAAGGTAAATGGCTAAAAATATAATCGTACATATGGTTTTCCATTTACTGGAACTACCGGCAGTGTTCGCCGCCGTCTACATGAATTACAGATCCGTTTATCCAGGATGCCTCATCGGTACACAGCAGATAAATGACATTCGCTACATCGTCCGGCCTGGTCAATCTGCCTAATGGGTTTCTGATGGCAGCCAGTCTGATAAGCTCTTCACTGGCCGGCAATCTTTTTAAGGAAGGGGTGTCGGTAATCCCAGCCTTTATAAGATTTGTTTTTAATCCATATTTGCTCAGCTCGACGGCCATATACGTTACAAGGCTTTCCAGAGATGACTTGGCTATTGAAACCGCCGCATAACCTTCCCAGTATTTATGCGCCCCTTCGCTGGTAAGCCCGATTATTCTGGCATCCGTATGAAAATGTTCTCCTGCCAGGAGGGATCTTGTCCAATCCAGCAGACTTGTTGCCATGGCATAGGTAGTGGACTGGATATCTTTAATAGAAAGGATTTCGTGGAGGTCGCTATTTTCGGGAACGACCAACGGTTTAAGATTGCCCCGGGCTATGGAATGAAGCAGTAATCTAATGCTATGCTTCCCCCCGGCCATGGCAGCAAACTGCTGACTGAATAAGTCGCAGGCCCCAGGCTCCAGTGCATTGACATTAAACGTATTAACAGATACTTTATAGGAATTCGCAATAGCCGCCAATTTCGCTTTCAATATTTTTTCGGGGGCGCTCATTTCCCGGTAGAGTACAGCAATGTTCATTCCATGCCTGGCCAATTTTTCAAGGGCGGCCAGCCCAAAACCGCTTGATCCGCCCAGTATAACAGCCCAGGACCCATGAAATTGCTTATTATTTGCCAAATCCGGAGAAGAAAAATTCATCTGCTACAAGATAGTAATCTAACCCCCAAAAGTAAGGAAAAGTTGCACAAATATCATTATTCTTTATATTTGATCAATTATCAAATACACTATGAAATTCCAGCTGATTTTATTGCTTTTTCAAGGGTTTGCCATCAGGGGAGATCATCAGCTGCAAGGCTTTGACAGAAGTGTCTTTTATACCGTGATGGCGTCCGGGAAAGCCAATGAGATCGATGTGCAGTTGTCCTCTCTGCATTGGTCGTCCGTGCCTGAAAAAGAGGCGTATGAAGGGGCGCTGCTGATGAAAAAAGCTGGGCTGGCCGCCAGGCCAAAAGACAAATTAAAATTATTCAGATCGGGCTATACCAAACTCGAATCCTCGCTTGCAAAAGACAGCACAAATGGCGAGTATCACTTCCTGCGCCTTACGATCCAGGAACACGCTCCGCGAATCGTAAACTACCGTAAAGATCTTGAACAAGACAGCCAGGATATTTATCGTTCTTTCAAAAGCTTGTCTCCTGTCGTTCAAAAAGCGATCCGCGATTATAGTAAAAAATCGAAAATATTGCACTTAAAAGATCTAAATGAGTAAAAAAGTGTTAGCGATCTATTATACACAAACTGGCCAGTTAGGGGAGATCATCGATAATTTTACCAGACCACTGGTTGAATCCGGGATTTCCGTTGAAAAAGTGAGGATCAAACCGTTGCCAGATTATTCATTCCCCTGGACGGGTGACCGTTTTTTTAGTGTTATGCCCGATTGTGTTATGGGCGTGCCCGGAAAATTGGAGCCCTTTACATTAAAGGAAAGCGCTTACGACCTCATCATCCTTGGTTATCAGGCCTGGTTCCTGTCTCCCAGTATTCCCTTTAATTCCCTGTTGCAGGATCCCACATTCAGAGCCGTGGTTAAAAATTCTCCCGTGATCACCATTACCGGTGCAAGGAATATGTGGCTTAATGCTTTTGAACGAGTAAAAAAAACACTCAGGGATGCGGGGGCGAAATTGGTCGGTAATATTGCCCTGGTGGATAAACACCAGAACCATATCAGCTTTGTAACTATTTTTCATTGGATGCTTCATGGAAAAAAAGACCGCTATCTGAATATTTTCCCTCCACCCGGTGTCGCGGATCAGGACATAGCTCATACAAAAGCATTTGGAACCAGTCTGCTTCCTTATCTCCACCGCAATGAATGGGATGGCCTGCAAAATGAGTTGCTGAGGCAGGGTGCCGTCCAGGTGAAATACAACTTAATGTTCATAGAATCCAAAGCAGGGCGTATCTTTAGGATTTGGGCCTCGTTCATTGCGAAAAGGGAAAAAAAGGGGGTCTGGCTCGCCGTATTTAAATATTATCTGTTATTTGCCCTTTTTATAGTTGCCCCGATCGTCCTTGTCCTTGACGCGGTATTCATTAAGCCTTTCTTATCCAGGCGGATAAAAGCGAAAAAAAAATATTATTTAAATTTGAATTAATTCACTCGATCTATGTCCCTTGAGCAGGTCTATATAACCAACACATCGATTTTCCTTCCCAATGATCCAGTGTCCAATGATGACATGGAATCCTATCTTGGTTTTATCAATGGCAAGCCTTCAAAATCAAAAAAGATCGTGTTGAGGAATAATTGTATAAAAACAAGGTATTATGCATTGACAAAAGAAGGAAAAACGACACATACCAATGCGCAAATGACGGCGCTGGCTGTACGCGCCCTGTACGGCAATGATCCCGCCAAATTAAAGACCATGGAATTGCTGTCCTGCGGAACTTCTTCGCCGGATCAGATGATGCCTTCACATGGCGTCATGGTACATGGCTGGCTGCCCGAAACAAATCCCATCGAAGTCGTATCTCCGGCAGGAGTATGTTGCGCCGGCATGCATGCTTTCAAGTATGCCTATATGGCGGTAAAAACGGGCGACGTTCAGCACGCCGTCGCCACCGGTTCAGAACGGTTTTCGGCTTCGCTTGTCGCTAACGTGTTTGAGGAAGAGGCTCAGAAATTAAAGGATCTGAAGGAAAATCCGTTTATAGGATTCGAAAAAGAATTTCTACGGTGGATGTTATCCGACGGGGCTTCCGCCTTCCAGCTTTCGAATAAGCAAAATGAGGATAGTCTCAGTCTGCGGGTGGACTGGATTGAAGGCGCCTCCTATGCGAATGAGATGGAAACCTGTATGTATATGGCCAGCGAAAAGCTCGCAGACGGCACATTGAAAAGCTATCTTGAATATACACCGGAAGAGATCATCAGCAAATCGATCTTCAGCATCAAGCAGGACATAAAGTTATTAAGCGACAATATAGTGCCGTTGGGCGCAAAAAAAATAAGCGAGATCTTTGAAAAGAAGGGCCTTGATGCAAGCGACATAGATTATTTCCTGCCGCATATGTCCAGCGAATTCTTTAAAAGTAAGATCTTCGAACAGATAGCGCTTTATGGGGCCAGTATACCCTATGAGAAATGGTTTGTCAATCTTAGCAGCATGGGGAATGTCGGCGCGAGTTCCGTATATCTTATGGTCCATGAATTATTTCATAGTGGCCGGTTAAAAAAGGAGGAAAAGATCTTATTGCTTGTTCCCGAAAGCTCGCGTTTTTCATATATGTACGCTATGCTTACGGTTTGTTAACCGTTTTTTATGAAAAAAGAAGATGTCCCACAGGATATGAGCTCACTTGGCAAGATCACGAATGAGATCTGTTATGCAACCGACAGCTCAGGCAAGTATACTACCGAGCTGAGCCGCGGGTGGGATGTCAAGATCAATGCGCTTGACGCAGCCTGGCAGGATATCGGAGAGCGTGTCGAGGCTGCCAGGAAAAAAGTGATGAATAATGAAGCCAGCCCTTTGCTTTATTTTATGGAGCTGCGGCTGATGGATATAGGGATCCTGTCGGATTATACGGGATTCTGGAAATGGCAGATAAAGAGACATCTGAACCCCATGACGTTTAAAAAAATATCGGAAAAAAAGCTGAGGCGGTATGCCGAAGCCTTTGACGTGCCCTTAACAGACCTTAAAAGCCTGACCCCGCATGAAGCTTAATTTCGAACATATACAGGCTGCTCATTGTGAGAATGGAGTTACCACGAATTTGCTGAGAAATATCGGTGTAGGGAAGATGACCGAACCGTTGGCGTTTGGCATTGGCTCGGGGTTGTTCTTTGTGTATATCCCGTTCCTGAAAATAAACAAAGGGCCTGCCATAGCGTTCCGGACCATGCCGGGTCTTATTTTCAAGAGAAATTGCCAGTCGCTTGGGATCTCCGTCATCCGAAAAAAATTCAGCTCTAAAAAGAAAGCGGAAAGCTTTTTAGAAGAATGTCTGGATGCTGGTCATCCGGTCGGCTGCCAGGTCGGCGTATATTATCTTTCTTATTTTCCCAAAGAATACCGCTTTCATTTTAACGCCCATAATCTTGTCGTTTACGGTAAGGACGAAGGCAATTATCTGATCAGTGACCCGGTGATGGAGCATGTAACGACGTTATCCGGCTATGAGCTGGAACGCGTCAGATTTGCCAAAGGAGTGCTGGCCCCGAATGGACAATTATATTATCCAAAAGCAGGGAAGCCCATTACCGATGACCAGATAAAAAAAGCGATAAAAAGCGGGATCAGCAGGAATGTCCGCGACATGTTACACATCCCGGGAGGGATTGCAGGCGTAAAGGGGATAAGATTTACCGGCAAAAGGATAAAAAAATGGCGGGATAAATTAGGCCTGAAGAAAGCTGGCCTGTACCTCGCCCAACTGGTCAGGATGCAGGAAGAGATCGGAACGGGAGGAGGAGGCTTTCGCTATATCTACGGCGCATTTTTACAGGAGGCGGCTGCCTTTCACCCTGACGAGCAGCTGCTGGAGATTTCGGGAACGTTCACAAGATCGGGCGATCTCTGGCGCACTGCTGCTGTACAGGCCGCGGGGATTTACAAAGGCAGGTTAGGAAGCCAGGAAGATTTTAATACTATGGGCGATTATTTGCTGGAAATAGCAGAAGTGGAAAAACAAGCATTTCAGGCACTGTCAAAAATAAAATGGTATCCATGAGCATGTATTCATCAGATGCTATTACCAATAAATTGCCGCCGCCCGATACCCATTTTGCCGTAAGTATCGGCGATTGTACGTTTAATTATCCGGGCCAACCGGATTCGTTTTTCAGTCACCTCGACCTGCAGATACGCGCAGGCGAGCGATTTGGCCTGTTCGGCCCCAATGGAGCAGGCAAAACAACATTAATGCATCTGATGACGGGTCTGCTCCCTTCCCGTGAAGGATGCATCCGGCTTTTGGGCGTTAAGATCGAGAAACATAAAAAATCGATAAATAAGCTCTTCGGATTCGTTCCGCAGGACTTTTCCTTTTATCATGAGCTGACCCCCGTAGAGAACCTTGAATTCTTTGGGGCCTGGGCTGGCCTGCACAAACAGGAGATCAGGAAAAGAACCGATGAGCTACTCGATATCCTGGGTCTTACGGAGGTGCGCAACAAGCCGGTGCAGAAATTTTCGGGAGGCATGAAACGCATGATAAACCTTGCGATCGGAGTAGTACACAGACCGCAGATCTTATTCCTCGACGAACCTACGGTTGGGGTGGACGTACAAACAAGACATGCCATCATCAACTACCTGAAGGAATTGAATAAGAACGGCACCACGCTTATTTATACTTCCCATCAGTTAAATGAAGCGGAAGAGCTTTGCGAAAGAATAGCGCTGCTGGATAAGGGTAAGATCGTGGCGCACGATGATCTCGATAAATTATTGTCGGCGCACAGACAGGATGGGCTGGAAGGGTTGTTTCTAAAACTGACCGGCGAAAAATATAAGAATGATTGATGTATAAGCTCCGGGCTACCATAATAAAAGACATACGAACGCTGACCCGTGACAGGATCGGGCTTGCCCTGATGTTCGGAATGCCGATCCTGCTGGTCATCATTATTACCCTTATTCAAAACAACACTTTTGAACTGGTCAGTAAGAATAAATCGCCGCTCTTGCTTTGCAACCGCGATACCGGCGAGGCCAGCTCCGAATTGATACAAGCCATCGATAAGATCGGTATGTTCAGGCTGCTGGAGGTATCCAGGGACCTGAGCGACAAAGGGATCACCGACCGGATGCACGCAAAAGATGCGCTG
The DNA here is from genome assembly GCA_035317125.1 of Puia sp. GTDB lineage: Bacteria > Bacteroidota > Bacteroidia > Chitinophagales > Chitinophagaceae > Puia. The sequence goes on from DATHHO010000196.1 coordinate 31,178, forward strand.
CTGGCTGTTGTCATACCGTCCGATTTTTCATCGGATGTATCGGCAAAGACCCGGAGGCTGTCCAGCAAGGCATTGAATACTTTTGGCCTGAAGGGCGATACGATAACAGCAGGTTCGGGCATTGCCGATCCGGTAACCTTATTTTATCATCCCATCCTGCAGGAACCTTTCCGGCGCTCGGTGCAGGGCGCCTTATACAGTGCGCTGCAACTCGTGGAGAGCAGACAATTGTTGAAAAGCATTTACTTTTCCATAAACGAAAAACAATTGCCGGACTCGCTCGAAAATGATATCCTTTCCAACAAGATCTCCATCAACGAGGTCCCTGTGTCGAGAGATGGCAGCAGAAGCGTGCCGAATGCCTCGCAGCACAATGTCCCGGCCTGGACCATATTCGCCATGTTCTTTGTCGTCCTTTCCCTGGGGAGCGGCGTCGTCAGGGAGAAACTGAATGGAAGCTTCATACGGTTAAAGACTTTGCCGACCAATTATTTAGTCTCTATCCTATCCAAACAAGTAACCTATCTGGGCGTGACGATAGCCCAGGCCATCGTCATCTTTACCATCGGCGTATGGTTGTTCCCGGCGATGGGGTTGCCAGCTTTGGATCTTCCGTCAGATCTGTCCGGATTGGCGCTTGTTTCGGTACTATGCGGATGGTGTGCCGTCAGCTATGCCATCTGTATCGGTGTTTTCGCAAGGACGGAGGAGCAGGCCAATGGGTTCGGCGCGATTTCCATCGTTATGCTGGCGGCGATCGGCGGTCTGATGGTGCCCAGCTTTGCGATGCCGGACTCATTCAGAACGATCATGAAAATATCACCCTTGCATTGGTGCCTGGAAGCTTATTACGGTTTGTTCCTTGAAGGTGGAAAACTAAAAGATGTTCTGCCGAATCTCCTACCTTTATTTATCATTGTCCTGGTACTGCAATTCATAACGTTTGCGGGGTTAAAAAGAAAAAATCTGATTTGAACCGATCATATATGGAAACAGCACAATTAAAACAACAGCTAAAAAAGCAGATCATAGAGTTCCTGAATCTGACGTCCACCGAACCTGAAGAGATCAGGGACGACCAGCCTTTATTTGACGAGGGTCTTGGTCTGGATTCCATCGACTCCCTTGAACTCATAGTACTTCTTCACCGGGAATATGGAATTGTTATAAAAGATCCTAAAGAAGGCCGGAAAGTATTGGTTGATATCAATACCATGGTCGATTACATTGAAAAGAACAGAACAAAATAAATCTCTTCATGGGCAGGGTTTTTATTACAGGAATGGGAGCGATCAGCGCTATAGGAGATGATGTGGCTGAAAATCACACGGCCCTTATACAAGGCAGGTGCGGGATCACGGTAATGCAACGTTTCTCCTCCAGGTATTCCGGCCTCCTGCCGTTTGGCGAGATACATACGGGCACGGATGAATTAAAGGAAAGCTTGAAAGTTAGCGATGCCGGCGTCACCCGTACGAGCTTGCTGGCCCTTCATGCCTTCCGTGAAGCCATATCGGATGCCGGCTTGACCCTTCCAGAGATCTCCTCGTCCGATACCGCCCTGGTGGGGGCCACCACCGTTGGTGGGATATGCTTAACGGATGAATTGTACCGCGATGCCAACAGCAAAACCGGCTCATCTCCCTTTTATTCCTCCTACGATTGCGCATCGGTAAACCTGTATCTGCAGGACCATTATAAGTTGAACGGCATGGTCAACACGATCAATACGGCTTGTTCCTCTTCCGCAAATGCAATTATGTACGGGGCCAGGCTCATAAAAAATGGGCTGACCCGGAAAGCCATTGTCGGAGGTGCGGACAGCCTGGCAAAATTTACGATCAACGGATTCAATGCGCTGCAGATCCTTTCCCCCGAAGTCTGCATGCCTTTTGACCAAAACCGGAAAGGACTGAATTTAGGGGAAGGGGCGGCCTTTCTTATTCTGGAAAGAGAAGAAGATCTCGCGGGAAAAAAAGTCTATGCCGAACTGACCGGCTATTTCAATTCGAATGACGCCTTCCACCCCTCCTCCCTGTCGGAAGAAGGAGACGGTCCTTTTCTGGCCATGAAGGGTGCATTAGATTCCGCGCGATTGGATTATGGACAGATCGACTTTATCAACGCGCATGGCACCAGCACGGAAAATAATGATGAAGCGGAAAGCAGGGCCATGATCCGGCTGTTCGGGGAACCTCCGCCTTTTGCTTCGACCAAGTCCAATACGGGACATACGCTGGGGGCCTCGGGCGCGCTTGAAGCAGCATACAGCATCCTTAACCTTGAGCACCAGGAAATATATGCCGGGCTGAATTTTAAACAACCCATGGCGACCACCGGCCTCCGGCCGGTACAGGTCTATAAAAAAATCGCCTTAACACATGTCATGTCCAATTCTTTCGGATTTGGCGGTAATTGTACATCCCTGATCTTTTCCAAAGCCTGCTGATCATGTTCTATATCCATAAAACAGCCTGTATTTCGCCGCAGCAAACCTACCCGGATGCTGAGATCAACGTACTGACCGGATCAGCCGATAATAAATTAAGGGCGACAGAGCCTTCTTATGAGGGCATTCCAGCCGGGACATTACGCAGAATGAGCAAATCCGTCAAGTTGGGCGTGGGCGCGGCCTTGCCTTTACTGCGGGATGCTGCCGCGCCGGACGGCATACTTATAGGGACCGGCAATGGGGGAATGGAAGACAGCGTCCGGTTCCTGAAACAGATCATCGAATACAAAGAGGAAGCGCTGGCGCCGGGGACCTTCGTACAAAGCACGCCCAACAGCATTGCCTCACAGATAGCTTTGTTAAGCAATAACAAGGGATATAATATTACCCATGTACACAGAGGGCTGGCTTTTGAAAACGCGGCGATCGATGTCGGTATGCTGCTGGCAGAGCATCCTTTAAAAAGCTTTCTGTTAGGGGGTGTGGATGAGATCTCCTCCTATAATTTCAATCTTGAATATCTGGAAGGCTGGTATAAAAAAGAAGCGCTGTCCAATAAAGATCTTTACGAGTCCGATACCCCGGGCAGCATCGCCGGGGAGGGAGCCGTATTGTTCCTTGTCAACAATAAAAAAGCAGATGCGCTGGCAGAGCTGAAGGCGGTCGCCACCCTGCATAGCAGGGATGAAAATGTGGTCAGGCGCCGGTTACAAGATTTTATCGGAAGCCATCTTCCGGCGGGAGAAAAACCCGATCTGTTCCTGACTGGTGAGAACGGGGACAGTCGTCTCCTGAAATTTTATACTTCCTGCGAAACGTTGCTGGAAGAAAGGGTCGCCATTGCGCGTTTCAAACATATGAGCGGGGAATACCCCACAGCCCAGGCCTTTGCGGTCTGGCTTGCCTGCCACCTGACCAGAGGCTACAGCTTACCCTTCCATATGCTAAAAAAATCATCCGTAACACGGGAATTTAAGAACATTCTTATTTACAATACGCATCAGGGAGTTCAACATAGTTTTACGCTGGTTTCCAAAGTCGCCCAACCAACGTTCATCCTTCCCGGGACATAAAACGGCCTTTGAATTTAAAGCATACCAATCCGTCTTTGAAAAGTTCGGCCAAAACGTCCAGACCCGCTTCCCCTGTTACGGTACAGGTACACAACATACTAAGCAGCCCCGCATCGCCAGGATTGACGATCGCCATAAATTTAAGATGGTCCGCCTTTATCAACCTTAATTTCATTCCGCTGACCATTTCCGCAATTTCTTTCACCATCTGTAACATGCAGGCGCCCGGGACTACCGGCTGGCCGGGAAAATGGCCTTCGAATATCTTATGCCCCGCATTCAGCTCCAGCTGGACCCTGACGGAATCGCCTTCGCGTTGTAACCCGGAGATGATAAAAAAATCGTTCAGCAGCATTTTATACCCTATTTATCGACAGGCAGAGAGCAGCAGTAAAGAATGCTGCGTCCGCAGATAATGATTATAGATCAGGACCCTTTCTATCTTATCTTCCGGCAATTGGACGGATGCCCGGATGCCAGGCATCGTGCGCGGTGTGATAAGGTTTGCCGCCAGCCAAAAAGCAAAGGCCGTGGAAGTGGGGTACTCGCCGCAAAGCTGTTTATAATTGATCGACTTTTTCTGGCTGAATACCGATCTTCCCAGGCTGTTGTAAATTTCGTCTCCGCTTTCATCACCGTTCCTGCCGGTTATGATCAGGTCGATATCCTCCAACCCGATCTGGTGAACCTTCAGAAAGGACAGAATATGCTGTTCAATTTCTTCGATGGTATCCGGTTTATAAAAAGTGGTAACCCCCTCCAGTCGCGCATAATCATTTTCCGAAGGCGATGCGGCCAATAAAAAAAACGCTGCCCCTTCGCCGGCTATCGTACCCTTTGACCCGGATAAGAACAAATCGAGATTCGACACCGGAAACCGCCTGTACAACCCGAACCTGGTGAGCAGACGATGGGTAATATCCGTTATTTCATCCACTCCGCCAACCAATGCGCTGGCAGCCTCACCCTCCTGCAATAACATCATGGCATCCAGCAAGGCGGATTCAAAGGAGAAGCCTCTGTGGACGAAAGTATTATTGTAGGCCGTGCATTGAAGGATCAGCGCGATCTGAGCCCCGATGGTATTGTGCGTGGACTGTATAAAAGCGCCCGGCGCCACGATCTCTTCCTTCTGCCCGATCATCTCCGTCAGAAAGATCTCCGTATCCTCCAGGCAACCATAGGCCGTCCCGGTAATAATGGCTCCGGGCTCCTTTTCTTCCACCTGTCGTAAGCATTCCCTTGCTGCCGTCACGCCCATTCTTACGATGCGGCTCATTCTTCTTAACAGCCTGGCATCTATATAGTTCTTATAATCCGGTTCTATGCTTTTCAGCCGGATGCCCGTATATCCGACAGGTTCCGTGAGAGACGAGGAGGGTCCGAATGTTCTTTGCGGCGATATGGCAGCCGCTGCCCGTATGTATATATTCATCTGAATACTATTGATTACCGCCGGCGCCGGACATGGGCAATTCAGCGTTTTGAAAAGATCAATGATGAGCAATTCCCTCCAAACCCAAATGAATTTGACAGCACATGCCTGACAAGCTGATCTTTTAAAAATACGGTTTCGGGCACAAAAGGGAGATCAGTCATGGGGTTTTCAAAACGAAGGTTGGGGTAAATAATCCCGTGTCTGACCGACAGCGCTGAAAATACCGCCTCTATTCCGCCGCTTGCACCCAGGGTGTGTCCCGTAGCCGATTTTGTAGAGCTCATCCTGGGATACGTTGGGTCAAACAAGCGCTTAACGGCAATGCCTTCGGACATATCGTTATTTTGCGTTCCCGTACCATGCAGATTGATATAATCGACATCCTGCGGTCGTATCCCGCTGCGCTCCAGCGCTCCCTTCATCGCCAGATAGGATCCCCGGCCGTCGGGAGAGGAGGCGGTCTGATGATACGCGTCATTGGCATTGCAGTAGCCGCTGAGCTTACACAAGGGGTCCAGGGACGCTGCAACCCTGTCCGATACAAGCACGACATAGCCGGCGCCTTCTCCAAGATTCAGGCCCCTCCTGTTTTCGTCGAAGGGCTGGCAATATTGCCGGTCCAGGATCATGAGTGCGTTGAAGCCATTGAGCGTAAATTTAGTCAGGGAATCCGTGCCTCCCGCCACCACCACGTCGAGCCTGCCGCTCCTGATCAACCTTGCCCCGAAGGATATGGCATTGGCCGAAGAAGAACAGGCCGTACTTATGGTCGTAAGGAAATGGCGGATATTCAATCGGTCGGCCACCAGTTCCGTGATGCTGCCGCATTCGTGATTGACGACCGCGCCGAGCTTTCCAGACCGGGGGTCGGAAAGGAAGCCGGCAAAAAAGTTCTCCGTTTTATCCATGCCACCTACCGTATTGGCGGAAACAAACCCCGTGCGCAGAGCTGCTATATTCCCGATAGACGCGTTATTCAGGGCCTCCCTGGCTGCGATCATACTCAACAGCGCCGTGCGGCTCAGCCCGGATGGAAGGCCGGCAAGGCCGGACAACTCTTCATTGCTCATTTTGACCTCGGCAACGGGGATCTCCTGTTGATGAGCCGTCTCCAGAACCTTAGCCTCTCCCATGCCCGCCCGTCCGGATCCGAATGCGGAAAGACATTCCGGAATATTGTTCCCGATGGCACAGATCACGCCCGCACCGGCAACATAGACGGATGCTCCCGGTCCTGATCCAGCTCCAGGGGCCGTCGCGGGAGCCGTTGAAGGCGCGGATGATGACGCTGATGACAAATTCATTTTTCAGGTATTTTTGTTTTGACATGCCCCTCCGATATTATCCTGCCGATATTTTCACCAGTAAAGGCAAGAGGCGCCGGAGGTGCAGACGCCGTCCATGCAGGCGCTTCCCCTGCCCTCTTTTCGATCAAAAAAAGCTGTGCTCCATATTCTTCACCAAGCAATTCTACCCATCCGCAGATGCAGGCCTGGCAGGCATCTGTATCCATAAGAAAGGATACATAACGAACGATAAAATCGGTATCGAAGGAATCGGACAGGAAAAAGGCATTCTCTCCCTTAAAGTTATTCCTTATACAGATCTCGCCGATCATAATATTGGGTAAGGTATAGACGAACAACGAGGGGCTGGGGATCTCTTTTACCGATGCGAGATATTTCCGATCCGTATCAAGGCTGGAATTTGCATTGGACAAGACTACTCCCATCTCCCAGGGAAGATATGCCCGGGCACTGGGTACATCTTTCAACAATATTTCAGCAGCGAGCCACCCAAGTTTGCTCAGGTTATCCATCTTGAAAAACTTCGGGTATTGCCAATCGAAATGCTGATAGACCGACAACAGGAAGCCGGCAGGATCGGCCCCTTTGTTCCCGAACAGGGCTTTCCCGTCCTTGTAAACGGAGTTATGGCAGATAACGCTATTGGCGGTTATGTGGTTCATTTCATTTACTCATTATCATGGCGGCATTACAACCGCCAAAGCCTGAAGCGGTCTTCAGGCAGTTCTTTAATGGAGTCCGCAGTAAGGAAGAGCAGATATTCAAGGGCTCCGACACCCCGATCTGTTCAAATCCCATGGTAGGGAGGATCAGGCCTTCCTTCATCGACTGAATGGTAATAATAGATTCTATAAGACCGGCAGCGCCTAACGTGTGTCCATAATATCCTTTCAGGCTGTTCACGGGCACCGACCGCAGATCGGCTAACCCGATGGCTTTTGCTTCCATTTCATCGTTATAGACGGTAGCCGTGCCATGCGCTGAAATAAAGTCGATATCCGCAGCCTGAAGACCGGCTTCCCGCAAGGATCTTGTCATGATCTGGAAAAGTTCTGTTCCAGTTCTGGATGGACCTGAAATATGATTAGCATCGTTGCTTACCGATCCACTGGCAATCCTTATCCCCGATCCATATTTTTTTTGAGACGAAAGAACGATAGTGGCGGCTCCTTCCCCCAAATTTATTCCGTCCCGCTGCCGGTCAAAAGGTTTGCATAGTCCGGGACTGATAGCCTGAAAGGATTGGAATCCGGACAGGACGAATTTTGAAACGGTGTCGGCTCCCGCAACCACGACATTTTCATATTGCCCTGACCGTATCAGTCTCATACCGGTCAAAATACCCAATACTCCGGAAATACAGGCATTCGACACGACTATCGGCTTATTTATAAAATTATGATGCCGGGCCACTACAGCGGCAGAGCTGGGCAGGGCTATCCGCTTCATCAGTTCCGGATCATCCGTCCCGGTACCGAGCAAACCGATATTACCCTTTGTGGAAGAAATGATCAGCGCCGTCGCTTTGTCGCGCACATCTATATCACTATTCAGCAAGGCATCGCTCATAGAGGCAATAAGTAGTTGCTCGAATTTTGTATAAGGTACGGAGCTGTCTTCCCTTAAGAGTGGCTTTGTATTGTCCAATAAGGAAGCAAAAAAAGGTTGGTCCGACATTTTTTCGTCATCATGCCGCCGTATACCTGAAACACCTTCCTTGAGCCGTGAAAAATTTTCAGCAGTAGTGGATCCGAGAGGGGAAATGATATTATGCGAAACGACATAGACGGCTGACATTACATCTTCAGATTAAACATTTGATAAATTCACCTATTCCGACTGATCAAGAAAGATTCTCATTTCACACTGAGCTATTACCAGGCCTTTACAAAGGACCTTACCCGAAATTACCGCAACACCAAAAACCCTGCTCATGATGGTCGTTTCCGTTATCAATTCATCGTCTATCGCCGGCAAAGCCGCTATTTCCAGGTTTTTAACAGAGCCGATATAACCGACAAGAACGGGCTTACCGCTCATCATGGAAAGATACCCTGCGCCGGCGGCCGCCGTCTGAGCAATATTTTCCATCAGTCCACACTCCAGAAACCCGGCGTCTTCTGCAAATATATTCTCCCGGTTTATCCGAAAGCTGGTCCGGGTAATATTTTCATCCGACCAGAGCAATCTGTCTATCATTACAAAGGGTGGCCTTTGTGGTATCAGGCAAAGAATATCTTCTACCAAATGGTTCGATTTTTTTATGAATACAAACCTCCGTTCACGGACAGGACTTCCGCCGTGATATAAGCTGCTTCTTTCGAAGCTAAAAAGGCAACGGCATGCGCTACTTCTTCCGGTAATCCAAACCGTTTCACCGGTATCATGATCTTCATGGTCTTTTCGTCCAGTCCTTCGGTCATATCCGTTTTGATAAAGCCGGGCGCCACGGCATTCACCGTAATGCCCTGCCTGCCAACTTCCTGCGCCAGCGCTTTCGTAGCCCCGATGAGCCCGGCTTTAGCGGCTGAATAATTTGCCTGGCCAGGAACGCCTTTCAGGCCTGAAAGAGAAACAACATTTACGATCCGTCCGTATTTTTTTAATACCATGCCGTTCAATACCCAGCGGGTAACATAAAAGAACCCATCCAGATTGGTCCTTAGCACACTCTCCCATTGCTCGTCCTCCATCCACATCATCAGCGAGTCATTTTTGATACCGGCATTGTTGACAAGGACCTCAATATACTTCTCCTCGTTTTTCTTCATCCATGCATCAAGCGACACCTGGACATTCTCCTTGCTGGAAACGTCAAAAGGCAAAAGCTCACCGTTGCCTCCCTCCTCTCTGATCCTGGAAAGGGTCTGGGCCGCTGCTTCCGCATTCGTTTTATAATTGACCAGGACATAATAGCCCATGGCGGACATTTTAAGGCAGATGGCGCGTCCTATGCCCCGCGATCCGCCGGTAATTAATGCACATTTCATTGATATAGCTTAAAGATCATTGATCGCTTGCTTAGCCTGGTCAGCATTTACTAAATATTCTTTTATTCTTTGCAGATCCTTGTATTTAGGATGATCATCGACAAATTTTGGAAAGATCCCCCTGAGTTCGGTGTATAATGCGAGTGTCTGCGGAGCCAGGCTGGGACTACAATCCAGATAATCTATCGCCTGCAGGATAGTCATGACCTGGATACTCAATACCCCGAATGAGTTATCGATCACCTTCCCAGCCATCAATGCCGCATTACAACCCATGCTCACAATATCCTGGTTGTCGTTGTTATTGGGAATGCTGTGAACATACATGGGAAATGAAAGGGTCTGGTTCTCCGCTACCGTAGAGGTCGCGGTGAACTGCACTCCTTGCATGCCGAAATTAAAACCTAAAACACCGAGGTTTACGAAAGGAGGAAATTTTTGATTCAGCTTATCATTCAGGAGATAATTAAGCTGTCTTTCGGAAAGCATGGACAATTTGGTAATGGCGATCTTCAATTTATCCATTTCCAGCGATACATAATCTCCATGAAAATTTCCGCCATGAAATATATTGTGATTCAAATTATCGATCACGGGGTTATCATTCACGGAGTTCAGTTCATCCACCACTATTTTTTCGGCCTGGGAAATCGTATCGTATATGGGGCCCAGCACCTGGGTAACGCAACGCAGGGAATAATATTCCTGTACCTTGTCATCGAAAACTTCTTGTTCCAGGCTTCCGGGATGATACAAGTGTTCTGATCGGCTACGGATCATTTTGCTACCCTTCAAAATTTCACGCATCATTTCCGCGACTTTGTTCTGTCCCTTGTGACGCTTCACCTTATTCAGTTCGTAAGAATAATGATCATCGAACGCCCCGACGATCTCATTGGTCATGGCCGAAAAAAAGACAGACCATTCTAACAACCTCCTCGCCTGGATAATATTGACCAGGCCAATGCCGGTCATGGCAGAAGTCCCGTTCAAAATGGCCAGTCCTTCCCGGATATGAATAGTGAGAGGCTTTATTTTAAATCTGTTGAAGATCTCTATAGCAGGATGGATCTCACCGGCGAAGATCACCTCTCCTTCCCCGATCAATGCCAGGGCCAGGTGCGCCAATTGAACGAGGTCTCCGCTGGCACCTACCCCCCCATGTTCAAAGATGCAGGGCGTTATATCCTTATCGATCAGCTCCGTCAGCAGCTCTACCGTGTCGGTATGCACACCTGAACAGGCCTGCATGAGGCTATTCAGACGGGCAATCATCAGCGCCCTCACCAGCGAAGCGGGCAGGAGGCTCCCGCTGCCTGAGCAATGGCTGCGGATAAGATTGTATTGAAGCTGTAAAAGGTTCTCATTCTCCACCTTATATTGTGCCATGGGCCCAAACCCGGTGTTTATTCCATAGATCAGCTTGCCGTTCGAGAATTCTTGAAGGAAACGGAAGTTGGCGTCCACTTTTCCCAGGGCAGACCTGTCCAGCGCAATCGCTTGTTTTTTATAAAGAAGATCGGAAAATTCACCTAATGAAAGATCGTTGCGTCCAACGGGTATCATGCTCAAAATTTATATATGTACTGATAAAAGCCTAACAAACAAATATATGCCTTTCTGGCTTTTAACTCCTTTCAAAACCCTTTTATTCAACGTCTCCTGTCAATAAATTTAACTGCTTTTCTCCCCGAAACCGGAAATTGAATTCTTTGCACCTCTTCCGCGGAAACATAGATGATACTGGGGCTGGCCCGCAACTTTGCTTTTAAATTAGCTCTTATCCGGTGGTCGTATTCATCGTTCCTGACGGCAGGCACAAGGTGGAGCACTACTTCATCGAGGCCGTTCTCATCCGAACAGATCTCCACCACAAAGTCGGTCACTTCTTCCATTTCATTCAGGACATCGAAAAGCGCTGGGGGATAAAACGTGGTACCTTTGAATTTGATCATCTGATTTTTCCGGCCGATAACGGGTGATAATCGCAGACTTGTCCGGCCGCAGGAACAAGGTTCATCGAAATACAGGCAGATATCTCCTGTTTTATACCGGAGCAGGGGCATGCCTTCGACCCCCAATGTGGTAATGGTGACTTCGCCAGGGGTATTGGGCCCTACTTTCCGACCGCTTTCATCAAGGAGCTCGACGATCAGCAATTCCGGCTGCAGATGGCCGCCTTTCCCTTCCCTGCATTCGGTAAATGCCGTTTGCATTTCCGTGGAAGCATAGGTAGAATACAGCCGGAGATCCCATGCGTCCTTTATTCTTCTCCCGAGGTTATTGAACGAAAAATCATTATTACGTATATTTTCCCCGATGCAAACCGCTTTTTTTACGGAACACCCGTTTATATCGATATGCTGTTGTTCTGCAAACTGAACGAGCTTGAGGATAAAGGAAGGAACTGCTACGATGGAAGTTGGCTTAAGCCGTTGGATCGTTTCCCACTGCATGGAGGGCAGGCCGGGTCCAAGCCTTATTATACCCGCCCCGAGCCTGCGTATCCCGGAATAATAGGCGATCCCCGCCATAAACTGCCGGTCCAGGGTCAGCATTAAATGATATAGTTCATCGGCTGATCCGTCTGCGCACAAAAAGGAGCCATATTCATTTTGGGCCAGCCTGTTCAGGTCATGCTCAGTAAGCGCTATCGTTACCGGCTTGCCTGCCGTTCCGGAAGTAGATGTGTACTCCGCGATCTTATTACGCGGTACGCATAAAAAATCATCATTCCGCAGCTGCAGGTCCTCTTTGCAGGTAGTTGGCAGACGCTGAAGGTCTTCCAGTGTTCTGATAGCTGTTGCGTCTATATGGCTTTTTTTAAAAAGCTCCCTGTAAAAAGGAGAATTTGCGGAAAGATACGCTAACAGCTGTTGCAGCCGGTGCTCCTGCGTTCTCTTCCATTCATCTGCTGACGGATACGTTGTTTCCCCAGGCCTGTTGCTCATTTTTCTAAAATTACTACGGCCGATGCCATTTCTTTAAGATGCGACAAAGAAACAAAAATTTTAACGATCCCAAAGGAAGCGATTGTTTTCTGGGTTTTGCCAAGCAGGACAAGTTCGGGTTTTCCGCTATCTCCATTCGTTATCTCGACTTCATTGAAAGCAGTATCCGTCGTCCAGCCCGTTCCGATCGCTTTAAAAAAGGCTTCTTTAGCAGCAAAGCGGGCGGCATAGTGTTCGTATTTATTCGCTTTGGTTTCGCAATAATCGATCTCATTCCTTGAGAAAACCAGTTCTCTGAAACCAGCCTCCCGGGTGATCTTCGACGTCAGTCTTCCGACCTCAATAATATCTATTCCCAGCCCTGCGATCATGTTACCCAATTGACTTTAAAAGTATAAAATTCAGCGTTAAAAAAAATTTACCGGATAACCTGTAAATACCTACTTTTATCCCAAATTCTTCATTTGGAGTTATATTGTGCTCAAAGATATTCCGGGCTGACCGGGAAGACAGGTGCCCTAAACGGCGCTTTTCTTTTTTAATCACCTTTTATTATGGGTTGGGCTAACCGTTTGAAAAAATACAAGATTGTCCATTGGATCTATAACCTGATCCATTACAAGGACCTTGTGCACAATAAGGCGGCTTATAAAAAATACGCCATCCACAAACCAGTCATCGCCTCTATCTCCAGTAAGAATTTCCCTGATAAAGAATCCAGGGCCTGGCTGGACACCGGGCACTCCCGGGACCTGGCCCCGGCCAGGGAGGAGTTCCATCGTTTTCCGGCGGAAGTACAACAACAATTGCTGGCCTGGTCCGACAAGGGGTATATGATCCTGAACCATTACTTCAACGACCAGGACGTCAATGTCATTTTACGGGAGATCGACCGTCTGGCCGCGCAGCACAAGCTGCGCCCCACTCCGGATCATAAATTGCTATTCGCCAATCGTGTCTCCGCCGATATCCGGGCCATCACGTATGAGAAAAAACTGATCGATCTGTTAAGCTTTACCCTGGACAAGGAAGTGGTTCCCTTTCAAACCATCAATTTTCTATACGGCAGTAACCAACGGGCGCATTCGGATAGTATCCATATGACCACCTATCCGTTGGGTTACCTGATCGCCGTCTGGATCGCACTGGAAGATACCAACCCCGATAATGGTCCTTTATTCTATTATCCCGGCAGCCATCGTCTCCCCTATCTGTTGAACAATGATTTTAATGAAGGAGAAAGCAGCCTCCGGCTGGGCAAAAAAGACTATGTGGACTATGAAGACAAAATGGAAGCCCTTATCACCGAAAAAGGATTGCAAAAAGAGCTTTTCCTGGCGAAAAAAGGGGATATCCTCGTCTGGCATGCCAATCTCATACATGGGGGACTGCCGGTGGTCAACCCGGCCCTGACAAGGAAGAGCATGGTGATCCACTACTATGCAAAAGAGGTGATCAAATACCACGAGATCACGGAACGACCGTCACTGCTGAAATAAGATCCACTAAAGGTCTGCCTGGCTCAGGCAAGATGGCGGAGTATTTTTTCCTGGACTGCTTTCAGTTGTTCCGGGATCATTTTGATCTTGCCCCTGGTAAAGTTCAGGTCGTCGGCATTGTCGACGGGCACAAGATGCAGATGAGCATGGGGCACTTCGATCCCGACCACAGCCAGACCGCAACGGTTGCATGCAAAGGCTTTTTCGATGGCCCTGGCGATGGGTTTGGCAAAAAGGATCATCTCTGCCAGGTAGTCATCCGGCAGATCGAAAAATTTATCGACTTCGATCTTCGGCACGACCAGGGTATGCCCCTCGCGCAATGGGAATATATCCAGAAAGGCGTAGAACCGCTCATTTTCTGCAATCCGGTAACCGGGTATCTCGCCGGCGATGATCTTCGAAAAGATGGTCATGAATTTGTCTTGAACGGGTGTCTTAAATGGAAATCCCTTCTACTTTAAATTTAAGCATGCCGGCCGGCACCTGTACTTCGGCTATATCGCCCACGTGCTTGCCCAGCAAGCCTTTGCCGATAGGGGAAGTGACAGAGATCTTTCCCAGCTTAAGGTCGGCTTCTTTTTCCGATACGAGATGATAGGTCACCTGCTTCTTATTGGTAAGATTGGTGAGGGTCACTTTTGTCAGTATGGATACCGTGCTGGTATCGATGGTGGATTCATCCATGACGCGCGCGTTGGCAAGCTCTCCATTCAGCCGCTGGATCCTGGCTTCGAGATGGCCCTGCGCTTCTTTTGCAGCGTCGTATTCGGCGTTTTCTTTAAGATCTCCTTTTTCACGGGCTTCCGCAATCGCTTTGGATGCAGCAGGCCGTTCCACTGCCTTCAGTCTCTGCAATTCCGCTTTCAGGTGTTCCAGCGCTTCCTTTGTGAAATAGGTGACTCCACTCATAGTTACCTCCTTGAGTTTATAAAAAAGAAAAAAAATACAACGCCTCGGGAGAATTCCAAAGCGTTGCACTATTTGAATGCAAAGATAAAAAAAATTAAACAATACGCCTTAAATACCCAATTTTTCCAGCACCACCTTAGCCATTTTATAAAAGGCTTCATGGCTGTATCCCGCTATATGGGGGGTGATAAGGGTGTCGGGGCGGTCCAGCAGCAGGTCAAGCTCCCGGCGCTGCGCCTCCGAATAGGTATCCAGCCGTTCATTTTCAAGGACGTCGAGGGCTGCCCCGGCGATCTTTCCCGTCTCCAGCGCCCGGATAAGGGCTGTCGTATCGTGAACTTTGCCCCGGGAAGCATTTATAAACCAGGGCTTTCTTTCCAGGGATTGGAAGAAATCTTCCCCCGCCATATGATGGGTCTCATCGGTGAGGGGTACATGGAAGCTCACCACATCGGCATAGCGGGCGACCTGCTCCAGACCGGCCTCTCTTATATAATCTTTGGCGAAGCCGTACCGGTACTTATCATACGCGAGGACCGTCACATCGAAGGATGCCAACAACCTGGCAAAGGCCCCACCCGCGTTCCCAAACCCGATGATACCGACCGTCTTGCCGGTCAGTTCGGTACCGCGGTTGGCATCCCGGATCCATTTGCCCTGTCTGATCTCATTATTGCTGGCAGCGATCTTGTTCATAAGGCCGAGCAACATTCCCAGGACATGTTCGGCTACGGCGTTACGGTTGCCTTCCGGACTGCTGACGCACCGGATGCCCCGGCTTTCCGCACAGACTGTATCGATCAGCTCCATGCCACTGCCGAGACGGCCGATCCATTTCAGGGCGGGGGCCTTATCCAGGATATTTCGGTCGATCCGGAGCCGGGTGGTTACGATCAGTCCTTCGACGTCCGTTATGGCCGACTCCAGCTCCTCATAGCTGATCTGGGGGGCATGCTGAACGGTGTACCCCTGCTGGGTCAGTCTCTCCGTGAGGTATTCATGTGCTTTCGCTGTAATAAGGGCTTTTCGCATAGTTTCTGAAAGGCTGTTGGTGATCGTCCGGGATTTCCGGCGGCAAAATTAACGCATCTTCCAGCTCAATAAGACAAAATCATCCACGGATAATTGTTCTGCCCGTTTATCAAAGAGAGGGTCCTGGAGTATGGATGGGTCAAAAAGGGCTTTTACCGCATTGCGAAGGGTCTTTCGACGCTGGTTGAAAGCCGTCTTTACCAGGACGAAAAAGCTTTTCTCATCTTTGAATTTAGCGGGGACGGTCCTTGGGACCAGTCGTATGACGGCGCTTTTTACCTTTGGCGGCGGGTTGAAGCATTGCTCACTCACCTCGAACAGGTATTCCACGTTGAAAAAGGCCTGGATCAGCACGCTCAGCACCCCATATACTTTGCTGCCTTCTCCCGCGGCCACTCTTTGCGCGACCTCTTTCTGGAACATGCCCGTCATGGTTTCGACGGCGTCCTTCCAGTCGATCATTCTGAACAGGATCTGGGTGGAAATATTATAGGGGAAATTACCCACTACCGTGAACCGGCCCGGAAAAGGCCGTTCCATATCGAGGATGCTGCCTTCGAGGATCTTACCCTTCAGCGCAGGCCAGGTCTTCTGAAGATACAGGACCTTTTCTTCGTCCAGCTCCACCGCCCTGAAATCGATCCCTTCTATCGCTAAAATATATTTTGTAAGCGCACCGGCGCCTGGCCCAACTTCCAGGAGCTGTGTAAAAGGATGTTCCATGAGCGATGCCACGATCTTGCGGGAGATATTCTCATCCCGGAGGAAATGCTGGCCCAGGGATTTTTTGAGGGTGTACATAAGAACGGCTTCAGGCTGCAAGCTAATGATTTAGTTGTACCTTCATCCCCGAAAAATTACAGCATGAGCACTTTCCAACAAAGACCGGTCATAGGCATTTCCGTGGGAGATCTGAATGGGATCGGGGCAGAACTGATCATAAAGACCTTTTCCGACCACCGTATCCTCGAATTATGCACCCCTCTGATATTTGCTTCGAATAAGGTGATCAATTTCTACCGTAAGTCCATGCCGGAAATGAATTTAAATTATCAGAATACCAAGGATTTTACGCGGATCGCGCCCAAGCAGGTGAACATCTTCAATTGCTGGGAGGAGGAAATTGCGATCGTGCCCGGACAGCTGACGGATATCGGGGGCAGCTATGCCGTTAAATCCCTGATCAGCGCCGCACAGGCTTTGAAAGAAAAGAAGATCAACGGTCTGGTGACCGCCCCCATCCATAAAAAAAATACACAATCCCCTTCTTTTAATTTCACGGGGCATACTCCGTTCCTGAAGAACCTTTTTGGGGTCAACGACGTGCTGATGCTGATGGTATCGGAGAATTTCAGGGTAGGCCTGGTCACGGAACATGTTCCGGTACGCGAGATCGCCCAGCATATCACCCGCGAGGTTATTTTATCCAAGCTCAATATCCTCCGGGACAGCCTGATGAAGGATTTCGGGATCGATAAACCAAAGATCGCCGTGCTGGGGCTGAACCCGCATGCGGGGGACGAAGGGCTGATCGGAAAAGAAGACGAGGAGATCATCAAGCCCGCTATCAAGGATGCCAAGCATAGTATGCTCGTATTCGGACCATATAGCGCCGATGCGTTCTTCGCCCGCAACCAGCAAACCAAATTCGATGCGGTCCTGGCCATGTACCATGATCAGGGACTTATCCCTTTCAAATCACTGGCCATCGGCGAAGGCGTGAATTTTACCGCCGGCCTGCCCATTGTGAGGACTTCCCCGGATCATGGGACGGCCTTCGATATCGCAGGTAAGAATAAAGCCGACAGCAGCTCA
>DATHHO010000197.1:0-11333 GCA_035317125.1 Puia sp.
CACCGCGAAACCGTGATCAGCCATATTAAGCAGGAGATTACGCCCCATTACGCCGAGGCCGATCATACCGAAATCGAAGGAAATGTTTGCCATTTGATTGTTTGTTTGAACGGGGGCAAAATTAAGTGAAATTCAAACAAATCAGCAGCATTTTAGTTTGCTTCGGGGTGGGCGCTTCCCCGGTGACAGGTCACACAGGAAATGGCGGGTATGACATTGCCCTTATCGTCTTTGTCGAAGTTGAAATATTTTTTATTGATCTTCGCCGTCATGCGGAACATGTGGCGGGCCATATCCTTTTCTGGCTTTGCATCGCTGGAAAAATCCAGCCTTCTGGAAGTGCTGTCTTTTGACGGAGCGTGACAGAAATTACATTTTACACCCAGGGCGGCTTTCCATCCGTCCATTACTTTATCGAGATCTTCATGGCTGATATTCTTTGGTAAAACTTTCAGGTTTCTTTTTGGTTTGTCACCGGCAGGCCTTGTGGCGGCCATTCCGATGATCATAAAAGCACTAAGCGTTAATGCGACAGCGATCTTTTTGTAGTGGAGCATAGCGGTTTTTTTCGAGCCTCAATTTAGGGAAATGCGTTTGAATAATCGGTAAAAATTTGATGGTATTCTGACAAACCCCCCGCTCTGTTCATACCTTTGCGGCCATTATGGAGAATGGGCAAAAGGATCTGTTAAAAAAAGAGCATATCATATTGATGGCCGTCTGCACGGGATTGATCGTAGCAAATATTTATTATTGCCAGCCCCTGATCGTGCTGATCAGCAAAGACTTCAAGGTGCCGGAAAGCCGGGCGGGGGCGATTGCCTTTTTCACGCAGGGAGGGTACGCGCTGGGCCTTTTATTTTTTGTGCCGCTGGGGGATAAGCTGGAGCGGAAAGGCCAGATCCTGTGGATGACGGCCTTTGCCGTAATCGCATTGATCGTGGCTGCGGTCTCGCCCAATCTTTTAAGCCTGGAAATGGCCAGCCTGCTCATCGGCGCTACCTCCGTCGTGCCACAGCTGATCCTGCCCATGGCCGCCCAGTTGGCCTCCCCGGCAAGGACGGGGAAAGTAATAGGTACTATTATGAGCGGACTGCTGATCGGCATTTTGCTTTCGAGGACACTCAGTGGGTTTATCGGGGCCTGGCTGGGATGGCGGGGCATGTTCGGGGTGGCGGCGGGTCTCAGTTTTCTTTTGTTATTGCTGATGCGGAAGGCATTTCCGGTCAGCAGGCCCAGCTTCAGCGGTTCTTATGGCTCTCTTATGGCCTCTCTCGTCGCGCTTATCCGGGAACAGCCATTACTGAGGGAAGCGGCCGCGATCAACGCTCTGGGGTTTTCCACATTTGGCATGTTCTGGACGACCATGGTGCTCCATTTGTCGGGCAGCCCCTTCCATTTTCAAAGTAATCTTATCGGCCTTTTCGGATTGGCGGCGGCGGCCGGCGCGTTGGTCGCCCCGCTGGTGGGAGGCTCTGCGGACAAGCGTAATCCCCGGATCGCGATCGGCTACGGGATCGGTATCTTATTCGTATCTTTTATGATTTTCTATACCCTGGCATGGTCTGTTGTCTGGCTGGTCGTGGGCATCGTTCTTCTTGACCTGGCTATGCAGTGCATCCATATATCCAATCAGAGCCGGGTGTATGCATTGATACCGGGAGCGCGCAACAGGCTCAATACGGTGTATATGACCATCAGCTTCATCGGCACTTCGCTGGGTTCGGCCATAGGGTTGTTCGTCTGGGACAGGGCTTCCTGGAAAGGGGTCTGTATTGCGGGCATGATCATGACCTTAGCCGCATTCCTGGTGTATGCAGCCACCTATAAAAAAACCGCTAAACTTTTATTATGACCACACACCCGTCGCGTCATGCAGCCCTGAGCTTTATTTTTATAACGGTCCTTATCGATTTTATAGGTTTCGGGATCATCATTCCCGTTATGCCCGAACTGATAGCCAAACTTATCCACGGTGACATGAGCGCGGCGGCCCGCTATGGGGGTTTGCTGTTGTTTGCCTATGCTACCATGCAGTTCCTTTTTGCTCCTGTAATGGGCGGGCTGAGCGACCGTTATGGCAGAAGGCCGGTGCTTTTATGTTCCTTATTCGGATTTGGGCTCGATTATTTGTTCCTGGCCTTTGCGCCGTCGATCGGATGGTTGTTCGTTGGACGCTTTCTGGCGGGCATCACAGGCGCCAGCTTTACCACGGCGTCCGCATATATTGCGGATATCAGCACTCCTGAAAAAAGGGCTCAGAATTTTGGTATGCTGGGAGCTGCCTTTGGTCTGGGCTTTATCATTGGTCCGGCGTTGGGGGGCCAGTTGGGTACGCTGGGACTCAGGGTACCCTTTATCGCCTCCGCGATCCTCACCTTACTGAACTGGCTTTACGGATTTTTTATCCTGCCCGAATCTTTAGCGAAAGAGAACCGGCGCGCCTTCGACTGGAGGAGGGCCAATCCTGCGGGCGCCCTGCTTAATTTCAAGAAATATCCTGCTGTGGCAGGGCTCGTACTGTCGCTGGTGCTTATTTATATCGCCGTTCATTGCGTCCAAAGCACCTGGGTTTATTATTGTATGGAAAAATTTCACTGGAACAAGCAATGGGTGGGCTATTCCCTCGCATTCGTAGGGATAATGATCACCGTTGTACAGGCCGGGCTTATCCGTATAATCATACCCAGGCTGGGGCAGTCGAGAAGCTTATATATGGGTTTGTTCTTATATAGCTTTGGCATGTTGTTGTTCGGTCTGGCCACACAGGGTTGGATGATGTTTGCTTTCACCGTGGTCTACTGCCTTGGTGGCATCGCCGGCCCGGCCCTGCAGGGGATCATTTCGGCACATGTGCCTCCCAATGCGCAGGGGGAGCTGCAGGGCGCCCTGACGGGCCTTATGAGCGCAACCTCCATCGTCGGTCCGTTACTGATGACAAACCTGTTTGCTTATTTTACGACTGCAGGCGCTCCTTTTCAGCTCCCCGGCGCTCCTTTTCTGGCGGGCTCCGTGCTGGTCCTGGTCAGCGCCATACTAGCTTTCCGGAATATGAAGAGATGGGGATGATTAAGTGCTAACAATTACTTAATTGTTATTTGATCAGAATTGCCTATCTTTGTATGGTTAATTTGAGCTGATAACAGCATTAGTAAGTGAACGAACATTTCTGCTACACCTATCTCCGGTAATAGTTAGTCTTCTTTACTCCCTGCTTTCGTTACTCAGATTGTTATTTATCATTTTTAATCAGTTAATTAAGTATGAACATTTACGTTTCAAATTTAAGTTTTAACGTCACGGACGAAGACTTACAAGACTATTTTGCAGAATATGGCGAAGTATCCTCTGCAAAAGTAATTATGGACAAATTCACCGGCAAATCCCGCGGATTTGCATTTGTTGAAATGTCCGATGATGAAGCCGCAAAGAAAGCTATCCAGGAACTGGACGGCGCATCTGTTGACGGCAGGACCATCGGTGTTTCTGTAGCTAAGCCAAGGGAAGACCGTGGCAGCGGCGGCGGAAACAAAGGCGGCGGCGGTGGAGGTTTCCAGCGCAGGAACAATAACTACAGCAATAGCAGATACTAAGCTAATTTATTCCGTTCCATACAAAGAGGGCCTACTCTGTCAAGAGAAGGCCCTTATTTTTTGCCTGGAGGTCTGAAACCCGCCAGGTTTGCCGGACAAGTCTTATTTTTATTTTATGAATCTGATCGGCAATCTCATCTGGCTGGTATTCGGGGGATTTCTTGCGGCGCTGGGCTATATCTTCGGAGGATTTGTTCTCTGTCTCACGATCATCGGGATCCCCTTTGGCCTGCAATGCTTCAAGCTGGCAACGGTGGTATTGTGGCCATTCGGCAAAAAGATCGTCCCCTCGCGGGGAGGGGACGGATGTCTTAGTCTGATATGTAATATCATCTGGCTGATCTGCGGAGGACTTTATACGGCCTTGATCCACCTGCTGTTTGCCGCCATTTTATTCCTTACCATTATCGGCATTCCCTTCGCCCGTCAGCACCTTAAGCTGATGGAGCTATCTCTGATGCCCTTCAGCCGCAGCGTGATCTGAGGGCTGTCCCCAGACAGCTGTTACCTCCAGTGCCCGCGGCTCCACCTGTATCCGTGGGCGCCCTGGTTCCACCTTCCGCCTTCCCAATGACGCGTACCACGTGGCCTGCCCCAATACCCATTATGCCAGGTATATGCGCCTCCGCTCCAGACCCAGTCCCCGTCGATCCAGATATAATCCGCGCCGGGAGCTACAGGCCGTACATAGGTGATATCCGCCGGTCTTGTTTCTACAAATCCTCCTTCTACCATACAGCTGGATATGCCGATAAGGCTGAAGCAGCCCATAGCTATGATCAACAATTGCTTTTTCATGACTTATGTTTTTATTGATAAAATGCCTTTCCCGGGTATAGGGCTAAGAATATGCCAGGGGGAGACAAGGCTTCTGGGCCTATAGGATGGGGAAACAGCGCCCCACCGTGCGGGATTAAGGTGCTTTCCGGAGGGTTTTTGTGCATAATTATTAGCCGTAATTCAGTAAATTTGTTTTATGAGTGAAACGACAGCCATACCCCCGCAGGCGCTGACAGCCAAAGATTTTTCAACCGATCAGGAAGTCCGGTGGTGCCCCGGGTGCGGGGATTACTCCATTTTGGCGCAGGTGCAGAAGATCATGCCTACCCTTGGCATTCCCCGCGAAAATTTTGTGATCATATCCGGAATAGGTTGCAGCAGCCGCTTCCCGTATTATATGAATACCTATGGGATGCACTCTATCCATGGACGTGCGACCGCTATCGCATCGGGATTAAAGGCGACGCGCCCCGAGCTGAGCGTTTGGATCGTAACGGGAGACGGGGACAGCCTGAGCATCGGCGGCAACCACACCATCCATTTGCTCAGACGCAATTTCGACGTAAATATATTGTTGTTCAATAACCAGATCTATGGGTTGACAAAGGGTCAGTATTCTCCGACCTCGGAAGGGGGTAAGGTGACCAAGTCGACTCCTTTTGGCAGTATCGATCATCCGTTCAACCCGCTGGCTCTGGCCATGGGCGCGGATGCCAGTTTTGTTGCCAGGAGCATGGACCGCGATCCCAAACATCTGCAGCAGTTGCTGCTCCGCAGCCATGCGCATAAAGGCTCCTCCTTTCTGGAGATCTATCAGAACTGCAATATCTTCAATGACGGAGCATTCGAGAATTTTACGGAGAAGAGCTCCAAACCTTTGGAGACCCTGTTCGTCGAGCATGGCAAACCGCTGGTCTTTGGCGCCAGACAGGAAAAGGGCATCCGGCTGGAAGGCTTTCATCCTACCGTGGTAGAACTTGGGAATGGAATAAATGCAGAAGATTGCTGGATACATGATGAAAGAGATTTTTATAAGGCACAGATCCTTGTCCGCATGTTTGACGATCCAAGGGTCGAGGGACATTTGCCAAGACCTTTCGGGGTGTTGTATGAAACAGACCGCCCCTGCTACGATGAAATGCTGAACCTGCAGATCGAAGAGGTCATTGCTGCAAAAGGGAAAGGAGACCTGGATAAATTACTCAGAGGAAATGAGACCTGGACCATACTGGGCTAGTGTACTGGCCAGTCCTGCTCTTTCCGGACATCATAAAAAAAGCCCCTCATCAGAGGGGCCTTTTTTTTACGTTGGTTTTTTCACAGTGAAATTTTTTTCTTCCATCTTCCTTTGCCGTAAGGTAAAAAAAAGAGCCAGCGATAGACATCGCCGGCCTGTGCTTACCTCTGAAACCACAAAAAGAAAGACTTCGGATATTTTGAAAATGATGTCGGATACTTTTTCATTGATCGCTGATTCTATTATTCTACTGTTTGATGAAATCCACGCAAATGCCTACGCCTGACTATGTCGAGCCTTACTCAATCAACTGAATGCTTTTACTTTCGGGTAGATTAATAACCAATAAGGAATAATGGAAACGAGGGGTTTAAAAGGGTAGCGATCTATTGGTGACTGCAGTTGCAGGGGGAAACGATATTAACGATCAAACATGAAGAAAACCTTCACATAAATAACTGGAACCGGATATTATTTGGAAATTGGAATCTTGGGTAGGAAATTGGATGGTCGGGATGAGGAAATTGGATCGAACAGGCTTGCGTGTTTAGCTTTTGTAGATGAATGCTGCCAACGCATAATCCGGGTAAAAATAAAGACTGTTTTCTTAAAAAGCAATAATTTTTTGAAAGTTTTTTAAGATTGTGGGCCGGAGGCCTGACCATGCAGCAGTTCGGCTGGCCCTGAAATGCCCTGCTGACCGATGATTCCGAGTTCTTTTTCCGCGGCTTTGAACGTCTTTTCTTTTTTTAAATTGAACCACCATTCAGGGGCTGTTTTTTTCATAAGCGTATCGATATGGCGCATTCCGAATAAATACCAGGCGCCTTTCAGCTTGCCGCCCAGGCTGGCCTGCATGGCTCTCAGGCTCATGGCAAAGCCGCTGTCAAGATATTCCATATGGTGCCAGTAGCCGGCGGGCATGAACAGGGTATCGCCATGCTCAAGGATCACTTCATAGCCTCTTGCCAGCTTCAGAGCAGGATACTTCTCCAGATCGAGCTTATTCCGCTGCTCGTCGAAGTATTTTTCAAAATTCACAAAGCTCAGCACTTCCCAGGGCTTACGATAGAGCTTGTGCTGTTCCTCAAATGGGAAAAGCAACACCCTTTTCCTGCCAACGAATTGCGTATGAATGATATGTGAAAGATCGATGTCGAAATGCATATGGGTTATGGAGCCCTTCCCTCCGACAAAAAGCATGGGATATCTCTTTACAAAGCCTTTCATCAGGTGTTCCGGCCAATCGAAATCTTCCGTGATCCTGGGAGCGTGCTCGAAGATATTGAACAAAAAAATACGCCATTCCGCAGGTCCCTGACGGACCATATCGATATAATTGCCAAAATTCATATAATCGTCGGCTGTATTGATAGGGGTATAGGCATCACTTTTGACATTATTGTAAACGCCCACCTTTACAGCGCCTACGACAGACTTAAAATAATCCCAGTCCCATTTCTCATAGGCCGGCCATTGCCTGGACAGCCCTGTGATCACAAGGGGCTTCATGGGATCATAGTACTGATCTTTAAAGTCTTCAGCACTGATAGTTGGAACTCTGTCTACCGATTGCAACTCCATGCCTCAAATTTTCGCAAAGTTAACACTAAATGCATGTTAAGGAAATGTTGTTAGTCCGCCCGCCGGGCCTGTGTCCAGTTCCGGGAATTTTATTCTAAATTACCTTATGTTATTGACTATTCACCCTGATAATCCACAACCCAGGAATATAAGGACCGTTATCGAATGCCTGTTGGATGGAGGGGTGATCATCTATCCAACCGACACTATTTACGGTCTGGGCTGTAATATAGTTCACCACAAAGCGGTGGAAAGGATCTGCCGGATCAAACTGGTAGACCCGGCCAAAGCGCAGCTATCGTTCATCTGTTACGATCTCAGCGACCTGAGCAACTATACGAAGAGCATTTCGACGCCCTTGTACCGTATGCTGAAAACGAGCCTGCCGGGTCCCTATACATTCATTTTACCCGCCAGCAAGCAGGTTCCCCGTATCCTGCAGAGCAAAAAGGATACCATCGGCCTGCGGATTCCCGATAATACGATCGCCCGTTCCATAGTAAAAGAGCTCGGGCACCCGATCCTGAGCGCATCCCTTCCGGGTGAAATGGTAGAAGAATACACCGACCCGGAGATGATCCACGATAAGTTCAAAAACCTCGTGGATATCGTAGTGGACGGCGGCGCCGGAGGCATCATTCCCTCAACGGTGATCGACTGTACGGGAGAGGAGCCGGTTGTGATCAGAAAAGGTCTCGGCGAATGGGAAACGGTCGGCTAGGGACAGCGATCACACCGGATCTGGGGAAGATCCGGGAAAAGGACGCACAATGACCCTGAAGGGTCAGAGCAGGAAGTCTCAGGGGGAGGCAGTCAGAGCAAGGAGATCTGTTGCTCTTCGTCGGGGTTGATGTTAAAGCTTTTCCGGTGGTATTTACACAAGCCGGTCTTTTCGATGGCCTCCCGGTGCTGCCTGGTGCCATATCCTTTGTTGCTGTCCCACATGTATTGCGGAAATTCCTCATGCAGACGCCTCATGTATTCATCCCGCCAGGTCTTGGCTAAAATGCTTGCTGCGGCAATGGAGGCGTAGATGGCATCTCCCTGTACGATACAGCGGTGAGCGACCCGCCGGTATTTAATGAAGCGGTTGCCGTCGATCAGCAACAGCCGCGGCCTTGTCATCAGCTGGTCGAGCGCCAGGTGCATCGCCTTGAAAGAAGCTTTGAGGATATTGATCCGGTCGATCTCTTCATGGTCGACCATGGCCACTCCCCAGGCAAGGGCATTCAATTCGATATAGACCCGCAGCTCATTGCGGTCATTGACGTTCACCTGCTTGGAGTCATTCAGGAGGGGATGAAAAAAACCTTCCGGTAGTATGACGGCAGCGGCAAATACGGGTCCCGCATAACAACCCCTGCCTGCCTCATCGCAACCGGCCTCGATCAATCCTTCCTGGTAAGCGGCTTTCAGCAAATGTTTTTTTTCAAAATTAAGGCTCCGGGATCAAAACTGCGGGATCCTGTGGCTTCATGTGGAAAAATAACCGGTAACTTTGCCGCCGCTATGCAATCTTCCCTTTCATCACCATCTTCCCGACCGGTGGCTATCTGGGTAAAGACCGGGGTATTCATGCTGCTCGTGCAGGTCGTCCTGGGCGGGATCACCCGTCTTACCGGATCGGGCCTCTCGATCACGGAATGGAATGTTGGGGCCGGGACCCTGCCTCCACTGAGCGATGGGCAATGGCAGGTCGCCTTTGATAAATACAAACAAACACCTCAATTCCAGATCCTCAATTCCGGCTTCAGCCTGTCCGACTTTAAATTTATCTTTTTCTGGGAATGGTTTCATCGCTTCTGGGCCCGCATGGTCGGTGTAGTATTCCTTGTCGGGTTTGTCTGGCTGCTCCTTAAAAAGAAAATGGATTCCAGGATGATTGCGCCATTGATCACGCTTTTTTTGTTGGGCGCCCTTCAGGGCGCCATCGGCTGGATCATGGTGGCCAGCGGACTGACCGGGGATGCGATCTATGTACAGCCTTCGCGGCTGGCCCTTCATTTTGTATTTGCCTTGGTGCTGATCGGGTATGCATGCTGGTTTGCCCTGGAATTATCCGTCCCTCCACAGCAGATCACGGGTAATACCAGGCTCCACCGGTGGACGATGGCCATTATCATCACCTTATTCTTTCAGCTGATCTATGGCGCCCTGATGGCGGGACATAAAGCTGCTACTGTAGCCCCTACATGGCCCACGATCAACGGGGAATGGATACCAGCCGGCCTGTCCGGCAACCGGCCTTTGATGGAGGAGCTTGCGGGTAACAAGATCGCTGTGCAATTCATTCATCGCTGCCTGGCCTACCTGTTGCTGATCCTTGTATCGGCCTGGTCGGTAACCGCCTTCCGGCACAAGGCCGTACCGGGCCTTTTCCGGAGGACCAGGTGGCTTCCCCTGCTGCTGATCCTCCTGCAGATCCTGCTGGGCATCATGAGCCTGTTATCCAGCCCTGGCATCATTCCCAACCAATGGGTGGGCTTCGACTGGCTGGCCCAGCTGCACCAGATAACCGGTCTGTTATTCCTGGTGACAATGATCGGTATGTTGTACCTTGTGAGAGCTAGACATTCTGTAACCGTATGATGCGAATACTAAAAGCCATTTATTGCTTCTTCCCCGTGCAACTGGTATTATTGCATTTCAAAAAGTTCCAGGTATTGCTGGTGTTCTGGCTTATTTTGTTCAGCACCGTGGCCGGGGGCTTCATGCGCTCCTATGGCGCCGACGCCCTGTTCCTCTCACCGGAATATCTGGGTGACGTGAGCCCCGTCAGCGCGGGGATCGTAGGCATCGCCACAGGGATCTTCATCATGAGCTGGAATATTACCACCTTTATTTTGTTCAGCAGGCATTTCCGGTTCCTCGCCACTACCACCAAACCTTTCCTGAAATATTGTATCAACAACGCGATCCTTCCCCTGGTATTCCTTATCTTTTATTTTATCAAAGTGATGCAGTTCGGCAGAGATAAGGAATTGTTGTCGGTAGGCCATATCCTTTTGTTGTCGGGCGGATTTCTGACCGGCTTTATACTTATCGTATCCATCTCGCTGTTTTATTTTTTCCGCGCCGATAAAAGCATTATCCGCCGGATGGTACCGGTGATCAACAATCCGAAGCTCTTCAAGTCGCAGTTCGTCCGCGAAGAGCCGAGGCTGACGGAGAGCCGGCTGATCCGCGTACAATGGTACCTGAACTCACCGCGTACGATCGTCAGGAAAGCGAGAGATGTCTCGCATTACAGCAGGGAGTTTATCGAAAGCATCTTTTCCCGTCATCATTTCACCGCAGTGCTGTCCATTTTCATAGCCTTTATTTTTTTGATCGTCACCGGGTTCTTTATGGACAGCCCCTTCTTTCAATTGCCAGCGGCGGCGAGCATACTTATTTTTTTCGCCATCCTTATATCCTTGTCGGGGGCTTTTTCCTATTTCCTGCAAAGCTGGAGCATCCCATTTTTAGTGGCCCTCTTTTTTGTGCTGAACCTCCTGTATAAATATAATGTCATCGATCCCAGCAATAAGGCGTACGGACTGAACTATACTAACCGTGACGAAAGACCGCTGTATGACCGGGAGAGCTTGCTGCAGTTGTGTTCGAACCCGCACCTTGCGCGGGATAAAGCGAATATGCTGGCTATCCTGGAAAAATGGAAAGAGAGACAGTCCGGTCCCCGGCCCTTGCTGTACCTTATCAATACCAGCGGTGGCGGCAACCGCAGCGCCACCTTCACCATGAACGTGCTCCAGCGTCTGGACAGCCTCAGCGGAGGACAGCTGATGCGCAGGACCTTTCTGATCACCGGTGCATCCGGCGGCATGTTCGGGGCTGCTTATTTCCGGGCCCTGGCAAGGGTAAGGGCCGACCCATCCCTTGCGCCGGCCGGTCTTGGTCCTGTGAACCTGCAGGACCGTAAATGGGTGGACGATATTTCCGGCGATCTGCTCAACCCGTTGTTCTCTTCCTTTGTGGCGAGGGATATGGCATCTCCGGTGCAGAAATTCAACGTAGGGAAATATGAATATGTCAAAGACCGGGGCTATGCTTTCGAGCAAAAGCTGAACATCAATACAAGAGGACTGCTGAACAGCCAGCTGAAGGACCTGGCAGCGGATGAAAATGAGGCCAGAATG
>DATHHO010000198.1:0-11064 GCA_035317125.1 Puia sp.
CAGGTCTACCTTGCCCTCATCCCCAATGACCGCGAGCAGGTCGTTCACGGCTATCTTTTCCCCTTTCTGTGCTCCGACATATAATAGTTTGCCTTCTTTATAGCTTTCCAGTTCCATCGTGGCCTTGTCGGTCTCGATATCGGCGAGGATATCTCCCTTCTTGACGGAGTCGCCTACTTTCTTATGCCAGTCGGCGATCACTCCTTCGGTCATGGTATCGCTGAGCCGGGGCATCAGGATGACTTCCCCGATCTTCGAAAGATCCATGCCCGGGGCGGTGCTTGCCGTGGCCGTAGCTCCGGCCGCCGGGGCGGTGGCTGCGCTTGCCGGCGCCGTTGCGGCGGATGTTGCGTTGGGCGTTCCGGCGCTTCCGCTCTGGGCTGGGGCAGGAGAAGGGGCGGCGGATGCCGCTCCCCCTTTGACCAGCGAGGTAATATCCTCACCCGGTGCGCCGATAATGGCGAGCAGCTCATTCACCTGTACCTTGCCTCCCTTATCGGTGCCCGTATATAATAAGGTGCCGTCTTTATAGCTTTCCAGATCCATCGTAGCCTTATCCGTCTCTACTTCGGCCAGCAGATCTCCTTTTTTTACGGGATCGCCTATTTTTTTATGCCATGCGGCAATAACCCCTTCGGTCATCGTATCGCTCAACCGGGGCATTAAAATAACTTCAGCCATAATGCAGTGTCTTATTTAGAATAGATGTTGTTTAATCGAGGAGTGAAATTACGAAATTTTACGCCACTTTTACGTTCCCCGTCCTCTTCAATACCCCCCAATGCTGTAATTCGCCCTTGAAGGCCCGGCGTACCGCCCGGAACAGAACGAACCACATCAGCCACCGCCAGATCAGCCGTTGAGGGATCAGCCATAACAATTTGGCCAGATTCTCTTTTTCAAAAATAAAGGCCAGCACAGCTACCGCCACATCTACCAGCATGAACACCAGGTAATAGCCGGCGATCTTCGACGCATTTCCGGTCAGCAGCCCGACGATCATGAAAAAGTCGGCGATGGGAATGACGATGGGAATGATGTATTGAAAGATGAGGATATTCGGGAGCGCCACCCATCCGAGCCATTTGTATTTCCAGTTGAACAAGGCATCGCGGTTCTTCCAGAAGGTCTGCATCACCCCGAAGCTCCAGCGGAAGCGCTGCTTGAAGAACATCTTGAGGGTTTCCGGCGCCTCGGTCATGGCAATGGCATCGTTGGCATTGGCGATGATATATCCACAGCGCAGGATCCTGACGGTCAGATCGCAGTCTTCGGCAAGCGTATCCGTCGTAAAGCCCCCCGCCTCTTCAATGGCCTTTTTACGGAAGGCGCCGATGGCGCCGGGCACGACCGTAATGGAATTGAGCCAGGCAAAGGCCTTGCGGTCGAAATTCTGGCTGCTGATATATTCTATGGATTGCCACCTGGTGAGCACGTTCACCTGGTTGCCCACCTTTACATTCCCGGCAACGGCGCCCACAATCCCCTTACCATTGAACTCCGTACCGGCTTGTCCCGCTGGCCCTTCCTTGCCCGTATTGCCGAAATGCACCATCAGCCGGGATACGGCATCGGGTTTCAGCTTGGTGTCGGCATCGATGCAGACGACATACTCTGCGGTCGACTGCTGGATACCAAAATTAAGCGCAGAGGCTTTTCCACCGTTTGGCTTTGTAAATACCTTGACCTTTGGATCGCCGGCAAATGCAGCGCTTACCTGCGCAAAGGTCCTGTCCGTACTGCCATCGTCCACAAAAATGACCTCGAAGTTCGGGTAGTCGCGGTTCAGAAGGCTCTGCACGGAACTCACCGCATTCACCTCTTCATTGTAGGCGGGTACGATGATGCTTACCAGCGGGGCATCCCTGCCGTCCGGTGACCAGAAGGGCACCAGCGATATTTTCTTCTCCTTCCAGTATTCCCGTGTGGCGATAAAGGCCAGGAACAATACCCTGCCTACCGAAAGGATCATGAATACGATGAACAGCGAGAAAAGAATATGACCGCTCCAGTAGCCCAGCTCCGCGAAATAGTAATTGATCTGTAAAAGATAATATCCGCTGCCTTTTGGCACGGCCGGCATCATCTCGTCCTTTGTCTTGCCAAGGATATCCGATACGGTGGAGAACTTGAATCCCCTGGCCTGGAAATATTCGATGATCTGCGGAAGAGCCTCCACCGTGGCCGTCCTGTCCTCTCCACCCGCGTCATGGAGCAAAATGATATTACCACTGAGGCCGGCCTTTGTCATTTCGTTCTTGCGCTTGATCACCCGGCTGACGATGCTGTCCGTCGGCGTATCGGGTTCCCAGTCCAGCGGGTCGATGGACTCTCCGATGTCCAGATAATTCAGCTTGCGGGCAATGGCCACGGGGATCAGCTCCTCCCATTTCTCCGGCTCGAAATCCGCATTGTAAGGGGCCCTGAACATGATCGTGGAATGACCGGTGATGCATTCGATCAGCAGGCGGGTGGATTCCATCTCCAGTATGGCCCTGCGCTGGCTGACCTTGGCGATATTCGGGTGCGTAAAAGTGTGATTACCGATCTCATGTCCTTCCTTGAATTCACGTTTTACGATCGGAATATTATTTTCTGCATTGATACCGACCAGAAAGAATGTGGCCGGTACGTGGTATTTGCTGAGGATGTCGAGGATCTTTGGCGTGTACCGCGGATCTGGCCCGTCGTCGAACGTGAGGACGAGCTTCATGGAATCGGTGGTCCCGTATTTCCGCGCCACGAATTTGGAAGGCAGGCTGTCATAGGTCTCTTCACTGATGAGCATTTCACCGGTGTTGACTTCGGGTGAGATCCTCCCGTTGGTGGGGGTGGCGATGATATCCAGCACCTCGCCCGTCCCTTCATAGTCCACGAAATCCGCATTGGTCATGGCATCTACCTTGCTGAACGCGGAAAAATTAAAATCCGACAACGCGTTCTTCCGCATATCCAGATCATAAAAATCCCAGAGCCGCGGATCTTCATCTCCCAGTCTCCATACCGCAGTACCGGCAAGCCCGTATTCCGTGGCGAAGCGCAGCGCATTGAAGATGGTCGCCGCATCCGTGAACTGTACCTGGTGTTTGGTATTTTCGTCATCCTCATACGTAAAATGAAGATTATAGGAATCATTGTCAAAGTCGATGGTGGATTCATTGTCCTTTGCCGTGAACAAGGCCTGCTGATAGCTGACGGTGCGCGCGGAAACCTCTTTCCCTAATTTCCAGTCATAGCCGTAGGCAGCCAGGCTCAGGATCAGCTTCTGTATCGGGATATTCTTGACGGCCTCATCCACGGCGCCTTCGATCCATTTCTGGTGGGAGATGGGCCCCGGTCCCGTATTATCGGAGTACTGGTCATAGGCCATTAAAAAAATATAGTCATTGTATTTGGCCAGCTCCTTGAAATTGTAATCTTCGTTGAAAGGGCTTACATCCTGGGTCACCAGGAAATTTTTTGCATGCAGCCGTTCGTAGATCTCTTTCTGGAACTTCACCAGGGTCTCATTCTTCTTTTCCTGCAATTCCTCGAAGTCGACATTCACCCCGATGAAATTATTGCGCTGGAGTATTTTGATCACATCGTTGATCAACCTTTCTTTCTTGGCGGAATCATTGATGATCCGGTGAACGGCATCACCCCTGAACACATCCTTGTAATTGTTCGACAGGATGGGCATGACCTTTACGCCTGAATTTTTCATCACAGCCCAGGCCCGTTCGTCGATGTTGGTGAACACCGTATCCGCCGTGGGGTCTATGAAGATCCATTCCGGGATCACCAGGTTCATTTTAGAAATATACTGCTGCAACGATAAGAAGGATTGGGCATCCCAGTCCACGTAAAAAGCCGCCCGTATCCCCGTTGGGAATTTGGAGAAGGACCGGAAATTGGTATCTGCCCGGAAAGCCGCCTGCTGCGCATACCTGGCAGAATCCTTTCTGGACTGTCCGGGAAAAGCTCCCGCCCTGTAAGGCACTTTTTCGTTGATATATTTACGAAAACCGCCATACTGCTGGATAAGATTGTTCTTGAACAAAAAGGTCCTGTTCGTATCCAGTACTTTTTTGTACAGCTGGCTTTGTTCTTTGATCCTGGGAAGAGCGGGCAGGTATCCACGGGAGACGGCGATCGAAAAAATAACGACGCCCAGAATGAGGAAAAGGAGTATGATCCTTCCTGCCCATTTGAAACGCTGCCAGCGTCCAGAAGAACTGGTCTGGAAGATTTGTTTTGAACCGTGCTTTACAATGCGTGCTGAATTTCCATCCATATCAGGTTATTGGCAAAGTTCCGGCCAATCGGGTATATATTAAAATCATGCCTCTCTGCGGCAGCCGCTCCAGCGCCCGCCCCCCTGAACCGGTGGTTAATAATCCAGCTCCAGTTTGAGGCGATCCTTTAATTCTTTTACCATTGGGTATTGTTCCACGATCCGGAGGAACTGCTCTCTTTTGTTCAGCTGCTTCTCGCCGGGCTCTTCGGTGTCCCTGTTTTCCTGGACGCTGATCGAAAAAGAGAGCGTTTTGTTGGAAAACGATTTCTGGAGCCAGTCGGACAGATTCCTTTTTTCTTGCTCGATGAATTTTTGCTCCAGGTTGTTGTTGGTGATGACCTCGAAGAAATGCTGATTTTCGATCCTCAGCGTCGCTCTTTCAAAACTTTGAAAGGCCGGGTTCTTATCCTCGCGTATTTTTTGGGCATATGCTGCCCAGGCCTGTTGCAGGGGTTCGGGCAGGAGCTCTTTGCTACTGGCGTCGTTGTTCTGCAGACGGCTGGAGAACTGCTGGCGGATCTTCGACAAAGAGCCCGATGACAGAGATCCCGCAGATGGGGCGACAGTGCTGGCGGGTCCTGTCTGCGCATGCTGGGTTACCGTCTCGGTCCGGGTGTTCATGGTCCCTGTTGCCGTGGCCTCATCTCCATTGCCCTCCCTGGCGATCATGGTTGCGGCTTCCGCAGCTGTGGGCCCGGCGGCTTTCCGTTTTCCGGCCGGCGTCTCCACCAACAGTTTAGCGCCTTCGCCGGATGCGGCCGGCATGTTTTCCGCAGAGGGTTCTTTATTTATTACGAGCTCCATTCCCGGGATATTCCGGAAGGAGACGGGCCTCGGTTGGTCAACTTGTTTTTTTTTGCCGCCGCTGATCTCCATACCACCAGTCAGCCGCAGCGCCTGGGAAAGGTAGCAGAGCTTGATCAGGGCCAGCTCGACATGCAGCCGTTTGTTACGGGCCGCCTTGTAGTTGATCTCGGCCTCATTCAGCACATTCAGACAACTGATCAGATAGGCCGTATCTGTTTTCTTGCCAGCAGAAACATATTTGTCCTTGAAATTTTCCACGACTTCCAGCAGGGCCGCCACTTTCTCATCCTTGCCTACCAGCAGGTTGCGGATGAATTCGGCATAGCCGTTCAGGACCAGGTCGCCTTCGAACCCTTTACGGTTGATGTCATCGTACAGCAACAAGGCATTGGACAGGTCCTGCTGCTGCATCGCCTCCAGGAGCCGGAAATAATAGTCGGCGTCAAGGATATTCAGGTGCTCGAGGGTATTCAGGTAGGTAAGCTCACCGTTGGTGAAGCTCACGATCTTATCAAGGATGCTGAGCGCGTCGCGCATGCAGCCTTCACTCTTCTGCGCGATCACCTGCAGAGCAGGCTTTTCGGCCTTTATTTCTTCTTTGTCGCAGATCTCCTGGAGATGTCCGACGGTATCGCTGGTCGTGATCCGCTTGAAATCGAAGATCTGGCAACGGGAAAGGATAGTCGGAAGGATCTTGTGCTTTTCCGTGGTGGCCAGGATGAAAATGGCATAGGGGGGAGGCTCTTCGAGGGTCTTCAGAAAAGCGTTGAAGGCCGAGGAGCTCAGCATGTGTACCTCATCGATGATATAGACCTTGTATTTACCCGCCTGTGGGGCAAACCGCACCTGCTCCACCAGGGTCCTTATATCGTCGACCGAATTGTTGCTGGCGGCATCCAGCTCGTGGATGTTCATGGACGTGCCTTCGTTGAAGGAAACGCAGGAGTGACAGCGGTTACAGGCTTCGCCTTCCGCACTTACATTCTCACAGTTGATGGTCTTGGCGAGGATGCGGGCGCAGGTGGTTTTTCCAACCCCTCTCGGACCGCAAAAAAGAAAGGCATGCGCCAGCTGATTGTTCTTAATGGCGTTCTTCAGCGTGGTCGTGATATGTGATTGCCCCACCACTGTCGAAAAATCCTGGGGCCTGTATTTTCGTGCCGAAACAATAAATTTGTCCATCAGGTATAGCTCCTGTGGCAAACCTACCACAAATAATAACGCAGTCAATGCCCTGCAGCAGGAAATTCTTCCAATTGGGTCTTCCAGAGGAAAAGAGCTGAAGAATTATGCTCACTTTTAACTTACATTTAGAATATAAGTTGTTTATATGAAAAAAATCGTTTGTGTTGTGTGGGTGCTGATGGTCTGTCTGCCTGGTTTTTCCCAGCCGGCCTATACTTTCCCGGTGCGGCAATTCATCGACTATAATTCCGAAGTCACCGCCCTTACCCATTGTCTGCTGGTGGATGTCATTCACCTCCGGGAGATCCCGGATCAGACCGTCATTATCCGGAAGGGTATGATCGAGTCGGTGGGGGATGCCAGCAAGACGCCTGTCCCTGCCGGAGCGAAGGAAATCGATCTTACCGGTAAATCCTTGTTACCTGGCTTTGTACTGATGCATGAGCACATGTATTATACGGCGTACAGCCTGAACCCTTTTTATGTTCAGTTCAAGCAGTTGCCGGTCACCTTTCCCAAGCTGTACCTGGCCTGCGGAGCAACGACTATCCGCACTGCCGGGAGCGTGGAGCCATATTCCGATCTTAATCTGAAAAGAGATATCGACCTGGGGAAGATCGCCGGACCGGATATGGAAGTGACCGGCCCCTATCTGGAAGGCAAGGGAACGATCGCCCCTCAGCTGCACGAACTCGGCGGCCCTGCGGAAGCAAAGGCCTTTGTCAATTTCTGGGCCGATCAGGGGGCAACCTCCTTCAAAGCCTACAATTATCTCGACAGGGCGACGCTTAAGGCGGCGATCGATGCGGCTCATGCGCGTGGATGCAAGGTCACAGGGCATCTCTGCTCCATCACCTACAAGGAAGCCGCCGAAATGGGCATCGATCAGCTGGAGCACGGTTTTTTGGCTTCTACGGATTTTATCCCCGGTAAAAAGGAGGATCAGTGCATCAGCTCAGCCGATCCGCTGGCTGCGGCGGACCTGGATGGACCGGCAGTAAAAGAGCTGATCGGGTTTTTGGTCAGCCACAAAGTAACGATCACGTCCACCCTCGCCGTTTTCGAAGGGATCGGCACGCTGGATACCGCGCAGCGCCCCGAGGTCCTGGCAGCCATGGCGCCCGATACGCGGGAGATGTTCGTCAGGTATTATAATAAGGGCAGAAGCCCTGTCATGAACAGATCCATTGTAAAGGATATGAAAATGGAAAAGATGTTTGTCGATGCGGGCGGCTTGCTGACGGTGGGTACGGACCCGACGGGTAATGGAGGGGTGCTGGCAGGATATGGAAGCCAGCGTGCGATAGAGCTCCTCGTTGGGGAAGGTTTCACGCCGCTCGAGGCCATCCGGATTGCCACCTATAATGGGGCCCGGGCCATGGGGATGGAAAACAGGATCGGTTCGATCGGGCCGGGCAAACAGGCCGATCTGGTTGTGATCGGCGGAGACGTCGCCCAGAATATTCAGAATATCCGGAAAGTGGTCTGGGTCTTCAAAAAAGGAGTGGGGTTCAACTCCCAGAAATTGTTCGACAATGTAAAGGGGCAGGTGGGGAAATTCTGAGGAGGAGGCTCTAAGGTCACAAATTGTCACCTTAGAAAATTTCTTTGAAAAGGCATATATAGAATTGCTAATTTTGTTAGCTGAAACTTTGTTTATGCAACCTACGATCATTCAACAAAAAATATATGACATACGGGGCCAAAAAGTAATGCTGGATTTTGATCTGGCAGAATTATATGAAGTAGAAACCCGGGTATTAAACCAGGCAGTAAAAAGAAATATTGGAAAATTTCCCGAAGACTTTATGTTCCACCTTCTTCCCGGCGAATGGACAGCGATTTCATCATCACAATTTGTGATGATGGGCTTAATACCAAAGAACCGAACTGGGAAATATCTGCCATTTGCATTTACGGAACATGGAGTTACCATGTTAGCCAGTGTACTTAGAAGTGAAAAGGCTGTAGAAATGAATATTGCGATTGTACGGGCTTTCATTGCTTTACGGCAGTTTGCTTTACAGTATAAAGAGTTGGCTGATCAGGTCAATCAAATACGTCAGCAGGTCACCAATCATGATGAGCGCCTGGATCAGATTTATGCGGCCATTGAAAACCTTTTAAACGAAAAAGCAGAACATAAAGCGTGGCAGGAGAACAGAG
Source organism: Puia sp. (assembly GCA_035317125.1). Taxonomy (GTDB): domain Bacteria; phylum Bacteroidota; class Bacteroidia; order Chitinophagales; family Chitinophagaceae; genus Puia. The sequence goes on from DATHHO010000198.1 coordinate 8,438, forward strand.
AGAGAATTGGTTTTAAGTCTTGATCGTATAAAAAACAAACAGCCGGGCACTTGCCCGGCTGTTTAATGAATTCCGTGTACTAAAGGTGATCCTGTCTGGTTTTTCAGTGATGATGGCTGATTCTTTTCAAAATGCCTTTTCACAGGATTGGCTGTTTTCAGAGGATAGGGCATATCAGTTTTCAAAGGTATCGGCTGGCTTTCATTGGATAGGGTGGTCTTTCAGCGGATGGACTGGTTTTTCATCGATCGACTGGATTCTAACCCTTTTACGTTGTGTACTTTTGACGCTAGAGTATATTCCAACGATGTGCCAGAGTATAAGTATTTGTCTATCAATGATTATATCAGACTAATTGCGACTGGTAAACTCTATTTCCGGGACTGATTTCCTGCAACGGGAATTTTTCCCGCTTCAATCCACGGAATGCGCTGGAAAAGTCGGAAACCCCCAGTAGAAGAGCGGATCAGGCGAGGATCGGGTGTCTTTTGAATTCAGCCGTCCTGTCAAAGAGATAACGATAGGTCGTGAGCTTGCGGCTGATATGGGTATCTCCCAGATTTTTGGCAATATTGACCATTTTAGGGTTGAAGTCCCCGATCCACTGCATTTCATATTCATCATAGATCTCCATGGGCTGGACGACCTTTGCCGCTTCCGCGATCATATAGGCATCGACCCCTTTACCCTGAAATTCCGGCACAAGGGCGAATACCAGGCCGGTGAACTTCCTGCAGGCATTCCGGGAACGCAGCCACAGAAAATAGAGTTTCTGCCACAGACCGAACTTGCCATTGAAATGCTTGAAGTACTGATTCAGATCGGGTATGTTGAGGAACATGGCGATCGGCTGGTCATTGTGGTAGACGAACCACACGATCTTTTCATCCATCAGCGGTTTCATTTTTTTGAACAGGGCCAGGGATTGTTCATATTTCATCTCCTTTAATCCTCCGTGCCCTGCATAGGCCTTGTTATAGATCACCGTGAAATCCCGCGCAAACTTTTCCAGGTGCTTCTTTTCGATATGCCGGGCTTTATACGCCGGGTCACTGGCCAGCGCGGCATGGCGGCTCATGATCTTTGCGTTGAGCGGCCTTTTCTGGTCCATGCCGAAGCACAGCTGATGAAAGAAGGGCCGGAAGCCATAATTCTCGAACAGCCGCTGGTAATATGGAGGATTGAAGTTCATGCCATACATCGGTTCGTGAAAGCCCTCGGTGACCAGTCCCCACCACTTATCCCGCTCCCCGAAATTGATGGGACCATCCATGGCCGTCATTCCTCTTTGCAGCAGCCAGTGCCGGGCAACATCAAACAGCATATCGGCAGCCTGCTGATCATCGATGCAATCGAAAAATCCGATGCCGCCCACAGGCCCGTCATCTCCTTTGTTCTTGTATTTTTTGCTGACGAACGCAGCGATCCTGCCCATCAGTCTTCCCTCCTCGTCTTTCAATATCCAGCGGGAGATCTCCCCATGGCGGAAAGCTTTATTTTGCTTAGGGTCGAATACCTCATCGATCTCTTTGTCAATAGGTCGGATATAAGCCCGGATCTGACCATTCAGCTCAGTATTGACCTTTATAAATTCCTTTTCCTGAGATTTTTCGGTAACGGCTATCAGTTGCATAATCGGCATGGATCGGCAAAATTAGAGATAATGAGGAGTAAATTACATTTTTATGAATTTACGATCCGGGATTTCGGATTTTACCCTGTTTTCCCTTACTTTTGCAGCCATTTTAAACACCCCTCATTTAAAATAGTTATATGCCAAGTACTGGTAAGATCAAGCAAATCATTGGCGCTGTTATCGATGTGCAGTTTGAAGGAAAACTTCCCGCGATCTATAATGCATTGGAACTGAAGAGACCTAACGGCGACACCCTCGTTCTTGAAGTGCAGCAGCACCTTGGTGAGGACAGTGTCCGCACCATTGCCATGGACGGTACGGAAGGGCTGGTCCGCGGACTGGCTGTGACCGATACAGGCCAGGCGATCGCCATGCCGGTAGGAGATGCGATCAAAGGACGTTTGTTCAATGTGACCGGCGATCCGATTGATGGTCTGCCCCCTGTCAGCAAGGTGAATGGCCGCCCCATCCATAGCAAACCTCCGGCATTCGAGAACCTGAGCACGAGCTCGGAGATCCTGTTCACCGGGATCAAGGTTATCGATCTGATCGAGCCCTATGCAAAAGGCGGTAAGATCGGTCTTTTCGGTGGCGCCGGTGTGGGTAAGACGGTGTTGATCCAGGAGCTGATCAATAATATCGCCAAAGCATATGCGGGCGTATCGGTCTTTGCCGGGGTGGGAGAACGTACGCGGGAAGGGAATGACCTGATGCGTGAAATGATCGAGGCCGGTATCATGAAATACGGCGATGAGTTCGTACACAGCATGGAAAAAGGCGGCTGGGACCTTTCCAAGGTCGATATGAATGCGCTGGCGGAGTCAAAAGCTACCTTTGTTTTCGGACAGATGAACGAGCCTCCCGGAGCCCGCGCACGTGTGGCCCTCAGCGGACTTACCATTGCAGAATATTACAGGGACGGAGATGGCAAAGGCCAGGGACGCGATATCCTTTTCTTCGTCGACAATATCTTCCGTTTTACCCAGGCCGG
>DATHHO010000199.1:0-23919 GCA_035317125.1 Puia sp.
GTCCTTTTTTTTCGGAGAAATAACCGAGGATCTCTGCGGTACCGCCCACGCCGCCCGGTCTCAGCTCGTCCCATACGAATACCATCTCATCGCATTGATCGACGATCATGATCCCGGCTTTATAATAGGCCGCATTCCGCGTATCGCTGTCCGCCGGTGCCGTCGTCACCGCCAGTTCCTGCTGGCCGGTCTCCCGGATCAGGTTCCGGAATGTTTCGAGATCGGCACCCTCAAAGTCTTTTTCATATTCTCCGGCGGGAAAGGGCAGGATCACCTGCAGCGGCTGCTGGAATTCCTTCCGCACCACATCGGCAAAGATCGTATCCGCGCCCGAAGCCAGCGCGGTATATCCGGTAAATCCATGCGCCTTATGCTTTTTGAGTATGTCTTTGATCCTCTCCCGGATCTCCTTATACACCCTGCTGCTCTCCTCAGGGGAAATAAAGCGCTTGCCCGAGATGCCGATCTTTATATTCTCTTTCATGAAAAAACTACTGTTTTAAAAATTCTTCGGCACGCTGGATATTACCGCTCTCCTGCGCCCCCGCATCTTTCATATATTGCAATTGTCTGAGCATCGTTTCCTTAAACAGTTGAGGGAATTCGGTCCTGACCCTGCGATACAGCGCCATCGCTTTGTCGAGCCCATCGGGTTGTAATAAATAAGCACGGGCCTTGACGATCAGCAGTTTTGCGGAATCCAGTTTCGCCGGGGATAAGGCCAGTCCCTGATCGGCATAGAAGACGGCGCTGTCGAGGGCATTTACATACTCTTTGGGGCGGTTGATATGGACATACAGGAAGCTAGCGCCCAGATTGGTCAGCGCATCGGTATACCACGCCTTCAGCCGGAATGAATCCGGCAGCACCCTTATTTTCTCGGCCAGCAATACGGTCTCGGCCCGGAATAAATTCAGCCTGTCCGGGTATTGCCGGTTGGTCAGATCCAGCAAGCCGACGCTGTCGCAGACATCCGACAGTCTTCTGAACGTGGCTACGTAATAATCGATATTGTCCTTGTTATCCGGGTCCTTGTTAAACACCCTATGCCTGAAATATATTTCCTTATTGATCTGATCGATATAGGAATTATTGTATGCCCCGAGGCTATCGTAAAGATTAGCCAGCAACATATGCGCATAGGCCGTATAATACAGTTGCTGCGGATAAACGGAGTCCGGCGAACCGGCAAGATCGTCAAAGGTCTTGACCACTCCCTGTACCCGGATGAACTGATCCCTGAAATTCCTGTTCCCCAGTTTTTTATCTATCCAGTTGTACCAGTCATAGAAGAACAGTATTCTGTCCTTGCGGATATTTTTTGCATTGCCATAGGCCAGCCGGTCGAAAAGCGCCCTGGATTGGCGGTAATACATATACTTTACCCTCGGGTCGGTCTCGCTGCCGGCAAGGTCTTTCAATTTCCGCGCGCCAACCTCGATCTGGGCCGCATCGTCGACGGCCGCAAACCGGGAAAAAGGAAAACAATTGTAATCGACCAGATCGGTAAACACCGTACAGGTTTGAAAAGAACTGGCCGTTGTCTGGCCGTTGGCATGCCAGCGCAGGATGGCATTGTCCCCGTACCCGATAATGTATTCGCCTCCGGGTGTAAAAAAGTAACTGGGACAGACGGAATAAAGTTTTGCCTTTACAGTCAGATCGGCGTCGACCAGGACAGCCAGATGCCCCTTGTAGGTATCCTTATCGTTCAGATATTGCGTATTACAGGTTAAAAGGATGTCTTTTTTATTCGGGGATACGGCAATTTCATCGACACAGGCCCTGGCAAAGCTCATGAGCAGTTTTCTGGCCTTTATATCGATAAGGCAGATGCTGATCTTATTGTTGATCTTCAGGAAGTCGTCGCTGCCCGTATAATCGATATTGTCGATCGTATCCAGCCCCGACAGTCTGGATGGGATCTGATCCAGGATATGGCCTTCCATATCGGAGATATAGATAAGGTGCGTCGCGCTGTTGTAATAAGCTATCTTCTTCGAATCGGAAGCCATGCTCATCGTCTGCGCGGCGCCCGCGTTTGGCAAAGGGATAAACCTGCGTTCTTTTATATTATAAAGGACAAGCTTTGTATTATCCTTCCAGGTGGCGAGATAACCGGCATCGGCAGAAAAAAAATAGCTGGTGGAGGAATCTTTGCTGAAATCGAGAAGCGTATTCCCCTGATTGTCCATCAGCTTTCTTACGACAGGCTTTGCAAACTCCTGCCGCTGGTATTCGATCTTGTTCTTCTTCAGTTTGTATTCGATGCCATTCACGACCTGATACCGGTAATTGGCGGAGGCAGTGGCCATGCTGTAGAACAGGCCGCTGTCCGAAAGGGCGGCCAGACTGTCCGTCGTCAGGGAAAGATCGGTCAGCGACAGGTTAAGATAATGGACCTGCAGCTTTTTATAATCACCATAATCCGAAAAGGCCCAGATAAAGTTCTTGTTGTCCGCGCAATATTTATTGAACAGACCGGTGGGGATGGTGATCAGCGTATCCGGCATCCAGTAATTCTGAAACGCCCTTTTCCGGTGGCTTTCCAATGTCCGGTATGCCTGGGCGATCTGGGGCCGGAACGTTTCCCCCGAATTCACCGGCAACAATTCCTTTGCCTGATCGAACTTTACCCATGCCGCATAAAAGAACAGGTCTGGCAATCGTAATCCATGATACGGGAGGGCTTCTTTAGTATTGGCGGGGAACCGGGTCCACCTGGATTCAACCGCATTTTTATCGGTGTATCCCAGCATGGACGAATCATAGGTTTTCCCATCGTACAACAGCTTCAGGGCAGTAGACAGCGAATCGATCTCGGGGGTCCTCTCCATCCTGCTCAATCCGGCAACATAGGCCAGTAAAGAATCTCCGTCCCGCGAAGGCATTTTCTTAAACCATGTTTCATTCCTGCTTTTGAACCGGTCGACGACACGGTTGGAATCCGCATTATTCTTTTCCTTCTCGAATTCGTTGGCCCTGGTCGTCGCCAGCTGCATCTTGTCATATATTTTCCGGATCCTGTCCTCGGCAGCCTTCGCCATCTTCCGTTCGCTTTCGATCTTTTCAAAAAGATGGTTGATCATGGCGTCCACCTCAGGCCGTTTGGAAGGGGAACAGGTCTTCGCGCTGTTGTATTTATAAAGCGCCTTGCGGTAGTCGCTGTGCTCGAAATAGGTTTCCGCCTCTTTGATCAGGCGGCTGTATTCGGGGCATCCCTCCTGGGCCAATGCAGCAGTGGTCATGATCAGGGCCAGGCCAAAAAACAAAAGGATCCTCATACAGAATTATTTAGTTGACTGCTGACAAGTTTTTCTATCCTGATCGATCGCCGCCAATAAATCCTTCCGGTCCGATTCGTCCCGGGCCGGCAGTGTTATATCGATCAGCAGCAGGGAATCGGCGGCATTCAGATTTCTCAGGGCCAGCGCAAAGTCGGAGCTCAGCAGATAGCTGTTCTTCACATCGTCCAGCAATATCCTGGCTTTCTGGATATTGTTCTCGAACAAGGCCACTTTTGCATTCCGTTCCTGTTCCTGCGCTTTTTCGCGCAGACCGATCGCCGCATCCCTCGCCTTTCTCGATTCATTCCAGTAAAAAAAGGCAAAGCCCGCCACAAAAAGCGAGATGACCGCAAGCCCGATGGCCAGCCGGGAACGGAACACCGCTTTTTCATTCAGCTCACTGAGATATTCGGCCCTTTTCCGCTCCTCGGCAAGGGTCTGCTCCAGCTTCTTTCGTTTTTCACCCTCTTCCAGCTCCCGTCGCGACTGCGCAACCATCTCGATGGCATTCACCAGCGTATCATGGCTGATCTCATACAGGATCCTGCCCGCGGCATCCCTCTCCTTACGCAGCAGCGAGCTCTGTTCGAGCTGCCGCAGCAAGCTGTCGTCGAAACCGAATCTTTTTTTGATATACCCATCCGTCAGCGTATTGCGCCGGCCGTCTTCGATCAGTTCATCTTCGATGAGGCGTTGCACCCGCTCCCGGTCCTTTGGATCCAGCTTTGCCAGCACCCCTTCATAATACTGCCGGAAGATATCCGGGATACGCCCCAGCAGTTCGCCGGTGATGGAGCGGTAATGTTTTGCTTCGACCAGCTCGTCCTCTACATACCGGCAAACGATCTGTAAAGTGGCCGTCTCGATCTTCCCGTCCTGAACGTTTCCGATCCCATCGAGGATCTTTTTTACGGCGTCGTGGGTATAATCAAAGGAAGGCGTGGAAAAACCCTGCTCCTGTGGCGCTCTGGCGGGGTTGATGATCGCTTGTTCCGCCTGCGCCCTGCTCAGCGCATCCAGTTCATAGCAGTTCTGCAGGATGGTCGGGTGCCGGTCGGTCAGCATATTCAAAAGGGAAAGCCGGTCGGAGCGGACGGAAAAAACGACCTTCACCTCGGGCTTCTCATACAGATAATCATGGAGGGAATTGCTCACCTCGCCCATCTCATCCATTTCGGCAAGACGCTTTCTGAACTTTACGGGCACGGTGTTATACAGCAGCTGTGACAACTGTTCCGAGAATTCTTCGATCCTGGCTTTCGGATAGGTGAACAGCTCTTCGAACTGATCGAAGAAAAAGATGAACTGGGACTTGTTGTTGACCGACTGATGCGCCTTTACCCAATACCAGAACGAGTCTTCACCCGGTATAACGGAGTCGAGCAGTGCAGTTGCCTCCTTCTGGAGGTCCTGCCGCAGACGCAGCTTGATATTCTCCATGGGAGAAACGTTCTCCTTTGTCTCCCGTTCTGAAAAGTTGTTAAACCGGATGGAAAAGCAGTTCCATTCCCCTTCTTCCTGGAGCTTCGGGATAATGCCCGCATTCAGCAGGGAGCTTTTCCCATAACCGCTCTTGCCGTAGAGTACGACGGACTGTTTGATGAACAGCAGGCTGTAAAAGTCTTCCGTATCCTTCTCCCTCCCGAAGAACAACGCTCTTTCCGCCGACGTGAAAGGCTTTATCCCGGGATAACGGTTACGATGTTCCGGTTGCTGGGTTGGCAATGGCACGTTTCAATTATTTATTGTTCAGAATATTATCCGCAACCTTTGAGAAGTTCAGTTCAAAATCTTCATTCTTCAGCGATATGCACTTCCTGCGGTTCAGCTCATTCAATACAAAAGGCAAACTGTTAAAATACTCTATCCACCGGTTACGCTCGGTGAACAGATCGTCCGTGCTGCCACGCCCCCGTTGTGTGATCCCTTCGTTGATCGCGGCGATCTTCTCATCCACATACTTACCCGCAACATCCACAAAGTCTTTTTCCAGAAAACTTTCATCCAGATAACAGGGTAAAAGATACTTATCGGTCTTCTGCCAGGTCGTGATGATCTCTTTGGTCACCCAGGGTGACAGCAGGCTGTCTCTGGAAATGATCGCCAGTACACCGTCGACATGCCTGATCGTATCGATAAACTCATCGATCTTCTGTCCGGCAGGCATTGCTTCCTCGTCGATGACCACATCGATATTCTTTTGCTTCAGACCCTTCCCGATCTTCGAGGCCATCAGCTTGTCGACATGGCTATAGGAAATGAATACTTTCGCCGCAATGGCCTTGTTACCCGACTTCAGCATATTATTGGCGCCACACGCTTCGTGAAGCTGATTCAGGAAATCGATGGGCTCGATCTCCAGAAAATCCAGCTCCAGCCGGCGGGCCATAAAGGTGTACACCTCGCTGCCGCTTCCTTTCTTAAGGATGGAATATTTTTCCTTTTTCTCTTTTGTGGTAATGATCCGGAGGATCAGCTGGACATACCAGCGTTCGAAATGTACGCCAAGGAAAAGAAAGGTCCTCGCCTTTTTAAAGGCTTCCTGTATGGCGTGCGGCAGCTCGCGCTTGCCCATAATGCCGGAAAGATACAGGAAGAGGTGGTCGAAGGTGATGATCACATCCCCCTCGCTGAAGTCACCAAGGATATTATAGAGTAAAGGCGCTTTTTTGGTCGGCTTGTCCACCGGTGCGGGACTTTCTTCCCGGGGATAGTGGCTGTACTGAAAGTCCAGGTTCTGCTCTTTATAAATTTTCTTAAGTCTCGTATCCGGCAGGAAGGACACCACGAGATGGAAGGGGATCTGCGAGATCTTCCTGAAGGGCTCGTCGTACTGCGATTGCCGCTGGTAGAAGCGCTCCATGTATCTCAAAAGGGTGGTTTCCCTTGCGGCAGGTTTCAGTTGCAGCAGTTCTTCGTGAAGAAAAACATACTGGGGGGTGAGATCGATCAACTGACTGTATTGCGCATCCTTCTGGAGCTCATCGCAAAGGATCTCAAAAAACGATTTCTCGCCGAAATCGACCAGGTCGGGCCCGATGATCAGCACACAACTTTCATTTTCAATATCTGATAAAATATCCTGAAAGATCGCAGACCTGATATTCGTAACGGTAGGCTCCATTTTAAAAAGCTCGTTTAGATTTGATTACGCATGATCCATCCGGTGCATCCGGACGGATGGCGGTTTCTCAAAGGAAATGAAATGGCCTGGATGGATTGGGTCGGGTTATGCTATCCGGCAGGAGTAAACATATAATAAATATAATGATTTCCAGCGACCAGGCGCCGCTTTTCTCCCGTTGTATCCTAACCGCCCGTTCATTCCTTCAGCCGTCCGTCAAACGTAAAAGGCTCATTGCCGAGATAGCTGATCCTGGAGAAATCGGGGTGTGCGGGATTTAATATATAGTTGAATTCATCGGGTATGATGACGGAAGGTACCCGCAGTATGGCAGAGGAGGCTTCTTTGACCCATTTATCACCGGACGCTTGCGTATACGGCATGTTGGCAAAGTTCTGCCAGTCGGGGATCAGGCTCGTTTTGGTGATGACCGTTATTTTCAGATTGTCGGGGATCTCCGCCTGGATGATGCGGAAATTTCCCTGCAGACCCCGGGAGCTTCGGTGAACGACATTTTCAAGACAGGCGAGGGCCCTTGATCCTGCCGTATAAATAACCTTGATATCCCTGGAATTCCAACGGGCGGCATTGCCGGAAGCCGAAAGCCTGTCCGCATATTTTTCGAGGGTGATTCTGAATACAATCATGATCAGGCGAGGTCTCCATATTCTATTCTGGTTAGCTCTTCTCCGACGAGGTCGATACCGGTGATGGTATCGAGCAGATCCGTGGGCACCTGGTTGCCGAGGCCAAAAGCAGGCTCGACGATCCATTTGTTGAATTCATCCACGGACCCGAATACCGAAAGCCCCTTATCATAGAGGGCAAACAGCTTCAGCAGCTTTTCGCTGATGACGGCATCCAGTAAAGTATTATTCTCCTTATAATTGGAAAAGGTCTTCAGCGACTTCTTTAATAATTGTTCGATGAGTAGATTCGGGAACTGGGAGATGGATATAAAATCAAACACCGCCTGGGACTTCAGGCCCTTTTTGGCGTTCAGCAAAATGGAGATGGAGCTCGCAAAGAGCTTCTCGTATCTGGCGAGCACCTCGCCGGTCTTCTTTCTTTCTATTACTATCGCCTGCATAACCCAAAGATAGGAAATTTTTCCAAAATATTTAGAAATTTTTCCGCATGCCATCCATCTTTCCTCCCTCTCCACCCCCCATAGTAGTTGAACTTTTTACAACACATTCATTTACAGGTACTTCAAAAAAGTTCAACCTTACCCTGCCAAATGCACTACACGTGCGCCACCCATTTCCGACATTCCATACCCAACCGGCCCTCGTCCTTCCAGCACAAAGCCACCCATTCCGGCCAAAGCCACCCATTTCCGACCCGCCCACCCACCATTTGCCCATCGCCGCCAACCCCCTCCCGCCCCGGTAACCTGCCTCAAAATCGGACAGTCGCATATCAAAATCGAACGCACCCGTCCAGGCCGGCAAACGCATTCAATTGACAATCAACAAATTAATATTGTGGCATTTGGCTGGCATCTGTGTTCGCACAGACCGGGACATCCGGTACCGAATAAAAAATGACAAGTATGATTAGAAACAATTTTAAAAAAGGGGGCGAAACAGCCTGCAACCAGAGGGCCCATACCGCTCCAGGAAAGAGCCAATACAGCCCGCCCGGTAGGAGCCAACGCAGTTCATCCTGCTTATTCTACCGCTTATAATAGTATTATGCCATTCATTGTACTATATATTGCATAGTACTTATTAAAAGCATTATCTTTGTAATGCACAAACAGATTAAAAACACTCAAAAATTTAAAAATATGAACACGATGAACACTTTCAAAAAGACAATCCTGGTCAGCTCTTTACTGCTGACCCTGGGCTTCAGCTATAGCTTCGCAGCCCCCACCACCGCCCCCGCATCAAAAGATGAAGTTACCGGGGAAGTGAAAGCCTCCTTCAAAAAGGAATTTAAGAACGCCGAAGTGATCAACTGGGACGTCAGCAGCAAATTCACAAAAGTGACCTTCAGAATGAACGACATGGTTCTCTTCGCCTTCTTTTCCGATAATGGTCAGTTGCTGGCAGTCACCCGGAATATCCGCTCGAACCAATTACCCATGAATCTGATGATGAGCCTGAAAAAGAATTACAGCGACTACTGGATCACCGACCTGTTCGAGATCAACGGCGATGATCAGAACTGCTACTATGTTACACTGGAGACCGCAGACACAAAACTGGTCATGCGTTCGATCGATAACGAAAAATGGGAGATCTACGAGAATATCGCAAAAAAATAAGCTTGCTTATATAGTTCAGCCAGTAATAGAAAATAGTTGGGCTCCCTCCGGGGGGCTCAACTTATTTTTACCAGGCCCGCTGCCGCCAACCACATCCAGCACTCCGCATAATCCCCGGCCCGCATACTCCGACAGTCCGCCAACCACATCCGCAACGGCGCATCCCCACTTTTAATACAGCTTCTTCCCCTGCATCCCCTTCCACAGGCCGAACACCTCAACCGCCTCTTGCTGCGGCTGCAACTCGAACGGTATCTGACGCTGGCCGACCGGCAGGTTGATCTCCCGGTAGATCAGATCATCATCGAATCCTGCATCCGCAGCCTCATGACGCGTAGCGGCATAGACCACCCGCCGGGGCCTCGCCCAATAAATGGCGCCCAGACACATCGGACAAGGTTCACAGGAGGCATAGAGATCACATCCCGTCAACTGATAATCTCCCAGCTTGTCGCAAGCATCGCGGATCGCCACCACTTCGGCATGAGCGGTAGGGTCATTGCTGGAAGTGACCCGGTTGGACCCCTGCCCAACCACACGCCCATCTTTCACGATGACACAGCCAAATGGGCCGCCAAGCCCCTTGCCTATCCCCTCTTTTGCCAATCCGATAGCCTGTTGAAGAAATTCAATATCCTTTTCCGTAATCATACTCAAAATTACAAATTTACCGCGATCCGCGCCCCCGCATCACAATACTCCATTCTGCAGCTTATACAACATCTCCAGCCCAAACCCCGAGATCAATAACCGTTCCTTTCTGTTGCCCAGCAACTGCTGCGTCCAGTCTACAAATCCCCCGTCGGCGATCTCCATATCCGTTCCATCCACGCCGATCATCATTTTGAACTGTATTCCGGTATAATAAGTATTGGGCCCGGGCGCATCCTCCCGGATCACCGGAATGTCGCCCATCGTTTTCCCCAGATGACCAACCACCCTTTCCATCAGAAGCTGCCTGTCCTCATAGCCACCACGTTCCCACAATCTGAACCAGATCTTTCCGGCGACGCCGAAAATCCCGCGTATCAATTGATAAAGCGTAAGCATATGCTCGCCCAGATTTGTCGTCTCCCATCCACAGCTGCCCCGGTCCACACCCGAAGACAGCATACACCCAACTTTGAAATGAGCCGTGTGCCCTTTGACCTTCAGCTCCTGTGTCCGCACATGCCGGTGTACTGTGCAAAATCGCATCGTTTCATCCGCCGCTTCGCTGTCCCTGCTGCGCACCTCAGCGTCCCCGCTGCGGACCTCACCATCCCCGCCGTGGATCCCCCCACCACCACCCCCACCCGCCAGCGACTTCTTCAGCAGCGCCACATGCAGGGCAATCGCATTGGTCGCATCGGCAAGCAGCTCCACATTCCGGGTCGCCGAAACGATCTTTTTCTGATCCACCGGACCCACCACACTACAGCTCCCCAGCTGGGCGGCAGGTGATAATTCGACAGGCAGGAAATGATGGTCACGAAGGAACTCCAGGACCCGCAGCTCGAGCTTCAGCAACCCGATCATATCCGTACCCGCAGGATGAACAAACCGGTTTTCTTCGTATTGCTTCAACAACATGGCCGGTGACAGCCCGCTGAGCTTTGTGCTGAATACATCCAGCAACAATGAATTCAGCTCCGAACCGGACAATCGTCCGGCCAGTAATCCGACAATACCCGGGATGCCTAATTTCTTACCGATGTTTTCAGTTATTTTATCCTTTTTCATAACGGGGAGCATAAGCCTGTCTGTCCGGCAAAATAATGTTAATTGCAGAAATACCACCACGGCTTCCATGCAATTTTGTTTTACTATGAGAAATATCTGTAAATAACCGGTCTGTCTGTGGAAATTAATCTACAAAATCGGGCAGGATCGGCAACTATGGCTGTCCAATAAGCGGGAAAACCCCCTGGACCGGCATTTGCTTAATTATCAACGGCTTTTAATAGGATATTGGATTTTAGTAACGGCCTGGATTTCTATCCGGGCTTTTTTTATTATTTTATTGATACATTTGATTTCCATTCGATGATATGACCGGAGATCTGCAAAAAACCAAAATTCAACGCTGGACGTGAGGAAACATATCCTGTCAGGTCTGTTCCTGCTGGCCCTGTCCCCGGTAGCCTGGTGCCAGGAAAAAACAGCTCATCTGCTCAACGAGCTCAACAAGGCCATTGAAGCCTCCCCAAAATATGACGCGGAAAAACTAAAGACCATCGAGGCCCTGAAGCGATCCTTCGCCGAAAAGAAGAATGACGGCCTCTCCGCCCTTTTTTCAGGTTACCAGCAGCTCTACGAAGAATACAAGGTTTTCAATCATGACTCCGCATACGATTTTGCCAAGCGGCTTCAGGAGACGGCTATACAGATCGGAGATCCCGCAATGATCGTATCGGCAAGGCTGAAGCTTGGGTTCTCGCTGCTTTCCGCCGGCATGTTCAAAGAGACCCTGGACTCGCTGAACAAGATCGACATCACCGGCGTTCACGACAGCCTCCGCGCAGAATACTATTCCCTGACGGGAAGATTCTATTACGACCTTGGCGATTTTGATAACGACCGCTACAATACTCCCGCCTATAATGATAAAGGGAGCCGCTATATGGATTCTGCGCTCGGACTCTATCCAGCAGCTTCCTTTCAATATTCCTATTTCAGGGGACTGAAAGAAATGAAGTCCGGCAACCTGACCATGGCCCTCGCCGATTTTAAAGAGCTGATGAACCGGCAGGACCTGACCTGGCACGAACTGGCCGTCACCGCCTCTACCCTGAGCGCGATCTATATCTACAACGCCAGCACGGACACGGCTATCGGCCTGCTCGTCAGAGCCGCCATCGCGGATATCCGGTCATCCACCAAAGAGACTTCTGCGATGTTCAACCTCGCCCAGCTGCTTTATAAAAAAGGAGACGTAAAGAATGCTTCCTCCTATATAGAGGTCGCCATCAAAGACGCCAGCTTCTATGGAGCCAGACAACGGAAAGTACAGGTAAGCGCCATCCTCCCGCTGATCGAAGGAGAAAAAGTCAATAGGGTGGAAGGCCAGAAAAAGATCCTCACCACCTATTCGGTCATCGCCACCATTCTTTTACTGATCGTCATCGTGCTGGTTATCATCGTATTCAGACAGGTCAACAAGCTCAAGATCGCCCAGACCGTCATCACACAGGCGCATATCAAGGAACAGGCCATCAATCAGCGCCTCGTCGAGACCAACTATAAGCTGTCCGAAGCCCACAAGATCAAAGAGGAATATATCGGGTATTTCTTCAACACCAACTCCGAGTTCTTTGCGAAGATCGAAAAGTTCAAGAAATCGCTTGAGCAGAAACTGGCCTACCGCAAATGGGAAGACATCATCGGTCTGGTGAACAGTATCAATCTGAAAAAGGAAAAGGAAGAGCTGCTGCAGAATTTCGACAAGGCGTTCCTGAAATTATTCCCCGATTTCATCGAAGGGTTTAACGCGCTCTTCCGTAAAGAGGACCAGGTCCAGCTGAAAGATCATGAATTTCTGAACACCGACCTCCGGATCTTCGCCCTTATCCGCATGGGCATCCACGAAAATGAAAAGATAGCCCGGATCCTCGAATACTCCGTCAACACGATCAACACGTACAAGACAAAGATCAAGAACAAATCCATCGTCCCCAACGAAGAGTTCGAGCAGCGCATCATGGAGATCAAAACACTCTGACCCGACTCACCGCTCCCTCATCACCACCATTCCGCCACACAGACCATTCCCGCACCGGCGACCCCCGCCCCCCTACTTCACCATCTTTATACTCACCGCCGCACCACCCCCTGCCGCCAGCTTCACCGCCAGCTGCGTTGCGCTGGTCACCGGCATTTTCTGAATAGCATACCCCTCCGGATTGCTTTTCCAGTCCGCATCCTCGGCATCTTTATAGATCACGGCCTCATATTTTTTCCCCTTGTCGAGGAAATCCAGTTTTATCGTCGCTACGCGCTTGTTCTCATTGGTGATCGCTCCCACATACCAGTCTTCCCGGCCCTTCTCCTTCCGCGCGATCGTAACATACTCGCCCGGCTCGGCCTCCAGGACTTTTGAATCGTCCCAGTCCGCGGGAACATCCCGGATAAACTGGAACGCATCCATGTGCGCCTCATAATTCTCAGGCAGGTCGGCCGCCATCTGCAGAGGACTGTACAAGGCCACATACAGCGCCAGTTGCTTGGCCAGCGTAGTGTGCACCTGCCGGCCCGGCACGGTTGAATATCCTTTCAGCTTGAAGATGCCCGGGGTATAATCCATAGGGCCGCCCATGAGGCGGGTAAAAGGCAGGATCGTCTCATGCGAAGGCGCATTGCCATCGCTGAATGCATTGTATTCATTACCCCGCGATGCCTCGCAGGCAAGCCAGTTGGGCCAGGTCCGCTGCAACCCCGTAGGACGCACGGGCTCATGCGCATCCAGCATGACATGATATTGCGCAGCCTTTTCGGCGACACGCAGATAATGATCGATCATCCACTGCCCGTCATGGTGCTCACCCCGGGGGATGATCTTGCCGACATAACCCGTCTTCACGGACTTGTAGCCAAATTTATTCATAAAGCGATAAGCCGTGTCCATCTGCCGCTCGTAATTGGTGGCCGATCCGGACGTTTCATTATGCATGATCATATTCACCCCCTTCGCCGCCGCATAGGCCGTGATCGCACGGACATCGAAATCCGGGTATGGGGTGACAAAATCGAATACGTTCTCTTTCCAGTTGCCAAACCAGTCTTCCCAGCCCACATTCCATCCTTCCACCAATACGCCACCGATCCCGTTTGCCGCTGCAAAATCGATATAGCGTTTTACATTCGCTGTATTGGCGGAATGATGCCCGCTGGGAACAAGCCCACCGCCCGCAGCAACGCTGTCGGGGTAGTCGGAAAAGCTCCAGGTGCCCTTACCCGTCTGCATCTCCCACCATACGCCCACGAATTTCATGGGCTTTATCCAGGAGGGGTCTTTGATCTTCGATGGATCGTTCAGGTTAAGGATCATTTTTGAAGTAAGAATGCCCGCCGCATGGTCATCGACGATGATCGTCCTCCAGGGTGTATGAAAGGGCGCATGCAGATAAGCCTTATTTCCAACGGGATCCGGCACAAGGCTGGACGTCAGGGTATGCGTGGCCCTGTCGGTATGCAGCTGCATCGCAGGATACCCGACAAGGGCCGCCTCATGGATATTGATATACAGTCCGTCATCCGTCTTCATCATCAGCGGGGTCTGTACGGCATACCGGTCCGGGGCCACCCGCACGGCGATAGCCGTCGATTTCTCCACCAGCTCCTTGTTGTCGATCTCACTGATCCGGGATACGGTATACGGATATTCATTGGTGTCATAATCCCCCGGTATCCAGAAGGTCTTGTGATCACCCGCAAGACGGAACTGCGTCAGCTCGTCCGATACGGTAAAATATTTAAGCCCGGGCTGGAGAGGGAACACATAACGGAAACCGACCCCGTCCGCAAACACGCGGAATACGATATCCAGCAACAGCCCACGCGAGGCGCCAGCCGCCCCGGAACCAGAAACGCCGCCACCGGCCCCGCCGGGAGCATCTCCTTTCCGAAGATGCACCACCAGCTCCTCATAATGATTCCGGATATCCTTCGTTTCTCCCCAGACAGGTTGCCAGGTCTCATCAAACGACCTTCTTTCCACACCCGTCTGCAGAAACCCTTTATAAAAGCTGCTGTCCTCTTTCAGGACAAAGCCGAGATGCGAGGGAAGGATAACGGGCTTTCCGTCAAAGCTCACGGCATACACAGGGGCGCCATCCTTATCGAGCATAAAGGAAAGTTTGGTGCGGTTCATTTCTGCCGTTTCGGAAACTTGCGCCTTCAGGCAATGCGGGGTCGACACGAACAGCAGGCAGACGATAGCAGATCTTAGTACCATATTTCCGGTTGATAACTATTAAATAAACAGGCGGCGATAACAAAAAACCGCCCATGGATGCTACGAAATAAGATCAGTGCAAAGTTTTAAGCTTTACACTGATCAGTTTGAATGGATCACAGGCGCGGGCCGTTAACTTGAACGTCTTAATTGCCGCGATTAGGTTGATGTATTATTTTTTCGTTTGCGCCTTCCACATTCATCATGCCGAGTTTGGTCGCAAACAAGTATCGGGTGTATCGGGTATGTTTGGAAATGGAAGACCGGTTGCCGGGACGTTCGTAAAATGAAGACACTCTTTTGAGCAGGCTGCCCGTCACCCGGACAGTTTTTGTAAACTGGTTGGAGCTGTTGTTAAAGGCTATTGGCATAGTACAAGCAATTTTCGTTTAGCAATCCGGGCGGAAACGTCAGCCACGTTGTTCAGTTCCGGTACATAAAGAAAAAAATTGGAGAGGGGGATGGCAACTAATATTCGTATTATATAACAAATACAGCGGAAAGAGGCCGGTAGGTGAAAAATAATTATATGGAAATCAAGCAGTTAACTTCAAATTATAATAATTAAAATATAATTGGTTTGTTGCCGGATTGGCGTCGTTTAGCGCCAGCCAGATCGCGCGACAGGCACAGATCCTCAGAGCTGGGTACAGGTTCTTCACTTCCACAATTTATCGATGATCAGGTTCAGCACTTCCAGGGCAACGAGGATGATAATGATCCATTCCAGAAAGGTACTGTTCCGGTACTGGAGCAGGTCTTTGAATAATTCGAGGTTCTCTTTGACGATCTCCAGGCCCTCCCGGATATCCCGGAATCTTTCCTGCAGGTCAAAGGTCCGCTTCAGCCCAAGGTCGATCTTATTCAGGTTCTCGTCATCCCAGGTTTCCGGCGGGGAATCGAATATATAAAGGTTTTCCGCAATACGGTTCTTCAGAATAAGGGTCTTTCCGATATACTTTTTGAGGCTTTTTCCGGAAACGTCCAGCTTTCCCCGCAGTTCAAGACTCTGGGTATGGTAATTCGTTTCCTCCAGGAGCCGGTTGGTCTGCTCGGAATAGTAGTCCAGGGCTACAGACTGGCTGACATTGAGCATGATCAGCCTCAGGGTTTCGACATCTGCATTGATGATCTCTATCGTATTATAGCCAAACTTGTTCTCCCGGGCATTGGTCTCGACCTGGAATTCCTCGCTCAGCTTCGTCTCGAAAAGGTTCTTGCAGAAAGGCGCGATCATTTTCAGAAAATCCTGACACCCCACCTCTTCGTAATTGAGGAAGCAGACCACCCCATATTTAAACACATAAACAAAGGATTCCGGCGCAGTCCGGTAGAATAATTCATCGGCATCGTACCGGGTGATCCCTTCCTTATACGCCGCCCTGAACAACCGGATATCGATACTATCCGCTATCTGATATGACAGGACATTCAGCATCCCTTCAAGTTAAGCGATTTTATCCACTTTCCCCTGCCCCGCACTCCTGCCAGCCCCACAACACCCGTCCGAGCCCCAACCCTCCTCCCCCGGCCACACACATCCTCACCCGGGCACCTCATCCGGACAAAAAAACTAAAAAATTTAACAGCAATAAACTAATAAAATTAGTATATTGGTGCCGTCATTTATTTTCAGACCCATCAACTCAACAAAAATGGACTCCCTTTCCCCCAATCTATTTGTAAAAGACATCCAGGCAAGCATTGAATTTTACAGACAGCTCAGCTTTCAGCTCGTCGTCACCGTTCCCGAAGAAGGCCAGGGCGACCTGGTATGGGCCATGATGGCCTGCGGCAATGTGAACTTCATGTTCCAGACCTTTCAAAGCCTGGGCGACACGCTCCCCCAGATCAGCAGACAGGACGGCGGCTCCCTTCTGCTCTATATCAGGCTCAAGAATATCCGCGCTTTCTTCGAAAGCATCAAAGACAAAGTGCAGGTCGTGCATGGCCTCGAAAAAACATTTTACGGCGCGACCGAATTTTCCATCAGTGATAACAACAATTACCTGCTGACCTTCGCGGAAGATGAGGGAGAATGATCAATATCCGCAGGTACCCGGGGCTGGCCACGGCCGACTAATCCATTTTCTCAATTGCCTTCAACTCGGCTGAGTCAAGCTTCTCTTTTTCCATAAGGTCGATCTCCCGGTTGATCATCACCATATCCCCGGCCTCAAGGGTCTCGGGCTGATTATCCGTTTTGGAAGTATAAGATTTCGTAACCTTCAGCTTACCCGATAAGAGATCTACCTCCTCTCCGGCCTTATCGGGCCATGCGTCGATCCTGAACCGGGTCCCCAATACCAGGATCACGAGATTTTTCGTGTGTACGACAAACGGCTTCCCCGCATCACCCGCCACATCGAACATGGCTTCGCCTCCAAATTCCACCTCCCGGTTGCTCTTGCCAAATTCAGGAGAAAGCCGGACCACCGTGCCCGCTTTCATGACAATATCCGTTCCATCCGGCAGCCGGAGCTTTTTCCATTGCTCAGCCCCGCTCCCGGACTGGGCGCCTCCACTGTGCGGGCCGCTTCCGCCATGGTCACAGCCTGCTCCACCCAGCAGCAGCAGGACAGCAGCAAGGACATAAAAAAAGCCTCCGTTCGGCCATCGTAAAGAGAACAGGATGGGCATTGACTTCATACGGACATGAATCTACGAACTTTTCCCAAAAGCACTCCCCCAATTGCTATACCTTTGCCCCATTCAATTTTTTACAACCAGCGGAGAATGATCAAGATCGGGGAGTATAATGAGATGAAGGTCCTGAGAGAGCCACCCATCGGCCTTATCCTGGATGACGGAGGCGAAGGCATTCTTTTGCCCAAACGATTCGTGCCCAAAGGAACCCATATCGGCGATACCCTCAAAGTGTTTATTTACCATGATGGCGAAGACCGCATCATCGCCACCACCCAGGAACCCATCGGGATACTCGGGGACATCGTGAGGCTGACCGCCGTCAACGTGACGCCGCAGGGCGCCTTTATGGACTGGGGCCTGATGAAAGATCTTTTTGTACCCAAATCTAAACAGCTGACCGGCATGCGCCTCCGGGGCGATTACCTGGTAAAGATCTACCTCGATGAGCAGACCGGCAGGCTGGCAGGCACGGAAAAGATAGAATCCTTTCTAAGCAACGAGAACCTGGACCTGAAAGAAAAAGACCTCGTCAACCTCACGGCCTATCGACGCAGCGACATCGGCTGGGTCGTCATCGTCAATAACAAACATACCGGGATCCTCCATACTTCCGAGATCTACCGGGATATCGCGATCGGCGACCGCTTCCCAGGCTTTATAAAAAAAATATACCCCGCCGATACGACCCCTTCCGGCGAGACACAGATCGACGTCGTAGCCGGCAAGCCGGGTTACGAACGGGTGGAAGATGCCACTGAAAAAGTCCTGCGCCTCCTGAAGGAGAACAATGGATACCTGCCCTATCATGATAAATCCGGACCGGAAGAGATCTATACTTTTTTCGGAATGAGTAAGAAAACATTCAAGATGACGACCGGCCACCTGTATAAGGAAAGAAAGATCCGCCTCACAGGATCAGGCATTGAACTGATCGATTAGTCAGGCGGCCCCGTACCGCCCAACCTGGCCACATCCCATATACAGCCGCACCGCAGGCCGCCGGTTAACCGGCCTCCGCAGCAGTCCGCTCCCCGCCCACCGCCGCAACCTCCATTTCTCCAGGTCTCGACAACACTTCCGCATACACCTCATCATAATCCATGCGGAGCGTCCCCATCATACGGTCCCAGAACATAAAATACAGCCCGTAATTCCCTTTAAAATAACGATGATGCAGGTTGTGGCTCACGGAAGTATTCAGCCACTTGCCAAACCAATGCTTGTTGAAGCCCGCAGGATATAGTTCAAAGCCCAGGTGACCGTATACATTGTAGATCAGGCTGATCACAAAAAAGACCAGCAGGTGCCATTGGTTGATCGGCATCGTAAAAAGAAAGATGACGAAGATCAGCGACTCCAGAAAAGCCTCCAGTGGATGAAAGGCATAAGCCGCCCAGGGAGACGGGTTCACCGACCGGTGATGCACAAGATGGAACAGCTTGAAGAGACGGGGGTGATGGATGATCCGGTGCATCCAGTAAAAATAGGCATCGTGGATCAGCAGCATCAGCGGGAACGCGCTGAAGAAATAGACCCATCCATACTGTGAAATGTCTTTATAATACGTGGTATGCGGTCTTATGGCATCGATCTGCAGCAGCAGCACGGCTGGCAACGCAAAGATGAATACGGACATCGTCGAAAAAATGATCTCCCGCCGGTAATCCTTTCCCCTGGGGTATCCGGGCTGGATCTTTTTCCAGGACATCTTTTTGCGGAAAATAATATAAAAAACCAGGAACGCGATCCCCGCGATCACATAATATTTATCGGCGATATTCAGGAGTACCCTGAGGATTTTTCTCACCTCCATGATAAGACGTTTATGATGCAAAGTTACAACTAACTGAACAGATAGACCACATCCTCCTCCGTCAGCTTTTTTACAAACCCCGCCTCATCACCTACCAGGTCGGCCGCCAGACTCCTCTTCTTTTCCTGTAGCTGTAATATCTTTTCTTCGACCGTATCCTTACAGATCATCCGGTAGGCAAACACTTTGTTCGTCTGCCCGATACGGTGGCTCCTGTCAATAGCCTGTTGCTCCACGGCTGGGTTCCACCAGGGATCCACCAGATAAACATAATCGGCAGCAGTAAGCGTAAGCCCTACACCGCCCGCCTTCAGGCTGATCAGAAATACGCGCACCGAGTCATTCTCCTGGAATTGCTGCACCGCCTTCCTCCGGTCGCCCGCCGCTACACTGCCATCCAGATATACATAGGACAGCCCTCTTTGTTCAAGCGCTTCCCGGATCAGCCGTAGCATGGAGGTGAACTGCGAGAACACAAGCGCCTTGTGCTGACCCGTATTTTCCTCGATCTCCCGGATCAGCTCTTCCAGCTTGGCGCTGGCATTGGGATAGACCTCCTTTTCATGCAGGATGGCGGGACTGTCGCAGATCTGCCGCAGCTTGGTCAGCCCTTCGAGGATATAGATACTGCTCTTCCCCATCCCCTCGCCGCTGATATGTTCGAGTATGCTATCCCGGTAGTGTTCCTTAAAACTGTTGTAGATCTTTTTTTGCTCTATACCCATCTCACACCAGAGGATCATTTCCGTCTTATCCGGCAGATCATCGGCCACCTGCTCCTTGGTCCTCCGCAATATAAAAGGATAGACCAGCTTGCGCAGCCGGGCAGCGGCCTCCTTGTCTCCGTTCTTATCGATGGGAACCGCAAATTCACCCCGGAAAAAATCCTGCCCGCCAAGCATGCCCGGGTTAAGGAAATCCATCTGCGCATAGAGATCGAAGGTATTGTTCTGCACGGGCGTCCCGCTCAAAGCAAGCCTGCCGCGTCCATTCAGCATCCCCATTGCCCTGCAGACCAGCGAGGCGGGATTCTTGATGGACTGGCTTTCATCCAGAATGATGTACCCAAAACGAAACCCTGAAAAATGTTGTATATCGTTCCTCACCATACCATAGCTGGTGATGATCACACGCGCAGCCCGCATAACGCTCTCATCAAACTCCCGGTCCGCTCCATAATGGACATGCCAGGCAAGTCCCGGCACAAATTTTTTCAGTTCGGCCTCCCAGTTATAGATCAGTGAAGTGGGACATACGACCAGGTGCGTTTCATCCGGATATTTCTGTGTTAAATATTGCAAAAAACAAAGCGTCTGCAAGGTTTTTCCAAGCCCCATATCATTGGCGAGACAACCACCCCATCCCATCTCATCCAGCAGGCACATCCACTGATAGCCCGCCAGCTGATAATCCCTCAGCTTCGCCTGAACAGCGGCAGGGACGGGCCACTCCCGCGATTTACCAATTCCTTTCAGTCTTGCTTTCTTTTCCGTCAGCTCCATTTGCAACGTGCTCCGACCTTCAATACCGGCCCTATCAGCCCCACCACCAAGGTCCAGCTCTTCCACAAGGGACCAGTGGATCCCCGGAATTTTCAATTCGCCCTCTTTCACCTTCCCCATCTTCATCAGCAGGCTATATTTTTGGATCCATTCCACTGGCAGCACGCCCAGACTGCCATCTTCCAGCAGAATATATTCCTGCTTCCCCAATATCGCTTTCCTCAGTTCATGCAGGGGTACGACCAGTCCGCCATAACGAACCTCGATGGTCAGGTCAAACCAGTCGATGCGCTTACCGGCGATTATTTTAAAT
Source organism: Puia sp. (assembly GCA_035317125.1). Lineage (GTDB taxonomy): Bacteria > Bacteroidota > Bacteroidia > Chitinophagales > Chitinophagaceae > Puia. The sequence continues at coordinate 20,896 of DATHHO010000199.1, forward strand.
TCCGGCGGGCTTGTATTGTACCTGAATTTCCGAAGCCCGCTCATGCCCAGGATCGGGATGTCCAGCCCCTGCATCTTATGATAGAATCCGACAAACCAGTTCTTCTCCAGGGCTTCGCTGAATTTCAGATAGAAATAGCCATTGCGCTGTCCGCTGAATTTTGGGTGCAGTTTCCGGATGGACTCCGCCAGCACTTCTTCCTCTTCCTTCCTCCGCATGATCGTAAACACCGCGCTGCCTTTATCCACCCGCACCTCCGGTCCATCCCATTCCTCCACTTCTATGTCCCCATACAGCCATTTTGGCTTGATAAGCAGAAAATTTTCATTGAGCTCGCTGAGATACACCCTGCCGACCGGCAGGCTATCCACGATCTCCTGACGGATGACCTGGCTCGTATCCACAGGATATTTTTCTGCCAGCGGTTTTACTACTTTCTCGAGGAAATGAACCAGTTCCTCCTCCGGCGCCACCGGCCCGGACACCAGGCCGCCCGCCGGTAGCTCATCAGTTGCACCCGCCGCTTCCCATCCCCGCAACAGATCCCTGTCCTCCTTTCTCAACAGAAAATATTCATTCCCGCTCTTCAGAAAGAAGTGCTGCTGTTCAAAATCTTCCAGCGGAAAAGATATATTGTTGAGCATCACCCGGCAACGCAGGAATAAATAACCGTTGCCTCTCTCCAGGACAAAGGAAAGATTGGGCGTGAACGCGCTTATCGAGGCCGGCCGGATATTTTTATTGATAAACGGTTCTCCCGGCGGCAGGTGGAAAAGATATTTCAGGGCAGGCGCCAGAGGCTTGAGTTCCTGGAGGATCCCGGCAATAAGCTCACCAAGCAGGACGTGATGCCTGCTATCCAGAAAATCGAACGGCTTGTCGGCATCCCGGAGCCAGGCAAATCCGTTTTTCACCAGATGAGTAACCAATGCCTCGTCTGACAGTTTTTTAAGAACCAGCGCCACAGGAACAGGCAAGCTGCTTAAATAAGACAGGTAAGCGTTTCCGGCCAGGGGGATCCGCTGGTAGCTGCGGCCTTCTTTTTTATCCAGCACCATCAGCAGTTCGATGGAGAAGCCGCCTTTTTTGGGATTATTAAAATTCAGCAACAATCCCGTCTCAAAAGAATTTTTTCCCTGCTGTACAGAAGAGGAATTTACAATGATCGTTTTCTTAGGAAGCTCAGCCATTTTTTTCCGGAAATTATTCGAACCTGCTAAAATAACGCTTTCTCCGCCAACCACTCCGCGGCCCCACGCGCATATTTTAAAAATGTTAAATTTTCCCTGGAAAACACCACTTCCCCCTTATAAATCCGCGCACCCTGCGGGTCATATATGAAAATCGGGAAAACAGCGTTATTATAAAAGTTTTCGTATTTAATTTCGTACCCAATTGAACTACTATGTCTACTACCGTTGATACGTCGGAGATCGCAGAAAAAGTCAGAACCATCATTCTGGATAAGCTGGAAATACAGGAATCTGCTCTCACCAGAACCGCCTCTTTCAGCAATGACCTGGGACTGGATTCCCTGGACATCCTCGAAACGTTCATGGCTATCGAAAAGAAATTCGGCATCAGGATCGACGACGAAGCAGCAGAAAAGCTGACCACCCTTGGCGCCGTCATAGATTATATCGTCGCACGGAGGAATTAGATCTCGTTGCCTGGAGGAATCAGATGTCGTCGCCGCTGGAACTGGTAAAAGCCTGCCCGCGATCTGACAAAGGCCGTCCGGAGAAATTAACGGAATCCTTGCAACCCATGGCATCGTGCTCATCCTGACAAGTCGTATATTTGCAGGATGAATGCAGTCAGATCTGTAAGTGAATTCCTGCTGAAAATGCTCAAAGCGATCTTCATCCACAAGAAGGATTGCTGCAAATAAGCTCCTGCACACCCAGGTTCCGGTCCCGGCTCCCGCATCTCCACACGAACCTCCATCACTGGCTCCCACATCACCATCCCTGGCAAGCCCCACAGCACATCCTCCGCACGAACCCCACCTCATCCCGGCTCCCGCAACTCCACACTCGGACTTCCCTCAGCCCCCTCCCCCTCAAAGACGAAGGCCTTCGCCCTGAGGGCAAAGGCCTGCTGCTATCAATCAAAGCAAACTAACCTATTTTTCAAACTTTGACGCGAAAATACTAAAGCACCGGATTATCTTCAAAAATTATCTCACTATATCCATAATAAATCAACATTCATCCGCAATAAGCCGACTTTCATGAACAATCAGTCAACATTCGTCTACATGCGGTTAACATCCGGGCATAACCCGACCCTCTCTCCAATATACCCAACTACCCGGGGCACATCCCCCATCCGCATTGCCAAAGTTTCCGCTGATCAAGATTATCTCGCATAGCCATGATCCTTGATTAATATTTGTATCATAATAAACAGCCATGCACATTACCCGAACAACCCACCTGCTCGCCGCCATCACCCTCCTGCTCGCATCCTGCCAGTCCGCAACAAAAAAAGAATCCCCCGATTTTCTGGCCGGGATCCAGGATACGACCGTCAGTCCGGGGGCCGATTTCTTCCAGTATGCCAACGGCAACTGGATCAAAAAAACATCCATTCCCGAGGAAGAGAGCGGATGGAGCATCGGCCAGATGGTCCAGCAGGATATCTATACCCGTCTGAGAAAGATCAGTGAGGACGCCGAAGCCGCAAAAGCTCCACAGGGCAGCGTTTCACAACAGATCGGCGACCTCTGGTACAGCGGAATGGACTCGGTGGCGGCAGACAGACAGGGACTGCAACCGCTGCGCGGACAGCTGGAGACGATCCATTCCATCAGCAATCTGGACGACCTGCTCCGGGTGACGGCGGCTATGCACAGACAAGGCGGCGGTGCTCTTTTTGCCGATTGGGTCGCGCAGGACGATAAATACAGCGACCGCATGGCCTATCAGCTTGGCCAGGGCGGTCTGGGCATGCCCAACCGTGATTACTATTTTAATACCGATGAAAAAACGATAAAGGTAAAAGCGGCATACCGCCACTTCA